>CAYQPD010000024.1:0-25036 GCA_964419305.1 uncultured Rhodobacter sp.
GCCTGGGGGCGGTCGGGCGCGTCCCCGTCGCTGCGCGCCGGGGAAGGGAAAAAAGGGAATGAATGGCGGGTTCACCCGATTGCCCGGTTGAACCCCACCGCCGGACCGGGCACCCTGCCAATCAAACGGAGACCGCCATGACCACCGATTTCACCGCCACCCGCGCGCTGTTCGACCTGCCTCAGGGCGTGACCTACCTCGACGGCAACTCGCTTGGCCCGCTGCCGCGCGCCGCCAGCGCCCGCGTCGCGCAGACCATCACCGAGGAATGGGGCAAGCTGCTGATCACCGGCTGGAACAAGGCCGGCTGGATGGATCAGCCCGCCCGGCTGGGCGACCGCATCGCGCGGCTGATCGGGGCGGAACCCGGGTCTGTGGTGCTGGGCGATACCCTGTCGATCAAGGTCTATCAGGCGCTGGCGTCAGCGCTGGAGATGAACCCGGATCGGCGGGTGATCCTGTCGGATAACGGCAACTTTCCCAGCGATCTCTACATGGCCGAGGGTCTGGTGCGCACCCTGGGCGATGGCTACACCCTGAGGACCGTGGCCCCCGAGGCCATTGCGGCCGCAGTTGACGAGACCGTCGCGGTGACGCTGATCACCGAAGTCGATTACCGCACCGGGCGCAAGCACGACATGGCGGCCCTGACCGCGCGCGCTCACGCCGTGGGGGCGCTGACGGTCTGGGATCTGGCCCATTCGGCCGGTGCGCTGCCGGTTGATCTGGCTGCGGCCGGGGCCGATTTCGCGGCCGGCTGCACCTACAAATACCTCAACTCCGGCCCCGGCGGCCCGGCCTTCATCTACGTCGCCCCGCGCCACGTTGAACGGGTGCGCCCCGCCCTGTCGGGCTGGTTGGGGCACGAAGCGCCCTTTGCCTTTGATCCGCACTACCGCCCCGGTCGCGGCATCGAGCGGATGCGGGTCGGCACCCCGCCGGTGCTGCAACTGGCAGCGCTGGAAGCGGCGCTTGATGTCTGGGACCGCGTCGATCTGGCCGACCTGCGCGCCGCCTCGCTGGCGCTGACCGACCAGTTCATCGCGGGGGTCGAGGCCACCTGCCCCGAGCTGGTGCTGGCCACCCCGCGCGACCACCAGAGCCGTGGCAGTCAGGTCAGCTTTCGCCACCCGCAAGGCTACGCCATCATGCAGGCCCTGATCGCGCGCGGCGTGATCGGTGATTTCCGCGCCCCCGACATCCTGCGCTTCGGCATTACCCCGCTTTACATCGGCCCGGCTGATGTGGCCCGCGCGCTCGCGGTGCTGGCCGAGGTGATGCAGGGCAGGTTGTGGGACCGCCCCGAATACCAGACCCGCGCCAAGGTGACCTGAGCGCAGCCCTCGACGTGGCGGCGATCTTGTGCACAATAAGCGTTGAAACTGGCCTTCGATGCGACAAGGGATTGCGGCAATGGGAATCGGATCAAGACGCCTTCTGGCCGCCGGGGCGCTGCTCGCGCTGCTGGGCGGCTGTGTGCCGGACCCGACGGCAGGAACCGCCGGGCTGGCCGCCCCCGCGACCCCGCAACTGATCGGCGGGGCTTATGTCTCGAGCGCTGACGCGGGCATCGCCCTGCCGGCCATTCCGCTCGACAAGGTGCCGGTCGAATTTCAGCGCCAGAGCGTGCGGTTTGCCACCGACGAGACCCCCGGCACCATCATCATCGACCCCGGTCAGCGCCTGCTCTATCTGGTGACCGGCAAGAACCAGGCCCTGCGTTACGGCATCGCGGTCGGCAAGGCCGGGTTCGAATGGTCAGGTGTTGCCACCATCGCCGAGCGCAAGACCTGGCCGACCTGGACCCCGCCCCGCGAAATGATCGCCCGCAAACCGGACCTCGCACAATGGGAAAAGGGTCAACCGGGCGGGCCGACCAACCCGCTGGGGGCGCGCGCGCTGTATCTGGCCAGCAATGGCGTCGATTACGGCTACCGCATCCACGGCACACCGGACTGGCAGTCGATCGGCCACAACGCCTCGTCGGGCTGCATCCGGCTGATCAATCAGGACATCATCGACCTGTTCGCGCGGGTGCCGGATGGTGCCAAGGTGGTGGTGCTGAACCGGGACGGCAGCTATCCCACCCGCCTGAATGTGCCGCCGGTGCCCAAGGCAAAGGCCCCCCCGGCCAAGGTGGTGCCGGTGATCGCCCCGACGTTCCGGTCTGAGGCGACTTAGCTTAGCCAGCGGTCGTAGTCGCTGACCAGCAGGTGGCGCGGCGGCTCGTCTTCCTCGATGTCGGCAAAGCGCCCGATCGGCTCGCGAAAGATGTTGTCGGTCAGATCGTCGTTGACGGTCGAAACCTCGCCGATCAGCACATCGCCGCCCTCGCCCCAGAACGCATGCCAGTCGCCCGGCATCAGGGTGACACTTTCGCCGGGCGCCAGGCGCAGCTTTTCGCCGGGGCCGAAGCGGCGCTCGATCCCGTCGCAGCGCACCATGCCGCCACGGTCGGGGGCAAACTGCCCGGCATCGGTTGATCCGAACAGCTCGACCACCAGCGTTGCCCCGCCACGGTTGATGATGTCCTCGGCCTTGATCGCATGGGTGTGCATCGGCGAAAGCTGATCGCGGCGCGAGATCAGCAGCTTTTCGGCGTAGCACATGCCGCCACCGCGTTGCAGATCGGCCAGCCGCCCGTTGCGCAGGGTGAACAGGAACAGCCCCAATGCATCGAACCGGCCCTGACCGTAATCGGTGATGTCCCAGCCCATCCGGGAGTCGCGGATGCGCCGGGCATCGGGGCGGGCCTTGAACTCGGCCGGGGTCCAGTAGGCAAACGGCGGCAGAGTGAAACCAAACGAGCGGATGAAGTCATCCGCCTGATCCATGATCTGATTGACGCGGCTGCGTTTCATGCTGTCCTCCTGAAACCTAGGCACCTTCGCGCCACACGACCGCAAAGGCAAGCTCAGGCGATCTTGCGCGCGGCGCCACTGGCTGCCCATGCCGCCGCCGCCGCGCCGAAGGCGGTGAACAGCGGGCGCGACACCGGGTCGGCGCTGGCGTGCCATTCCGGGTGCCACTGCACCGACAGGGTAAAGCCCGCTGCCCCCTCGACATAAATCGCCTCGGCGGTGCCATCGGGGGCGGTGCCGTCAATCACGATGCCCGCGCCGGGGCGGTTGATGCCCTGGCCGTGCAGGCTGTTGGTCATCACCGCCTCGGCCCCCATCAGTCGCGCGAACACCCCGCCGGGGGTAAAGCGCACCGCGTGGCGCAAGGCGAACTTGTCGGCCAGGCTGCCCTCCAGCGGCATCCGGTGATTGAGCCGCCCCGGCAGATCGCGGATCTCGGGATAAAGCGTGCCGCCCAAGGCCACGTTGACCTCTTGAAAGCCGCGGCAGATGCCCAGGAACGGCTGACCGCGATCCACGCAGGCGCGGATCAGCGGCAGGGTGATGGCATCGCGGCAGCGGTCGAAATCGCCATGCGCCGGGGTTTCATCCTCGCCATATTCCGACGGGTGGACATTGGGCCGCCCGCCGGTCAGCAGAAAGCCGTCGCACAGATCCAGCAGCTCGGCCACCGAGACGAAATGCGGATCCGACGGAATGATCAGCGGCAGGCACCCCGCCACCTGCGCCACCGCCTCGGAATTCATGGTGCCGCCGGCATGAACCGGATAATTCTCGTGCAGCAGGTTCATGTTGCCGATGATGCCGACAACTGGTCGGCGGCGGGAAAGATGCGGCATGAGCAGGCCAGAGTTGTTGCGCTTTTCCCATGATAGCAGAGGAATGCCACCCGTGAAGGGCAAAATCCCGCGCCGGGCGCGGTTTTTCGCACGGGTTCAGCCCGCGCCCCCGTGCAACTCAAGCGCGCGGCGCTCGAATGCCCGCACCACGCGGCTCATCGCCTCGTTGAAGACAAGACCGATGATGCCTTGCAGAATCGCGTTGCGGAACTCGAAATCGACAAAGAATTCAACCTCGCAGCCGCCGCCCGGCAGATCGCGGAACGACCAGGTCGAGCGCAGATAGCGAAACGGGCCGTCAAGGTATTCGGTGTCGATCTTGCCTGCTGCCGGGTCCAGCGTCACCCGGCTGCTCCAGCGTTCGCGAAATACCTTGAACGACACCACCAGATCGACCACCAGCACCTCGCCCCCCGCCGCCCTTGGGGTGCGCGAGCGCACCCGCGCTGCCGCCGTCCACGGCAAAAAGCGCGGGTAGGATTCGACATCGGCGACCAGATCGAACATCTGACCGGCGCTGTAGGGCAGGGCCCTGGTCTCGTGGTGCGTCGGCATTGCGGGGCCTTATCTGGGGTGACTTGGCTTTGGGTATTGAGTAAAGCTTGGGCGGAAATCAAGAGGCCGTCATGCCGCAACGCCCCTATGTCATCGACCAGATGATCTCGGCCAAGGCCATCGCGGCACGGGTCGAGGCGCTGTCGCGCGACATCACCGCCTTCTTTGCCGGCACCAATCAACTTATCGTGGTCGGGCTGCTGCGCGGCTCGTTCGTGTTCATCGCCGACCTCGTGCGCGAGCTTGACCTGCCGGTCGAGGTCGATTTTCTCGAAGCCTCCAGCTACGGCGACGCCATGACCTCGTCGCGCGAGGTGCGCATCCTCAAAGACCTGCGCGGCGAGATCGCCGGGCGCGACGTGCTGGTGGTCGAGGATATCGTCGATACCGGCTTTACCCTGAGCCACGTGGTGCGGCTGTTGAAATCGCGCGAACCCAAGCGGCTGGAAGTCTGCGCCCTGCTCGACAAGCCGTCGCGACGCGAGGTCGATATCCGTGCCACCTGGACCGGGTTCGAGATTCCCGACGAATTCGTGGTCGGCTACGGCATTGATTTCGCACAACGCAACCGCAACCTGCCCTATATCGGCAAGGTGCGCTTTACCGGATAAGGCGATGCTGCCCGATCATGTCGCGCCCGATCTTGATATCCTGTTCTGCGGCACCGCGCCGGGGCAGATGTCGGCGGATCTGGGCCATTACTACGCCCGCCCCGGCAACCGCTTCTGGGCGCTTCTGGCCGAGACCAGCCTGACCCCACGCCGCCTTGCCCCCGCCGAAGACGCCCTGCTGCCCAGCCTCGGCCTTGGCCTGACCGATCTGGCGCAGGGTGTTGCCGGGCAGGACGCCGACATTCCGCCCGGTGCCTATGCGCCCGCGCGGCTGGCGGCTCTGGTAGCGCAGATTGCGCCGCGCGCCCTCGCGTTCACCAGCCTGACCGCCGCGCGCCTGGCCCTTGGCTGCCCCCGGCTTGGTGCCGGGCGGCTTGGCACCGACCCGCGCTTTGGCGCGACCCTGCTCTGGGCGCTGCCCTCGCCATCGGGGCTTGCCAGAAGCCATTTCAGCGCCGATCCTTGGCACGCGCTTGCTGCCTGGCGAAGGAGCCCGCCATGAACCCGATCTGGTTTGTCCGCATGGCCCGCTGGGCCCGCCACCCCCCGAGCATGGGGCGGGTCAAGCTGGTGCTGGGGGTGGTGGCGCTGTGCCTGGTGCTGGTGGTGATCGAGCGCATCTGGGGCTGGCCCGCCTGGCTGACCCTGCCGGGCGGCGGCAGGGCGATGCGACCCTGAGCGCAAATCGCGCTGGAAATCCGCCCCTCGCGCGTTAGCTCTTGCATCCAGCCCCTGCCGCAAGGAAAAATGATGCGCCGCCTGCTGACCATTCTTGCCCTGCTGGCCGTCCTCGGCTTTGCTACCTTCTGGGTCGTCACCGCCCCGCGCCCGCTGCCCGCCAGCGCCGTAGCCGGACTTGCGGGTGACGCGCAACGGGGCGAGGCGGTGTTCTGGGCGGGGGGCTGCGCCTCGTGCCATGCCGCCCCCGAGGCCAAGGGCGACGCCGTGCTGGTGCTCGGCGGTGGCCAGCGCTTCCCCTCGCCGTTCGGCACCTTCCTCGCCCCCAACATCTCGCCCGATCCTGATCACGGCATCGGCGGCTGGAGCCTGCTCGATCTGGCCAACGCCATGACCCGCGGCGTCTCGCCCAAAGGCCAGCACTACTTTCCCGCCTTCCCCTACGCCTCGTTCATCCACGCCGAGCTGCAGGATGTGGCCGACCTCAAGGCCTTCCTCGACACCCTTCCCGCCAGCGCCAGCCCCAGCCTGCCGCACGAAGTGCCGTTTCCCTTCAACATCCGCCGCAGCCTCGGCGGCTGGAAACTGCTGTTCCTGCGCGAGCCTTGGGTGATCTCCGACGCTCTGACCCGGGCCGAGCAGCGCGGCCGCACCCTGGTCGAAGCCCTCGGCCATTGCGGCGAATGCCACACCCCGCGCAACCTGCTGGGCGGCATGGACCGCAGCCGCTGGCTGGCCGGTGCGCCCGACCCCTCTGGCAAGGGCATCATCCCCAACATCACCCCCGCCAAGCTGCGCTGGACAGCGGCCGAGATCGCCGCCTACCTTGCCACCGGGTTCACACCGGAATTCGACAGCGTCGGCGGCCACATGGCCAAGGTCGTGGACAACTTCGCCCGCCTGCCGCAAGCCGACCGCGAGGCGGTGGCCGCCTACCTCAAGCGGGTGCCAGCCATACCCTGACCCTGCGTTTTCTCCTTTGCTTGAATATCCCCGCCGGAGGCCCTTGCGGCATCCGCCAGACGCTCCGCGGGGGATATTTAGTCAGAGAAGAAGGCTCAACCGCGCCCGAGCTTTTCCAGCCGGGCGGCGCGCAACCGGGCGAAATCGTCGCCGGCGTGATAGCTTGACCTGGTCAGCGGTGTGGCCGAAACCATCAGGAAACCCTTGCCGTAGGCGGCGGATTCGTAGGCCTTGAATTCCTCGGGGGGAACAAAGCGGTCAACCGCATGGTGCTTGGGCGTGGGTTGCAGGTATTGGCCGATGGTCAGGAAATCGACATCGGCCGCGCGCATGTCGTCCATCACCTGATGCACGCCTTGGCGGTCCTCGCCCAAGCCCACCATGATGCCCGACTTGGTGAACAGCGTCGGATCCAGTTCCTTGACCCGCTGCAACAGCCGCAGGCTGTGGAAATAGCGCGCGCCAGGGCGCACCGTGGGGTAAAGCCCGGGCACGGTTTCAAGATTGTGGTTGAACACGTCGGGGCGCGCCGCGACCACGGTTTCCAGTGCCGAGGGCGGGCACTTCAGGAAATCGGGGGTCAGAACCTCGATCGTGGTGTCCGGCGCGCGGTGGCGGATGGCGCGGATCGTCATCGCGAAATGCTCGGCCCCGCCGTCGGCAAGATCGTCGCGATCGACCGAGGTCACCACGACGTGCTTCAGCCCCAGCGTCACCACCGCATGCGCCACCCGGCCCGGCTCGAAGGCATCAAGGGCGCCGGGCTTGCCGGTGGCGATGTTGCAGAACGAACAGCCGCGGGTGCAGATCTCGCCCATGATCATCATGGTGGCGTGGCGCGCTGACCAGCATTCGCCGACATTGGGACACCCCGCCTCTTCGCACACCGTCACCAGCTTGTTGGTGCGCAGGATGTCGCGGGTGTCCTTGTAGCCCTGCGAGGTCGGGGCCTTGACCCTGATCCAGGCGGGTTTGCGGGGTTGGGCATTGTCGGGGCGGTGCGCCTTTTCGGGATGGCGCTGTTCGGGAATGTTCAGATCGCGCAACGGAATTCTCCCAGCGGCTGCGCCCCACCCATAGGCCGGTTCCGCCACCAAGGCAACTGCCCACCCCACGCGCGCCGGGCTATCGCATTTGGCCTCGGGCGCGCGGCGGCTGCGTGGCATCGCAGCCGGACAAGGCTGTGCGTTGGCCGAATTGCCGCTTATCCCAGCCGTGTCGCGATCAACCCCACCGCCTGCGCCACCGCTTCGTCAATGCTCATGTCACTGGTGTCCAGCAGCACCGCGTCGTCGGCAGGCCGCATTGGTGCCGTCGCCCGCTCAAAGTCGCGGGCATCGCGCTCCTGCACTTCGGCCAGCACGTCGGCCTCGCTGACCGCCTCAGCCCCCGCACTCAGCTCCAGCCAGCGCCGGTGCGCCCGCACCACATCAGAGGCGGTGACGTAAAGCTTGACCTCGGCCTCGGGGCAAATCACCGTGCCGATATCACGCCCGTCCAGCACCGCCCCGCCGATCCGTCGGGCGAACTGCTGCTGAAACGCCACCAATGCCGCCCGCACCAAGGGCATCGCCGCAATCTTCGATGCCGCCTGCCCGACCTTGGCGGTGCGCAGCCCGGCGCGTTCGAAATCCTGTGGCAACAACGCTTTGGCCGCCGCCACCGGCTCCATCCCGTCCAGCACCTTGCGCGCCGCCGCCCGGTAAAGCAGCCCGGTATCGAGATAGGCAAAGCCGAAATGTTCCGCCACCGCCCGCGCGATGGTGCCCTTGCCCGCCGCCGCTGGACCGTCGATCGCTACCGTGAACTGCTCCACTTCGCTCGCCCTTCTTCTCTGCCCAAATATCCGCGGGGGGTGCGGGGGGCAGACAGCCCCCCGCCCGTGCCGCAAGGACCGTCAGCCCCGGCTCAGATCCGCTCCAAGCCCCGTCATCAAGCCCTCGAACAGCGGAAAAGAGGTCGCAATCGGGCTGGCATCATCCACCGTCACCGGCCGGACCGAGGCCATCCCCAGCACCAGAAAGCTCATCGCAATGCGGTGGTCCAGATGCACGGCACAGGTCGCCCCGCCCGGCACCCCGCCCGCCCCCATGCCATGCACGGTCAGGGTGTCGGCGTCCTCTTCAACCCGCACCCCGCAAGCCTCAAGCCCGCGCGCCATGGCGTCGATCCGATCGGATTCCTTGACCCGCAGCTCCTTGACCCCGCGCATCACGGTCGGCCCTTCGGCAAACGCCGCCACCACCGCCAGCACCGGATATTCGTCGATCATCGACGGTGCCCGGCCCGGCGGCACGTCAACCCCGCGCAGCGCGCCCGAGAACCGCACCCGCAGATCGGCCACCGGCTCGCCACCTTCAAGGCGCGGATTTTCAAAGCCGATATCCGCCCCCATCTCGACCAGCGTTTTGAGCAGCCCGTTGCGGGTCGGGTTCTGGCTGACGCCTGGCACCACAATCTGCGAGCCTTCGATGATCAGCGCGGCACAGACCGCAAACGCCGCCGATGATGGGTCGCGCGGCACCGCCACCACCTGCGGGCGCAACTCGGGCTGGCCGGTCAGGGTGATCACCCGGCCCTCGGCCCCATCTTCCACCGTGACCTTCGCCCCAAACCCTGCCAGCATCCGCTCAGAGTGATCGCGCGTCGCCTCGCGCTCGATCACCACGGTCTGCCCCGGCGCGTTCAACCCCGCCAGCAGCACCGCCGATTTCACCTGCGCCGAGGGCACCGGCACCGCATAGCGCACCGGCACCGGGTTGGCCGCCCCCACCACCGTCATCGGCAAGCGCCCACCCTTGCGCCCGTAGGCGCGCGCCCCGAACAATGCCAGCGGTTCGGTCACCCGCCCCATCGGTCGCTTGCGCAGGCTGGCGTCGCCGGTAAAGGTTGCCGTCATCGCCGTGGTCGCCATCGCCCCCATGATCAGCCGCACCCCGGTGCCCGAGTTGCCGCAGTCGATCACGCCCTCGGGTTCGGCAAAGCCGCCCACCCCCACGCCATGCACCGACCACGCCCCGCCGCCGTGCTGCACCACGTCCGCGCCGAACGCCCGCATCGCCCGCGCGGTATCCAGCACATCCTGGCCTTCCAGCAGGCCGCTGATCCGGGTCTCGCCCACCGCCAGCGCGCCAAGGATCAGCGCGCGGTGGCTGATCGACTTGTCGCCCGGCACCTCGGCCACGCCGCGCAGCGGTCCGGACTTGCGGGCGGTCATCCGCTGATCGGCAGCATGGCTTGTCATTTTCGGTCCTCGCAGCATATGCAACTCCGCCTAGCGCAGAGCGCGCTTGCCGTCTAGCCGTTGCGGCGAAAGCTAAGATAGTGCGGCACCCGCCCTTCGCGCAGTGCCTTCTGCTCGTAGCGGGTGGCAATCCAGTCGTCCCACGGAACAAAGCCCTGCGCCACCAGATCGAACCCCGCCTGCGGCACCTCTTCCAGCGCCTGGCGCACATAATCGGGAATGTCGGTGGCAAGGCGGAACTCGGCCCCCGCCGCCATCACCCGCGCCAAAGGCAGCAGATGATCCGGCGTCACAAACCGCCGCCGATGGTGGCGCTTTTTCGGCCAGGGATCGGGATAGTTCAGAAACGCCTTGCTGATAGCACCGTCCGGCAGCACATCGAACAGATCGCGCACGTCGCCGGGATGCACCGCCAGATTGCCCACCCCCGCCGCCCGGATCTTGCCCAGCAGCATCGCCACGCCGTTGATGTAAGGCTCGCAGCCGAGGATCCCCACACCGGGATAGGCTGCGGCCATATGCACCAGATGCTCGCCGCCGCCAAAGCCGATCTCCAGCCAGACCGGGCAATCCGCCCCGAAGATCGCCGCCAGATCAAGCGCCCGGCGCTCGGGGTTCTCGGCAGCGTCGATGCCCCGCACCCGCAGCCCTTCCAGATCGTCGCTCAAATAACCCTTCTGGCTGGCGCGCAGGGTATGCCCGAACCGCCGCCCATAGAAATTGCGCCGCAAGACCTGCGGCGCGCCGTCATCATGGCTGTCAACACTCATCGCAGCTCCGGCCCCCGGCCTCTTCTTTGCCAAAATACTCCCGCCGGAGGCCCGGCGCAGCACCAGGCCCCGGCGCCGGGGGCTTCGGGGTCAGGCCGGCAGGCCGTCAGACCGCGCGCCTCAAAGCCTCGGTCAGATCGGTGCGCTCCCACGAGAACCCGCCATCCGCCGCCGGGGTGCGCCCGAAATGGCCGTAGGCGCTGGTGCGGGCATAAATCGGGCGGTTCAGCCCCAGATGCTCACGGATACCGCGCGGGGTCAGGTCCATCACCTGCGCCACCGCCTTTTCGATCTGCGTCGCCTCGACCTTGCCGGTGCCGTGGGTATCGACATAGATCGACAGCGGCTTGGCCACGCCAATCGCATAGGAAAGCTGCAAGGTGCAGCGGTCCGCCAGCCCTGCGGCCACCACGTTCTTGGCCAGATAGCGCGCGGCATAGGCGGCCGAGCGATCGACCTTGGTCGGGTCTTTCCCGGAAAACGCGCCGCCGCCATGCGGGGCCGCACCACCATAGGTATCGACAATGATCTTGCGCCCGGTCAGCCCGGCGTCGCCATCAGGGCCGCCGATCACGAAAGTGCCGGTCGGGTTGACCCACCATTCGGTCGCCGCGGTGATCCAGCCCGCAGGCAGCACCTCGCGGATATAAGGCTCGACAATCGCGCGGATGTCGGCCGAGGTCTGGCTCTCATGGGCATGTTGGGTGGACAGCACGATCGAGGCCACCTCGACCGGCACCCCGTCCTCGTAGCGCAGCGTCAGTTGCGATTTGGCATCCGGGCGCAGGTCGGGTTCCTGCCCCGATTTGCGCACCTCGGCCAAACGGCGCAGAATGGCATGGGCATACTGGATCGGCGCGGGCATCAGCTCGGGCGTCTCGCGGCAGGCGTAGCCAAACATGATGCCCTGATCGCCCGCGCCGTCCTTGTCCACGCCCTGCGCGATATGGGCCGATTGCTTGTGCAGGTAGTTGTGGACCTGCAGGGTTTTCCAGTGAAAGTGGTCCTGCTCGTAGCCGATATCGCGCACCGCCGCGCGCACGATGTCTTCGATCCGGCCCATGAACTGGCCCAGCATCGCGCGGTCGGACAGCCCGACCTCGCCGCCGACAATCACCCGCCCGGTGGTGGCAAAGGTTTCGCAGGCGACGCGGGCGTTGGGCTCCTGGGTCAGGAGGGCATCAAGCACCGCATCCGAGATGCGATCGCACAGCTTGTCGGGGTGCCCCTCTGAAACCGATTCAGAGGTGAAAACGTAGTTCTTGCGTGACATGGGGACGTGCTCCGCTTGGGTTATCCGCGTCACGCCAGGAAGCCGTTGTGACCGGTTTGTCGTGCTGCGCTACGCCCTGCGGCGGCGGGCGTCAAGCCTTGGGGATGCGACGGCGCAAGACCAGCGCCAGACCGAGCCCCGCCAGCACCAACAAAAGCGGCCATTCGCCCCAGCGCGCATAGGGCG
Source organism: uncultured Rhodobacter sp. (assembly GCA_964419305.1). Lineage (GTDB taxonomy): Bacteria > Pseudomonadota > Alphaproteobacteria > Rhodobacterales > Rhodobacteraceae > CAYQPD01. The sequence continues at coordinate 11,981 of CAYQPD010000024.1, forward strand.
GCGCGGCCAGGGCGGCGGGCAGCGCCGCGTCAAGATAGGCGGCCTTCCCCAGTGCGATCTGCGCCACCACCCGGCCGCGCGCATCAATCACCGCCGAGACCCCGGTATTGGCCACCCGCACCAGCGGCAGGCCTTGCTCGATCGCCCGCAGCCGGGCTTGCGCCAGATGCTGGTAAGGGCCGGTCAGGGTGCCGAACCAGGCGTCGTTGGTGATCTGCAAGATCCAGTCCGCGCGCTGCGGCGCGGCGCGCAGGTCTTGCGGGAACACTGCCTCGTAGCAGATCAGCGGCAGCACATGGCCGAGGCGGGGCCCAAGGTCCAGCACACCAGCCCCCGGCCCGGCGGAATAGCCGTTGCCAAGCTGCGCGGCAAAGGCGGTCACCCCGAACAGGCTGGCCATGGTATTGCCGAACGGGACGTACTCACCGAACGGCACCAGGTGGTGCTTGTCGTAGAGCGCCGTCACCGCGCCGCCCGCCCCGATCACCGCCAGCGAATTGTAATAGCGCTCGCCCGCGACGCGCTGGATACCGACCGCGACCGGCGCGCCCGCAGCGGCAGCGGCAATCGCCAGCGCCACGCCGTCGCCCGGCTCCATGAGATAGGGCACCGAGGTTTCCGGCCAGATCACCAGATCGGGCGCGGGGCGGGCTGCGGTATAGGCCAGCAGTCGCTCGAAGATCAGCCGCGCCGCGTCTGGATCCCATTTCAGATGCTGGGCCGCATCAGGCTGCACCAGGCGCAGCGTGATGGGCCGCGCGGCGGGGGCGGGCTGGGCCAGTTGCCACAGGCCAAAGGCGGTGGCAGCGGTCAGCAGCGCGCCCCCCCCGGCCAGCCCGCGCCGCCCGTAAGCCACCGGCAGCGCGGCGGCAAGCGTGGCCAGCAGCGTCAACCCCCCGGCACCCAGCAGCGCCGCCAGTTGCGCCAGCGGGGTGTCGATCCAGATGTGTCCCACCGTTGCCCAGGGGAATCCGGTCAGCACATAGCCGCGCGCCAGTTCCGCCCCGGTCAGGGTCAGGGCAAAAGCCAGCGCGCGGCGGCGGCGGCTGGCGGCAAGGGCCGCAACCGCAGCGGCGGCAGCCCAGAACAGCGCCAGCCCGACCGCCATCAGCAGCACCGCAAACGGAGCCATCCAGCCGTCATGCGCGGCGTCGATCAGAAAGGGCGAGACCAGCCAGCTTAGCGCCAGGGCAAAATGCGCGGCCCCTGCCAGCAGCCCCAGCCAAGCGGCAGCACGCGCGTCGGGGGCGCGGGCGATCACGACCGTCAGCCCGACCAGCCCCGCCAGCGCCAGCCCCCACATCCCGAGCGGGGCCTGCCCGGTTGCCACGGCGGCACCGCAGCCAAGTGCAGCACCAGCACCGCGCGCGCCCGGCCAGCCCCAGCGGTGGCGGCGCATCATCAGCCCTCGGGTTTCGGCGCGGGTGGCGGTGTGGCGCGCGCCGCACCCGGCAGCCGCACCCGCAGCCGCTTCAGGCGGCGCGGATCGGCATCGACCACCTCGAACTCGGCACCGCTTTCATGCGCCACGATCTCGCCGCGCAACGGCACCCGCCCGGTGCGCAGAAACACCAGCCCGCCCAAAGTGTCGATTTCACTGTCTTCTTCGTCGGTGCGCAGGCGCAAGCCAATAGCGGACTCGAATTCGTCCAGCGGCGCGGTGGATAACGCCAGATACACCCCCGGCTTTTCCTCTTTCCAGAGCGCCCCCTCAACCTCGTCGTGTTCGTCCTCGATCTCGCCGACCACGGTTTCGATCAGATCCTCGATCGTCACCAGCCCATCAACGCCGCCGTATTCGTCGATCACCAGCGCCATGTGGACGCGCTCTTTCTGCATCTTCTGCAGCAACACGCCGATCGGCATCGAGGGCGGCGCATAAAGCAACGGGCGCAGCAGCTTGCGCAGATTGAAGCTGCCAGCCGCACCAAAGCCGTGCTGCAACGCCAGATCCTTCAGCAGCACCAGCCCCTGCGGGTGATCCAGCGTATCCTTGTAAACCGGCAGCCGCGAGAAACCCTGCTTGCGAAACACCTCGACCAACGCGTCCTTGCCGATGCCCAGCGGCACGGCCACGATCTCGACCTTGGGCACCGCCACGTCATCGACCCGCAGACGGCGCAGGTTGGCCATGCCGGGCAGGATATGGGCGGCGGGCACCTCGGCTTTGGCGGCAGCCTGATCCGGTCGCGTCGGGGATTGGGATCGGCCACGCGTGGCAAAAAACCGGCCAAGAAAGCCGCGTCGTTGCGGCTGGCATCGGTCGGGGTCTTTGCTTTCCGGCGCACCTGGTGCGACCGGCGTGCCGTCACTGCTACTGTCCATTGGTCCTGTTCCAAACTCGCGCCCGAAGGCCGGGTGCCTGATCAATACGGGTTGGCAATCCCCAGCGTGCCAAGGATGCGCACCTCGGTTGCTTCCATCAGCTCGGCGTCGGCATCGTCGATGTGATCAAACCCCAACAGATGCAGGATACCATGCACGATCAGGTGGGTCACGTGGGCGTCCATGCTTTTGCCCTGAGCGGTGGCTTCGGCGGCGCAGGTGTCATAGGCGATGGCGATATTGCCCAGTTCTTCGGCGTCGTCGGCAGGTCCCGGGTCAGGCAGATCGGGCCGGTTGCCGGGCTGATCGGCGGCGCGATCCTCGGCCGGCCACGACAGCACATTGGTGGGCTGGCCCTTGGCGCGAAACGCGGCGTTCAGCACCTGAATGCGGGCATCGTCACAGCCCATCAGACACAGGCTGTAGCCCTGCCCGGCCATGCCAAGGGTCGCCAGCGTGGCCACCGCCGCGGTTTGCGCCAGCGCGTCAAGACCAAGATCCTGCCAGCGCCGGTCTTCGATCACAGTTTCAACCAGAGGCTCCATCATCGGCCTCATACGCCTCGATGATGCGGGCGACAAGCGGGTGGCGCACCACATCGCGGGCGGTGAAGTAGCTGAAGCTGGCCCCCTTGACCCCCTTCAGAATGCGCTCGGCATCGGCCAGACCCGAGGCAGTGCCGCGCGGCAGATCGACCTGGGTGCGGTCGCCGGTGATCACCATGCGCGAGCCGTTCCCCAGCCGGGTCAGGAACATCTTCATCTGCATGGTGGTGGCGTTCTGCGCTTCGTCCAGCACCACGAAGGCATTCGACAGGGTGCGCCCGCGCATGAAGGCCAGCGGGGCGATCTCGATGCGCTTGTCTTCCATCAGCTTGGCCAACTGCTTTTGCGGCAGAAAGTCGTTCAGCGCATCATAAAGCGGCTGCATGTAGGGGTCGATCTTTTCGCGCATGTCGCCGGGCAGAAACCCCAGCCGCTCGCCGGCCTCGACGGCAGGGCGCGACAGGATGATCTTCTCGACCATGCCGCCCAGAAACATCGTCACCCCCACCGCCACCGCAAGATAGGTCTTGCCGGTGCCCGCCGGGCCGATGCCGAAGCCAAGCTCGTTGGCAAAAAGTGCTGCAACATAGGCTTGCTGCGCCGCGGTGCGGGGTTCGACCGGGCGCTTGCGGGTGCGCAGCTCGGTGTTGCCGGGGCTGAACATCTCGATCTGTTCGTCGCCCGCCGCGCCCCAAGCCCGCTCGGGCATGGGGCGCCCCAGCCGGATCGCGCCGTCGATATCGCCAGCCTGCACCCCGCGCCCCGCTTCGAGCCGGGCATAAAGACCGCGCAGCACCGCCGCCGCCGGTTCGCGCGCCGCACCTTCGCCGATCACCGCCAGCCGATTGCCCCGCCGCAGGATATGCACCCCGAACTGCTGTTCGATCTGCGCCAGATTGCGGTCGTATTCGCCGCAAAGGCCGATCAGCAGCCGGTTGTCGGGAAATTCCAGAAGCGTTTCAACCACGTCTTCGGGACGGATCGGGGGGGTCAGCGCGCTGAAGCCCAAGAACATCTCCTTTTGCAGTCAGATTGCACAAGCCGAGTCTGCGACCGGTTTGCCATCCTGGCAAGTCACATTCCGGTTGTTCAGGCAGCCTGCGACAGGAAAGTTGCAGCAATATGACGGTGGAGCAGGACCAGAAATGACCAAGGCCACGGCGCATGCCGTGGCCTTGGGGCATGATCCGAGTGGACGCCGCCGCTCAGGGATTGGCGTGGCGCGGAACTCCGTCCGTGATTCCCGGGGTGCCGGTCTGGTAGTTTCTCAGCACGGTGCCCGGCGGATAAAGGTTGTTGCACACCGGCAGGCCGGAAACCGGATCAAAGCGGCGCCCGGAATAACCTTCGAGACCATCATCCATCACCCAGCCCTGACAGCCGTCGGGATCATAGGCGATGGCAGCCCCGCCGTCGGACAGGCCAACGGCATCGCTTCCGGAATCGCTTGCCGTGGCGATCACGGTATCCGGGCTCTGGCGGTAAGGGGCGGTATGTTCGATCGCATTTTCAAGGCAACCGCCCAGCAGCGACACCATCATCAGGCTTGCGCCGATCCGGAAAGGTTTTTGCATATCTGTCACCACCTGTAGCAGACGACTTCGACGCGACGGTTCTGCTGCATGCCGGCCGCCGTGCTGTTGGTTGCAATCGGCTGGCGCTCGCCATAGCCGATCTCGCGTTCCACCACCGCCCCGACCGAGCGCGCCACACTCGCCACCGAAGCGGCCCGGCGCTGCGACAGCGAGATGTTGTAGCCATCCGACGCCCGGCTGTCGGTATGGCCGTAGATGGCATAGCCAAAGGCCCCGGCCTGCTGGAAGAACTGCGTCAGGCGCGACCGCCCCGAGGCCGTCAGCCGCGAGCTGTCGGTGGCAAACAAGGTGTCGGTGTTTTCCACCAGACAGGTATTCTTCTTGAGACAGACCGGCTTGCCGGTCTTGGGATTGACGCGGTCCAGCATGTAGCCTTCCAGCCCGCCATCGGCCCACCAGTGCATGCAGCCGTCGTCATCGACCCAGATCCCCCAGTTGATCCGACCGGCGATGGTCGGGCCGCCCGGCACCACTGTCTGCACCGCCTGGGCGGCGTCCTGCGCCACGGCTGCCGACGAGGCCCCCACGAAAGCCAGCACGGCCAGCCCTGCCATGCCCCCGCGCAACGACTCGCAAATATCCTGTTTCACGAGTTGCGACCCCCCCCTGGAAAAATTTCTGATCTCCAAACGCTTCCGCAGGATGATCAGACCAAGGTCTGAAGTAAAGCAAAATCTATGGGACCGCAGTTATCAAACCACTAATTGTTGCAAGGTGATCATCATTGTGTGGTTGAACCACTGATTGATGCCCTCACGGCACCAATCACGCGTCCGGCAAACGCGTTCCGGCCAGCGAGTTGCTGGACGAGGCGGTGATCCGCACCCGCGCCAGCTCGCCCACCCGGCCCTGCGGATCGGTCACATGCACCGCATGAAGGTGGTCGGACTTGCCCACCATCTGGCCCGGCAGCCGCCCGGCCTTCTCGTAAAGCACGCTGACCTCGCGCCCCACCATGGAACCTTGGGCCGCGCGTTGCTGGCGGGTGATCAGCGCTTGCAGGGTTTGCAGACGGGCATCGGCCTCGGCCGCGTCCACCGCAGGCTTTTCGGCGGCGGGGGTGCCGGGGCGGGCCGAGTATTTGAACGAATAGGCCATGCCGAAACCAACCTCGCGGATCAGCGCCAGGGTGGCCTCGAAATCGGCAGCGGTCTCGCCCGGAAATCCGACGATGAAATCCGAGGTCAGCAGGATGTCGGGGCGCGCGGCGCGGATGCGCGCCACCACCGCCCGGTAATCGGCGGCGCTGTGCTTGCGGTTCATCGCGCGCAGGATGCGGTCCGATCCCGATTGCACCGGCAGGTGCAGATAGGGCATCAACTGCGGGCAATCGCCATGGGCCGCGATCAGATCATCTTCCATGTCGTTGGGGTGCGAGGTCATGTAGCGCAGCCGCGCCAGCCCCGGGGTTCCGGCCAGTTCGCGGATCAACCGCGCCAGCCCCCAGACGCCCGAATCGTCGGTGCAGCGATAGGCGTTGACGTTCTGCCCCAGCAGGGTGATCTCGCGCACCCCGCGCGCCACCAGTGCGCGCGCCTCGGCCAGCAGCCGGGCGGGGGGGCGACTGACCTCGGCGCCGCGGGTGTAGGGCACCACGCAAAAGGCGCAGAACTTGTCGCAGCCTTCCTGCACCGTCAGATAGGCAGCGGGCCCGCGCAGCGCGGTGCGCGCGGGCAGGTGATCGAACTTGTCTTCGGGCGGAAATTCGGTGTCGATCCGGGTCACGCCATGGCCTGCCGCGCGCGCCATCGCCGGCAGCCGGTGATAGCTTTGCGGCCCCACCACCAGATCGACCAGCGGCATCCGGCGCAGAATCTCGGCCCCTTCGGCCTGGGCCACGCAACCCGCAACGCCAATCTTGAGATCGGGCTTTGCGGCCTTCAGCGGCTTCAGGCGGCCAAGATCGGAAAACAGCTTTTCCGACGCCTTTTCGCGGATGTGGCAGGTGTTGATCAGCACCATGTCGGCGTCTTCGATCACCTCGGTGGTGACATAGCCGTCGGCCCCCAAAGCCTCGGCCATGCGCTCGCTGTCATAGACGTTCATCTGGCAGCCATAGGTCTTGATGAACAGCTTTGCGGCCTTGGCCATGGTGTGCCCCTGTTGCGGTCAAGCCCGGACTTCTAGCGAAAACCACCTTGCTGCGCAACGCTTGCCCTGCTGCGCCACGGCAAGGCTTGCGGATCACGGCACGGGCCCATCACCGACAGTTTCATCGCACCGAGGCGCGCCACGTCCTCGCCACCGCCGCCGATCCCGCCGGGCCCCCCACCCCATCCCTCCCCACAAGGGGGAGGGTGCCGCGCAGCACCTGGTGGCAGTGCTGGCGCGCCCCTCCCCTTGTGGGAGGGGATGGGGGAGGGGGGCTCTGGCGCAAGAAAGCTCCCGCCGTCTCTGGCAGGGGCCTCGCGCAGGTTGCATGATTGCACGCATTATCGTTTGCCAAGCCTTGCATTCTCACCATCGTTAACCGAATCTGCACCCGCCGGTTGGCACGGTTGCGGGCAAGGGGTGCGGGATGCGGTATGACGGGCTTGCGCAGTTTCTGACGGACGGCGGGGCCACTCGTGGCAAGGGACCACTGGCGATCATCATGGCCGAAGACGGGGTCGAAGTGGCGTCCACCCTGCGCCACCACCTTGATCTCGGGTTCAAGGATGTGGTGCTGCTGGCCGATGACGCGATCGCCGTGCCCGCCGAGATCGAGGCGCGGATCAACCGGGTGGCGCTTGATGTGCACGCCGACAATGCGCTGCCCGAGGCGGTGAACCGCATCATCGCCGCCGCCGCCGGGCGCTGGCTCTATTACTGCTACAATGCCGAATACCTGTTCTTCCCGTTTGGCGAAAGCCGCAGCATCGGCGAAATGCTGGCGTTTCATGCCGAGGAACGGCGCGACGCGATGCTGACCTACGTCATCGACCTTTATGCCGGTGATCTTGATCGCTTCCCCGACGCGGTGTCGCTGGAAGACGCCCATCTCGACCGCTCGGGCTACTACGCGCTGGCCCGCCCCGACCCCGGCAATCACCACCACCCGCGCGAGCGTCAACTCGATTTCTTCGGCGGCCTGCGCTGGCGGTTCGAAGAGCACATCCCCCTGGCCAAGCGCAAGATCGACCGGATTTCGCTGCTCAAGGCCAAGGCGGGGCTGAAGCTGCGCCCCGATTTCACCTGCTCGGATGAGGAAATGAACACCTACGCCTGCCCCTGGCACCACAACCTGACCGCCGCCATCTGTTCGTTTCGCACCGCCAAGGCGCTGAAAACCAACCCCGGTTCGCGCTACGACATCGCCAGTTTCCACTGGCGCAACTCGATCCCGTTCCAGTGGCAGTCGCAGCAGTTGCTGGACCTCGGGCTGATGGAACCGGGGCAATGGTTCTAACTTTGCGCAGGCGGGCGGCACCGCCACCCGCAAGATTGTGATTTGCGAAACCACCGACATCGGGTATGCGGGTCCTGTATCCCCAACCAGCCGCGAGCAGCATGACCCCCGAACACCCCGAGGCCAGACCTGACTTTACCCCCCACGCCACCCGTGACTGGGTTCAGATGCTGGCGAAATACCGCGATCCGTCACCGCTGCGCAGCCTGGTCGAGCTGGGTGTGACGCTGGCGGCGTTCGTCGTGATCTGGGCGCTGGCGGTCTGGGCCTTGTCGTTCAGTTGGCTGGCGGCGCTGGCGCTGGCGCTGCTGAACGGCCCGTTTCTGGTGCGGCTGTTTGCCATTCAGCACGATTGCGGCCATGCCGCCTATTTTCGCCACCGCCCCGCCAACGACTGGATCGGGCGCGCGCTTGGGGTGCTGACCCTGACCCCTTATGACGTGTGGCGGCGCTCGCATTCGATCCACCACTCGGCGGCGGGCAATCTAGACCGGCGCGGCATCGGCGACGTGCAGACCCTGACGGTCGCGGAATACTTCGCCCTTACCCCGCGCGGGCGGCTGCTGTATCGGCTTTACCGCAACCCGGCGGTGCTGTTCGGGCTGGGGCCGTGCTACATCTTCTTCGTCAACAACCGCCTGCCGATCGGGCTGATGCGGGCGGGCTGGCGCTACTGGCTGTCGGCGATGGCCACCAATCTGGCCATTGTCGCGGGGCTGGCGGGGCTTTACCTCCTTGGCGGACTGGCCCCGATCGTGCTGATCTGGCTGCCGACCTCGCTGGTGGGCGCGACCATCGGGGTCTGGCTGTTCTATGTCCAGCACCAGTTCGCCACCACCCAGTGGGACAGCCAGGCCGAGTGGCAAATCCATGATGCGGCGCTGCTGGGTTCTTCGCACTATATCCTGCCGCAACCGCTGCAATGGCTGACCGCCAATATCGGGGTGCATCATGTGCACCACCTTTACAGCCGCATCCCGTTCTATCGCCTGCCCGAGGTGTTGCGCGATTTCCCGGCGCTGGCCGCGGCGCAACGCATGACCATCCGGCAAAGTCTGGTCAACGTGAAGCTGCACCTGTGGGACGAGCAGGGGCGGCGGCTGCTGTCGTTTGCCCAGGCCCGGGCGTTGCAGGCCTGAGGTTGACGGTGCCTTCGGGCGCTGCCTGGGCGCGCAAGATGCCCATTCTCGCTGGCCCAAATACCCTCGCCGAAGGCCCGACAGCGAAGAGCGCCCGATCGGGAGCGATGAGCGGGCGGGGGTGGGCTGCAATTTGCCTCACCCGCCAGGCGGCGGGGTGGCCTTGCCAGGGTTCGGATGGGGATGTTAGAGGGGAACCAGGACGCGCGGGCAAGGGGCGGCACGATGACGGGATTTCCGACACGCTTTGACAAGGACGCACTTCTGGCTTGCGCGCGGGGCGAATTGTTCGGCCCCGGCAACGCGCAACTGCCGCTGCCACCGATGCTGATGATGGACCGCATCACCGATATTTCCGCCGACGGTGGCGCGCACGGCAAGGGCCATGTCGTGGCCGAGTTCGACATCACCCCCGATCTGTGGTTCTTTGCCTGCCACTTTCCCGGCAACCCGGTGATGCCGGGCTGCCTTGGCCTTGATGGCTTGTGGCAGTTGACCGGCTTCAATCTGGGCTGGCGCGGCTGGCAGGGGCAGGGTTTCGCGCTTGGCGTGGGCGAGGTCAAGCTGACCGGCATGGTAACGCCGGCGCGCACCATGATCACCTATTTCGTGGATTTCACCCGGGTGATCGACCGCCGTCTGAAAATGGGGGTTGCCGATGGTCGCGTTGAGGCCGACGGCGAAATCATCTATCAGGTCAAGGATATGAAAGTCGGGCTGGCGGTTGCCACCTGACGCCACCCAAGGAGCAGGCCCATGCGTCGCGTCGTCATCACCGGGATCGGCATCATCTCGTCGATCGGCAACTCTGCGGCCGAGGTCGAGGCCAGCCTGCGGGCCGGCAGATCCGGCATCATCTTTGCGCCGCAATATGCCGAGCATGGCTTTCGCAGCCAGGTTCACGGCATGCCGCAGATCGTGCTGGAAGACCACATCGACAAACGCGATCTGCGCTTCATGGGGCCGGGGGCGGCCTACAACTTTCTTGCCATGCAACAGGCGATTGCCGATAGCGGGCTGGAAGAAAGCGACGTGTCGAACCCGCGCTCGGGGCTGATCGTGGGCTCGGGCGGACCCTCGACCTCGAACTTCTTCAACGCCCACAAGATCGTGATCGAAAAGGGCGCGCCCAAGCGGATGGGGCCGTTCATGGTAACGCGCTGCATGTCGTCCACCAACTCGGCCTGCCTTGCCACCCCGTTCCACATCAAGGGGGTGAACTATTCGATCACCTCGGCGTGCTCGACCTCGGCCCATTGCATCGGCAATGGGGTCGAGCAGATCCAGATGGGCAAGCAGGACATCGTGTTTGCCGGCGGCGGCGAGGAACTGGACTGGACCCTGAGCTGTCTGTTCGACGCCATGGGCGCGCTGAGCAGCAAGTATAACGACACCCCCGCCACCGCCTCGCGCGCGTTCGACGCGACGCGCGACGGCTTCGTGATCGCCGGGGGCGGCGGGGTGGTGGTGCTGGAAGAACTGTCGCACGCCCTGGCGCGCGGCGCGAAGATTTACGGCGAGATCACCGGCTATGGGGCCACCTCGGACGGCAGCGACATGGTTTCGCCCTCGGGCGAGGGCGGCGAGCGTTCGATGAAACTGGCCCTTGCCACCCTGCCCAAGGGCCGCAGCATCAGCTATATCAACGCCCACGGCACCTCGACCCAGGCGGGCGACGTGACCGAGGTCAAGGCGGTGCGCCGGGTGTTCGGGGAAGGCCACGTGCCGCCGATTTCCTCGACCAAATCGCTGACCGGGCACAGCCTCGGGGCGACCGGGGTGCATGAGGTGATCTATTCGCTGATGATGTTGCAAGGCGGCTTCATCACCGCTTCGGCCAATATCACCCAGCTTGACCCCGAGCTGCATCCCGACGAGATCGCGACGACCTATCGCACCGGCGTCGAGATGGATTCGGTGCTGTCGAACAGCTTTGGCTTCGGCGGCACCAACGCCAGCCTGGTCATCAGCAATTTCAGGAACTGAGGATTTCATGGCCGATCTGATGACGGGCAAACGCGGGCTGGTGATGGGGGTGGCGAACGACCACTCGATTGCCTGGGGAATTGCCAAGGCCATGGCTGCCGAAGGCGCCGAGCTTGCCTTTTCCTATCAGGGCGAGGCGTTCGGCAAACGGGTAGCGCCGCTGGCGGCCAGTGTCGGATCATCCTTGCTGGTCGATGTCGATGTGATGAACGACCAAAGCCTTGACGCCTGCTTCGCGCGCCTGCGGGCCGAATGGGGCACGATGGATTTTCTGGTGCACGCCATCGCCTATTCCGACAAGAACGAGCTGGCGGGAAGGTTCATCAATACCAGCCGCGAGAATTTCAAGAATTCGCTGGCGATTTCCTGTTTCAGCTTCATCGACGTGGCACGGCGGGCGGCCGATCTGATGCCGGACGGCGGTTGCCTGCTGACCCTGACCTTTCAGGGATCAAACCGGGTGACGCCGAACTACAACGTGATGGGGGTGGCCAAGGCGGCACTGGAATCCTCGGTGCGCTATCTTGCCAACGATCTGGGGCCACAGCAGATCCGGGTCAACGCGATCAGCCCCGGCCCGATGAAAACCCTGGCCGGGGCGGCGATCGGCGGGGCGCGCCAGACCTATCGCCATGCCGAGGCCAACGCGCCCTTGCGCATCAACGCCACGTTGGAAGCGGTGGGGGGCACGGCGGTCTATCTCGCGTCCGACTACGGCGCCTGCACCACCGGCGAGATCGTGCGGGTCGATGGCGGCTATCACGTGCTGGGCATGCCGCAGCACGAGAATCTTTAGGGCACCGCACTTTTCACGATCCCGGCGGCAACGGGTTCGAGCCGACGGGGATGGACCGTAAGGCCACCATGGCGGCGAACCCGGGCCAGCGGAAGGCTGCCTGAGGCGCCGCTCAGAGGCCGCCCATCAGCCCTGCCACGTCCAGCATGCGGTTGGAAAAGCCCCATTCGTTATCATACCAGCCAAACACCCGCAGCATCCCGCCACGGGTGACGCGGGTCTCGGGGCAGGCCATCACGATGCTTTCGCGCCGCGCGCGCAGGTCGGTTGACACCAGCGCCTGGTCGGTCGCCCCGATCACCCCGCCGGCGGCCCGCAGCACCGCGTTGACCTCGGCTGCGCTAGCCGCCCGGCCCGTCATCACCGCCAGATCAATCGCTGACACGCTCGCCACCGGCACCCGCACCGCCGAGGCCTCGATCCGCCCGGCGATCTTTGGCAGCACCAGATCAAGCAGGCGCTGTGCGCTGGTGGTGGTCGGCACCATCGACAGTGCCGCCGCCCGGCTGCGGGCGAAATCACCCCCCGCCGCATCCACCGTGGGCTGGCTGCCGGTATAACAATGCACCGTGGTCATCGAGCCGGTCACCACCCCCCAGTTGCGCTCGATCAGCGCCACCAGCGGCGCCAGCGCGTTGGTGGTGCACGAGGCGTTGGAAACGATCCGCTGCGACGCCGCCAGCCCGGCCTCGTTCGCGCCCAGCACGACGGTGAAATCCGCCGCCTGCGATGGCCCCGACACCAGCACCCGCGCCGCCCCGGCGGCAAGGCCGCGCGCCGCCACCGCGTGCGTATCGGCCCGCCCGGTGCATTCCATCACCACGTCAACGCCCGCCAGATCAAGCGCCGAGATGTCCGCCACCCGGTGCAGCGCCATCGCCCGCCCATCGACCACCAGCGCGCCGTCGCTCAGCGCAACGGTGCCGCGCCACGGGCCGAACACCGAATCGTATTCGAACAGATAGGCGCAGATCTCGGGTGCGGCGATGTCGTTGATCCCGACGATCTCGATCTCCGGCCAGCCGCCCTGCGCTGCCGCCCGCAGCACCGACCGCCCGATCCGCCCGAAACCATTGATGAAAATACGCATTGCCGTGCCCTTTGGTGCGGGTTGCAGTCAAAGCACGGCGCGCCGTCGGGTTCAATGGCCTGCGGGGGGCTGCGGGCACACGGTCAACCTCGCGCAAGGTTTCAGCGCCGCGCATAAAGGTCTTCGTAGCGGATGATGTCATCTTCGCCCAGATAGCCGCCGGTTTGCACTTCGATCAGCACCATGTCCAGC
>CAYQPD010000025.1:0-21524 GCA_964419305.1 uncultured Rhodobacter sp.
TCGGGCGCATCCTCGGGCAAGGGCGCAGGGCGCAGGGTGGGGTCGGATGCGGTCATCGCTTACCTCGGTGCCAGCAGTTTCAGGGCGGCGCGGATCAGGGCGGCGGTGTCGGCCTCGGGGGCCTCGCCCGCCGCCTGCGCCACGGCCTGCGCGGCATCACCGGGCCCGTAGCCAAGGTTGCTCAGCGCCGACAGCGCGTCGGCGGTAAAGGCGGCGCGATGCTGGGCGGGGCTGGGGGCAGGAGCCTTGTGCGGGCCGGGCAGCGGCTCGATCACTTCGTCGCCCGAGGCCTCGGCCCTGGCCGACAGCGCCACCCCGCGCGCCATCACGCCTGGGGCCTTGGCTTTGAGCTCCAGCACCACGCGCTGGGCGATCTTGGGGCCGATGCCGGGCGCGGCCTGAATCGAGCGCGCATCGCCAAGGGTGATCGCGCGGGCCACCCCTTCCACGCCAAGGGTGCCCAGGATCGCCAGCGCCGCCTTGGCCCCCACCCCCTGCACCGTGGTCAGCAGGCGGTGCCATTCCTTTTCCAGCAATGTCGCAAAGCCGAACAGTTGCAGCACATCCTCGCGCACCAGCAGTTCGGTATAAAGCGCCACCGCCTCGCCCGGCGCGGGCAGGGCGGCCAGGGTGCGATCCGAGACATGGACGATATAGCCTACCCCGCGCACGTCGATCAGCACGTGATCCGGCCCGCGATAGTCGATCCGCCCGGAAATCTTGCCGATCATCCCGCCGCCCTTTTCATCGCCGCCGCCAACCGCCCGGCCGATTGCAGATGATGCGCGTGGCAGATCGCGATGGCCAGCGCGTCGGCGGCATCGGGGCCGGAAATATGCACCCCCGGCAGATGCACCCTGACCATGGCATCGACCTGCACCTTGGCCGCGTGACCCACCCCGACCACCGTCTTCTTGATCGCATTGGGGGCATATTCCCCCACCACCAGCCCGAACTGGGCCGGCACCAGCAACGCAATGCCGCGCGCCTGGCCAAGTTTCAGGGTCGCGACCGCATCCTTGTTGACGAAGGTGTTTTCCACCGCCGCCGCATCGGGGGCAAAGGTGCGCACCACTTCGCTGAGTTGGCGGTGCAGCGACAGCAGGCGCTGCGCCAGATCGCCCTCGGCCTCGGCCCCCGGTTCGGAATGGCAGATGCCGTTGGCGACATGGGTCAGGCGCGCGCCATCGACGTCGATCACCCCCCAGCCGAGGTTGCGCAACCCCGGATCGATTCCCAACACCCGCATGCCCGCCCCCGTTTTCGGTCTTTTGCCAAGGCCTAGCACGAAAGAAGAACATCCGCCAAATGAATTTCCGGCGTGCCCTTCAATCCGGTATGCAATTGTGCACATGCAGAAAAGCGACAGGCTGGCTCGGGATTGCGACACCTTTGCGAGGAATGGGCATAACATCCTTAAAAACATGGCAAAATTTGGGCGATGAGCCATGCGCCGCGCGCAGGACAGGCATGCTTGCGGGTCGCTTGCTTCGCATCTGCAGCAAGACTATCTGATGCCTCGAAGGCAGGAACGCCTGCCAGACGCGCCGTTTGAGAGGAATATGATCATGGCCGCTTTTGAAACCACCCGCACCGCGCCGTTCGGGGCGATCACCACTTACCGCGTGATCAAGTTTGTCAGCACCCTGTTTGCTGACCTGGCCGCCTGGAATGACGTGCGCATGACCCGCAACGCGCTGGGCAAGCTCAGCGACCGCGAGCTTGACGATATCGGTCTGTGCCGCGGCGACATCGACCAGATCGACGCCAACGGCCGTATCTGACCGCATTTTTGCGCCGGAATGACCAAGGCCGCGCCCTATCGGGGTTGCGGCCTTTTTCTTGTCAGCCCGGCAGGCGGGCAAGCTGATCCGCGATGAAGCGTGACAGCGGGTCGGACTGCATCACCACCCCCCCAAGGCGGCTGAAGCCCTGGCCTGACAACAGCCGCTCGATCCGCGCCTGATAGACTTCGGTCCCGACCTGGTAATGGATCGCGGCCTTGATGCCGATGCCGCAGATCAGAAAGATCAGGAACGGAAAAAGAAAGCCAAGACGCCTGCGCGGTCGGCGCTGAAAGCTGGCGCGCCCCAGGGTGCCTTTGGCCTCGAACCCGCCGCCGGTCGCGTGCGTCTGTTCGATGCGCGCGACACGGCTGTGAAAATCCCGCAAATTCGGGTCACCCATTACCATCACTCCGACCACCAACCGACGCCACGCGCCGACAATCGGCCAAAACTGCGGCAAAAATTGGGCGCTCAGGCGCGGCGCAGCACCAGGGTGCTCCATTCGCCGATGTCCTCGCGCCCGACCTCGGCAAAACCCGCTGCGGCGTAGGCGGCAAGGATCGACCCGGCCTGCACCACCAGCAGCCCCGACAGGATTGCGATCCCGCCGGGTGCGACATGGGTCGCCATCGCAGGGGCCAGCTCGATCAGCGGGCCTTTCAGGATATTGGCAAAGACCAGATCGAAAGGGCCGGCGGCGGTCAGGCGCGGGTGGGCAAACCCGGCGGCCTCAACGCACTCCAGCCGCCCGTCCAGCGCGTTGATCGCGACATTGGCCAGCGCCACATCGACCGCCACCTGGTCGATATCCGAGGCGATCACCAGCGCTTCGGGCAGCACCTTGGCCGCCGCCATCGCCAGCACCGCGGTGCCTGCGCCGATGTCGGCCACCCGCGCCGGGGCAAAGCCCTGATCCAGCAGCCGGTCAAAGGCGCGCAGGCAGCCCAGCGTGGTGCCGTGGTGGCCGGTGCCGAACGCCACCGTGGCCTCGATCTGCAACGCCACCCGCCCGGCGGGAACCTTGTCGGCGTCGTGGCTGCCGTAAACGAAAAACCGCCCGGCCTCGACCGGCGTGAGCTCGCGCCGCACCTTGGCCACCCAATCGACCTCGGGAATTTCCGAGACCGCGAAAGGCTTGGCCCCGAACGCGAGAGCCAGCAGATCAAGCGTAGCGCCATCGGGCGCGGTCAAGAAATAGGCCCCCACCTCCCACAACCCCGAGCCATCCTCGATCTCGAACACCCCGACCCCGGTCGGCGCGGGCGTCATGCGCTCGATCGCGGCGGCCAGCGCGTCGGCGGCGTCGCTGCCGGGCAGGGTGGTCAGGGCGGAATAGGTCAGCATGGGGTCATCCTTGCGGCACGGGGTTGCGCGCCCGATAGCCCCCGCCCCGGCCTGCGTCAAGCTGGCCCGCGCGCCGCCACCCCGACCCCGATCGGGCAGGCCACCCCGGTGCCACCGATGCCGCAGTAACCTTGGGGGTTCTTGGCCAGATACTGCTGGTGGTAGTCTTCGGCAAAGTAGAGCACCGGCGCAGGCGCGATTTCGGTGGTGATCGCCCCCATCCCCGCCGCCGTCAGCGCCGCCTGATAGCGGGCGCGGCTGGCCTCGGCGGCGGCGTGCTGCGCGGCACCATAAGTGAAGATGCACGAGCGGTAGGTGGTGCCGATGTCATTGCCCTGCCGCATCCCCTGGGTCGGATCGTGCCCTTCCCAAAAGGTTTGCAGCAACCCCTCATAGCGCACGCGCGCCGGATCGAAGATCAGCCGCACCACTTCGGCGTGGCCGGTCAGGCCGGTGCAGGTCTCGGGATAGGTCGGGTTGGGGGTAAATCCGCCGGCATAGCCGACCATTGTCAGCCACACCCCCGGCAGTGCCCAGAACTTGCGCTCGACTCCCCAGAAACAGCCCATGCCGAACATCGCCACCGCCATGCCGTCAGGCACCGGCGCGGCCAGCGGCAGGCCTGAGACAAAATGGCGCTCGGCCGTGGCCATCGGCGTGGCCCGCCCGGCCAGCGCCGCGCTTTGTGCCACCATCCGGGTCTTGCTGGAATTGCCAAACAACCTTGTGTCCTCCGTTGTGATCTGACGCACAGATAGGGCGGTCATGGCCCTGCTGCCAGGTCAGGCACACGTTTCAGGTGCAACCACCCCGGGCCTGCAAGGCACAGGGTGTTGCGATGGAAAGGCGCGGGGTGCGGCCAGGTTGCTCCAGCTTGACCAAGGGGGCGGCCGGGAACCGGCGGGGGGAACCGCGCCAAGCGTGGCTTGCATCCCTGCGGCACCGCGGCCATAGTCGGGTATCGCTTTTTGACAGGGGAATACCGATGAAACTGACTGCTGCCGTTGCCGGGCTGACCTTCGCCCTGAGTGCAACCGTTGCCACCGCCGAAGGGCTGCCCGATCTGGCCGGGCGCGAGGTCGTGGTGGTGACCGAGAACGCCTATCCGCCGCTCCAGTTTCTTGACGCCTCGGGGGCGGCGGTGGGCTGGGAATACGATGCCGTGGCCGAGATTGCCAAGCGGCTGAACCTGGTGGTGAAATACCAGAACAGCAGTTGGGATGCGATGATCCCGGCGGTGTCGGGCGGGCAATACGACATGGGGATGACCGGCATCACGATTCGCGACGACCGCAAGGAGCAGGTCGATTTCTCGGATCCCTACATGCGTTCGGAAATGGTGATGCTGGTGCGCGGCGACGAGGCACGGTTTGCCGATGCGGCATCGTTCGGCACCAATGCCGATCTGCTGATGGCGGCGCAGCCCGGCACCACGCCGTTCTATGTTGGCGTCTATGAGGTGCTTGACGGCAACGAGGCCAACCCGCGCATCAAGATGTTCGAGACTTTCGGGGCCGGGGTCGAGGCGCTGAAGGCGGGCGATGTCGATCTGGTGCTGACCGACGGCACGGCGGGGGCGGGCTATGTGGCGGCGTCGGACGGCGGGCTCAAGATCGTTGGCGACAAGCTCGGGGCCGAGGATTTTGGTTTCATCTTTCCCAAGGGCTCGGATCTGGTGGTGCCGATCAACGCGGCGATTGCGGCGCTCAAGGCCGATGGCACCATTGCTGCGCTGAACCAGAAGTGGTTCCTCGACTACAAGATGGGTCAGTGATCCCAACCGATGGCAGGCCCCGGCGGTGAACCGGGGCCTTTTGGCATGACCCCGGCGCATTCCCCCCGCAGCGATTTCCCCTGGTGGCTGGTCGTGCTGGCCGGGCTTGGCCTGTGGCTGTTTGCCGAGGTCTGGGCCAGCCCGATCTATGCCCAGGTGATGGCGACGCTGGCCAAGGGGATCTGGATCACCATCCTGGTCACCCTGCTGGCTTTCGCGCTGGCCTCGGGCCTAGGGCTGGGGCTGGCACTGGCGTCGCAATCGCGGTTTGTGGTGGTGCGGCAGATGGCGCGGTTCTATGTCGAGGTGGTGCGCGGGGTGCCGATCATCGTGCTGCTGCTTTACGTCGCCTTTGCCGCCACCCCGGCGCTGGTGGCGGCGTGGAACTGGCTGACCGGGCCCTTGGGGCTGGAGCCGCTGCGCGGGCGGGATATCAGCCTGCTGGCGCGCGCGGTGATCGCCCTGACCATCGCCTATTCGGCCTTTCTGGCCGAGGTCTTCCGAGCCGGGCTGGTGTCGGTCGATGCGGGCCAGATCGAGGCCGCCGAGGCCCTGGGGCTGAACGGCTGGCAGCGCTTTCGCCATATCGTGTTTCCGCAAGCGTTCCGCACCATCCTGCCGCCGCTGGGCAATGATTTCGTGGCGATGGTCAAGGATTCCAGCCTGGTGTCGGTGCTGGGGGTGGCCGATATCACCCAGTTGGGCAAGGTGACGGCGGCGGGGAATTTTCGTTATTTCGAGACCTACAACGTGGTGGCGCTGATCTATCTGACGATGACGATTGGGCTGTCGCTGGGGTTGCGGCGGCTGGAAGCGCGGCTGCGCGCGCAGGGCGAGCGCTAAGGTGAGGACGCCGGGGGGCTCTGCCCCCCCAGCGTCGCCACGGGCGACGCGTTCCCCGCTGAAAATGGTCCACTGGACTATTTTCCGGGCGCGTGTCACCCCCGTGGAGTATTTGGGCAAAGGTGAAACCGGGTGCCTTGCGAGGCGGCGGCAAGGGAGAAGGCGATGAGCAATCCGCTGTTGGCGGCGTGGGACGGGGCGTTTGGTCTGCCACCGTTCAAGGCAATCCGGGACGCGGATTTCGCGCCTGCCTTCGCGGCGGCGCTGGCTGAGGCGCGGGCCAATGTGGCAATGATCGCCGGTTCGGGCGAGGTGCCGAGTTTTGCCAACACGATCGAGGCGCTGGAACTGGCGCAACCGCTGCTGGACCGGGTGGCGGGGGTGTTTCACAACCTTGCCGGGGCCGACAGCACCCCCGCGCGCGAGGCGTTGCAGCGTGAGCTGGCCCCGAAGCTGGCGGCGTTTTCGGCCGAGATCATCAACAACCGCGGCCTCTGGCAGCGCATCGAGGCGCTGTGGCAGGGGCGCGAGGGCTTGGGGCTGGCACCCGAGCAGGCGCGGGTGCTGGCACTTTATCGGCGCATGTTCGTGCGCGCCGGGGCGGCGCTGGAGGGGGCGGCGGCGGCGCGGCTGACCGAGATCAAGTCGCGGCTGGCGGTGTTGGGCACCACCTTCAGCCAGAACCTGCTGGCCGAGGAGCGCGGCTGGTTCATGGCGCTGAGCGAGGCCGATCTGGCGGGGCTGCCGGAGTTCGTGGTGGCGGCTGCGCGGGCGGCGGGGGCCGAGCGTGGCGCGGGCGGGCCGGTGGTGACGCTGAGCCGCTCGCTGATCGTGCCGTTCCTGCAATTCTCGCCCCGGCGCGAGTTGCGCGAGCGGGCCTGGCGCGCGTGGGGCGCGCGCGGGGCCAATGGCAATGACTTTGATAACCGCGCCATTGCCGCCGAGATTCTGGCGCTGCGGGCCGAGCGGGCATTGCTGCTGGGTTACGCCAGTTTTGCCGACGACAAGCTTGAGCCCGAGATGGCGAAAACCCCCGCGGCGGTGCGCGATCTGCTGACGCGGGTCTGGGCACCGGCCAAGGCGCAGGCCGAGGCGGATGCGGTTGTGCTGAGCGCGATGATGGCCACCGACGGGGTGAACGGGCCGCTGGAACCCTGGGACTGGCGCTATTATTCCGAAACCCGCCGCCAGGCCGAGCATGATCTCGATGAGGCGGCGCTGAAGCCCTATTTTTCGCTCGATGCCATGATCGCGGCTGCGTTCGACTGTGCCAAGCGCTTGTTCGGGCTGGAGTTCCGGGCGCTGGACGTGGCACTTTACCACCCCGACGCGCGGGCCTGGGAGGTGACGCGTGATGGCGCGCATCTGGCGGTGTTCATCGGCGACTATTTTGCGCGCGGATCGAAACGCTCGGGGGCGTGGTGCTCGGCGTTCCGCCGCCAGCGCAAGCTTGGCGGCGAGGTGCGGCCCGTCGTGGTCAATGTCTGCAACTTTGCCAAGGGCGAGCCGACGCTGCTGTCTTTTGACGATGCCCGCACCCTGTTTCACGAGTTCGGCCATGCCCTGCATCAGATGCTGTCGGATGTGACTTACGGCTTCATCTCGGGCACCAGCGTGGCGCGCGATTTCGTCGAGCTGCCAAGCCAGTTGTTCGAGCACTGGCTTGAGGTGCCGCAGGTGCTGGAGCGCCATGCCCGGCACTGGCAGAGCGGCGCGCCGATGCCCGCTGACATGCGCCAGCGGCTGCTGGCGGCGGCGACCTATGATCAGGGCTTTGCCACGGTCGAATTCGTGGCTTCGGCGCTGGTCGATCTGGCGTTTCACGAAGGGGTCGCCCCGGCTGATCCGATGGTGATGCAGGCCGAGGTGCTGGCGCAGTTGGGGATACCGCGGGCGATCGGGATGCGCCATGCCACCCCGCATTTCGCGCATGTGTTTTCCAGCGACGGTTATGCCTGCGGCTACTACAGCTACATGTGGTCCGAGGTGATGGACGCCGACGCGTTTGCCGCGTTCATTGAGGCCGGGGATGCGTTCGATCCAACCGTGGCGGCGCGGCTGGAGCGCTGCATTCTTTCGGCAGGCGGAACGGACGAGGCCGAGGCGCTTTACCGCGCTTTTCGCGGGCGGATGCCGGGGGTCGAGGCGTTGCTCAAGGGGCGCGGGTTACTCGAGGCTTAGGGCCGGGGGGCGTCTTGCGCAGGGCACCGGGGGCGGTGCCGAAGGTGCGCCGGAAGGCGCGCGACAGGGTCGAGGGCGAGGAAAAGCCGGTGCGCAGGGCAATCTCGGCCAGCGGGTGGCGGGTGTCGGTCAGCATGCGGCGGGCGGCGGCCAGGCGCAAGCCAAGGGCGTAGGCGCCGGGGGTTTGGCCGAGGCCTGCGCGAAACAGGGTCTCCAGCCGACGGGGCGAAAGGTGGACTGCGGCGGCAAGCGCGGCGGCAGGCTGGGGCGCATCGAGATGCCGCTCCATCCGCGCGATGGTCTGGGCGACGCGCGGGTCAAGCCGGGCGGGGGGCGCGCGCGGCGTAATCTGCGGCTCTGAACCCTCGCGGGCGGTGGTGATGAACGAGGCCGCGACTTGCAGCGCCAGCGCAGCACCATGGCGGGTGCGGATCAGGTGCAGCATCAGATCGGCGGCGGGCGCGGCCCCGCCGGCCGTGAAGCGCGGGCCCGAAATCACAAAACGGTCGGGCAGCACCTCGACCTCGGGGTGGGCGCTTGCCAGATCTTCAAGGTCTTCCCAATGCACGGTGGCGCGGTGGCCGTCGAGCAGCCCGGCGCGCGCCAGCACCCAGGGGCCCGCGTCGATGCCACCAATCGCGGCAAAACCGCCCGCCATGCGGCGCAGATCGCGGATCAGCGGGCGGGTCGCCCCCTCGGCCTGGCGAAAGCCCGCGATCACGATCAGCGCGTCGGCCCCGCGCGCGGCGGCCAGCGGGCCGCTGGACGGCAGCTCGATGCCACAGGTCAGCGGCACCGCCAGGCCATCGGGCGAGACCACGCGCCAGCGGTAGGCATCCCGGCCGAGGTGGCGGTTGGCGGCGCGCAGCGGATCAAGGGTCGAGGCCACCTCGAGGATCGACGCCTGCGGCAGCACCAGCAATGCGATGGTCAGCGGTTGTGGCGAGAGGGCGAAGATCGTTGCGGTTTGTGCCATGTTGGCTTCGTAAATCGCAAAGCGAGCGCGCGCAAGTCGGCTAAGGTAAGGCCAGAGTCAGGGAGGATTCCATGCCGCTTGCCATGAACCAAGAGGTTTTCATCACCTGCGCCGTGACCGGCTCGGGTGCCAGCCAGGATCGCAGCCCGCATGTGCCGCGCAGCCCGGCCCAGATTGCGCAAAGCGCGATTGCGGCGGCCAAGGCTGGGGCGGCGGTGGTGCATTGCCACGTGCGCGACCCCGAGACCGGGGCACCGTCACGCGACGGGCGGCTTTACCGCGAAGTGACCGAGCGCATCCGCGATTCGAGCGTCGATGTGGTGCTGAACCTGACCGCCGGGATGGGGGGCGATCTGCGCTTTGACGGCACCGAGGCGATGGGCCGGATGGGGCAGACCTCGGACATGGTGGGGGCGGCCGAGCGGGTGGCGCATGTGGTGGACTGCCGCCCCGAGATCTGCACGCTGGACTGCGGCACGATGAATTTCAACGAGTCCGACTATGTGATGGTCAACACCCCGGGGATGTTGCGCGACATGGGGGCGCGGATGCGCGATGCCGGGGCGCGGATCGAGGTCGAGGCGTTCGATACCGGCCATCTGTGGTTTGCCAAGGAACTGGCGCGCGAAGGGGTGATCCCGGACCCGGTGCTGGTGCAACTGTGCATGGGGGTGCCGTGGGGCGCGCCGGATGATCTGAACACCTTTCTCGCGATGGTCAACGCAGTGCCTGCGGGCTGGCACTGGTCGGCGTTCAGCATCGGGCGCAACCAGATGGCTTATGTTGCGGCGGCGGTGCTGGCGGGGGGCAATGTGCGGGTGGGGCTGGAGGACAACCTGTGGCTCAGGAAAGGGGTTCTCGCCACCAATGCGCAACTGGTCGAGGGCGCGGTGCGGATCATCGAGGGCATGGGGGCGCGGGTGATCACGCCCGCCGAAGTGCGCAGCCGGTTGAACCTGACGAAAAGGGCACCAAGATGAAAGCGGCAATCATTGGCGGCGGGGTGATCGGTGGCGGCTGGGCGGCGCGGTTTTTGCTGAACGGATGGGATGTGGCGGTGTTCGATCCCGACCCGCAAGCGGCGCGCAAGATCGCCGAAGTGCTGGCCAACGCACGTGCCTCGCTGCCTGCGCTATCTGATATTCCCATGCAATCCGAGGGAAACCTAACCTTCGCGCAAAGCATCAAGGAAGCGGTGGAAGGGGCTACTTATATTCAGGAATCCGTGTCCGAGAGGCTGGACCTCAAACACCGGGTATTTGCACAAATCCAACAATTTGCACCCAAGGCGCTGATTGCCTCGTCAACCTCGGGGTTCAAGCCGTCGCAGTTGCAGGAAGGCGCGATCAACCCGGCGGTGATCCTGGTCGCGCATCCGTTCAACCCGGTTTATCTGCTGCCACTGGTCGAAGTGGTGCCCTCGGGCGTGACCGACCCCGCCGTGATCGAGCACGCCAAGCAGGTGTTGCGCGGCCTGGGCATGTATCCCCTGCATGTGCGCAAGGAAATCGACGCTCACATCGCCGATCGCTTTCTTGAGGCGGTGTGGCGCGAGGCACTGTGGCTGGTCAAGGATGGCGTCGCCACCACTGAGGAAATCGACGAGGCGATCCGGATGGGGTTCGGGCTGCGCTGGGGCCAGATGGGCCTGTTCGAGACCTACCGCGTGGCGGGCGGCGAGGCCGGGATGAAGCATTTCCTGGCGCAGTTCGGGCCGTGCCTCACCTGGCCCTGGACCCGGTTGATGGACGTGCCCGAATTCAACGACGAGCTGGTCGATCTGATTGCCGGCCAGTCCGATGCGCAATCAGGGGCGCACAGCATCCGCGAGCTGGAGCGGATCAGGGACAGCAACCTGATCGGCTTTCTGCGCGCCCTGAAGGATCGCAACTGGGGCGCGGGCCGCGTGCTGCGCGAGCATGACGACCGCCGCCGCGGCGCCTTCCATGCCGCCCCGCCGACCGGCGCGCCGCTGGTGCTGGCGCAGATGCAGGTGCTGCCGGGCTGGATCGACTACAACGGCCACATGACCGAAAGCCGCTATCTGTTTGCCGCCTCGGAAACCTGCGACGCCTTTCTGCGCCTGATCGGGGCTGACCTCGATTACGTCGCGGGCGGGCACAGCTATTACACCGCCGAATCGCACATCATGCACCTTGGCGAAGCCAGGCTGAATGATGCCCTGACCGGCACCTTGCAGGTGCTGGCGGTGGACGACAAGCGCTTGCACATCTTCATCCGCGTCCTGAAGGATGGGGCCGAGGTGGCGACGGTCGAGCAGATGCTGCTGCATGTCGATATGACGGCGGGCAAGACCTGCCCGGCCCCGGCGGCAATTCTGGACCGCGTTCGCCCGATTGCCGTGGCGCACCAGGCGCTGGAGCGCCCGGCGGCGGCGGGCCGCGTGGGGCGCGCGCGATGACGCGGCGGGTTCTGATCACCGCCGGGGCCAGCGGCATCGGTCTGGCGATGGCGCGCAGCTTTGCCGCCTCGGGGGCGCGGGTCTGGGTCAGCGATGTCGATGCGGGCGCGCTGGCGGCGTTGCCCGCCGGGATTAACGGCAGCCGGGTCGATGTTGCCGACGAGGGCGCGATGGCGGCGCTGTTCGGCGCGGTCAAGGCCGAATGGGGCGGGCTGGATGTGCTTTGCGCCAATGCCGGGATCAAGGGGCCGACCGCCGCAATCGAGGACGTGGCGCTGGCCGACTGGCGCGCCTGCCTTGCGGTTGGGCTGGACGGTGCCTTTCTGGCCGCCAAGTATGCCACGCCTATGATGAAGCAGGCGGGCAGCGGGGTGATGCTGTTCACCTCGTCCACCGCCGGGATTTACGGATTTCCGTTCCGCGCCCCCTATGCGGCAGCGAAATGGGCGGTGATCGGGCTGATGAAGACGGTGGCGATGGAGCTGGGGCCATATGGTATCCGCGCCAACGCGATCGTGCCCGGCAATGTCGATGGCCCGCGGATGGACGCGGTGCTGGCCGCCGAAGCGCGGACCAAGGGCATGTCGGTCGCGGCGCTGCGTGAGGGCTACGAGCAGGGCACCGCGCTACGCAGCTTTGTCGCCGCGCAGGACGTGGCCGACATGGCGCTGTTTCTGGCCTCGAATGCGGCGCGCATGGTCTCGGGCCAGGCGCTGGCGGTCGATGCCTTCACCATCAACCCCGACCCGCAGGTGTGACATGGATTTCGGACTGAGCGATGAGCAGGCGATGATCGTTGCGACCGTGCGCGCCTTTGTCGAGCGCGAGATCTACCCGTTTGAGCGTCTGGTTGAACAAACCGGCGAAGTGCCGCCCGAGGTCGCCGCTGCAATCAAGGCCAAGACCATCGAACTGGGCTTTTACGCCTGCAACTTCCCGCAATCGGTGGGCGGGGCCGGGCTAAGCCACCTTGAATTCGCGCTGGTCGAGCGCGAGCTGGGGCGCGGGTCGATGGCGCTCAACCACTTCTTCGGGCGACCGCAGAACATCCTGATGGCCTGCACCGGCGAACAGATCGAACGCTACCTGCTGCCCGCGGTGCGCGGCGAGCGCATGGATGCGCTGGCGATGACCGAACCCGAGGCGGGCTCGGATATCCGCGGCATGAAGACCAGCGCGCGCCGGGTGGGCGGCGACTGGGTGGTGAACGGCACCAAGCATTTCATCTCGGGGGCCGATCACGCCGATTTCGTGATCGTGTTCGTGGCCACGGGCGAAGAGGCCACCGCCGCCGGGCCGAAGAAAAAGAAGCTCACCGCCTTTCTGGTTGATCGCGGCACGAAGGGGTTCACTATCCGCAACGGCTACCGCTCGGTCAGTCACCACGGCTACAAGAACATGATCCTCGACTTCGACAATTGCCGCCTGCCCGACGCGCAGGTGCTGGGCGAAGTGGACGGCGGCTTTGCGGTGATGAACGAATGGCTTTACGCCACCCGCATCACGGTGGCCACCATGGCGGTGGGCCGGGCGCGGCGGGTGTTCGACATCATGCTGGCCTATGCGGCGGCGCGCAAACAGTTTGGCCAGCCGATCGGCCGGTTTCAGGGCGTCGGCTTTCAGCTTGCCGACAGCATCACCGAAATCGACGCCGCCGATCACCTGACCCTGGCCGCCGCCTGGCGGCTGGATCAGGGCCTGCCTGCCAACCGCGAGATTGCCTCGGCCAAGCTCTACGCTACCGAAATGCTGGCCCGCGTCACAGATCGCGCGATCCAGGTGCACGGCGGCATGGGGCTGATGGACGATCTGCCGCTCGAGCGCTTCTGGCGCGATGCGCGGGTGGAACGGATCTGGGATGGCACCTCCGAGATTCAGCGCCACATCATTGCGCGCGACCTGCTGCGTCCGCTCGGGGCGTGACGGGCGGGCCGGGGGCCAGCCCCCGGACCCCCGGGATATTTGGAGACGGAAAATGTCAAGGTTCACGGCTATCGTTCATCCCTTGTTAACTGCGACCGGGCATTCTGGCGGCACGGTACAGGCGGGGACGCCGATGACCGTGACGGGAAATGGCACCCTGCCCGGAAAGACCGGGCGGGGTGTTCCGATTTTCCGTCGGAAAATATCCTCGGGGGTCCGGGGGTGGAAAACCCCCGGCCCGGCCCGCAGGTCCGGAGCACAGGCATGAGCCGCCTTGACCGCCTGCTGCGACCGCGCTCGATCGCCGTGCTGGGGGCGGGTTGGGCGCGCAATGTGATCGAGCAGTGCCGCAAGATGGGGTTTCAGGGCGACATCTGGCCGGTGCATCCGACCAGGGAAACGATCGGCGGGCTGCGGGCTTACCCCTCGCTGGCCGATCTGCCGGGGGTGCCGGATGCCACGTTCGTCGGGGTCAACCGCCATGCCACGCTTGACGTGGTGGCCGAGTTGGCGGCGATGGGGGCGGGCGGGGCGATCTCATTTGCCTCGGGCTGGGCCGAGGCGGGCGAGCCCGAGTTGCAGCGCCGTCTGGTGGCGGCGGCGGGCGACATGCCGATGCTGGGGCCGAACTGTTACGGCGTGATCAACTATCTCGACGGGGCGCTCTTGTGGCCCGACCAGCACGGCGGGGTGCGACTCAACCGCGGGGTGGCGCTGCTGTCGCAATCCTCGAACATCGTGATCAACCTGTCGATGCAGAAACGGGCGCTGCCGGTGGCCTATGTGGCCTGTCTGGGCAATGCCGCCGTGGTGGGGCTGGCCGAACTGGCCGGGGCGTTGCTGGCCGACGATCGGGTCACGGCGCTCGGGATCTATGTCGAGGGCATCGACGACGCGGCGGCCTTTGCTGATCTGGCGCAGCGTGCGCGCGCGGCTGGCAAGGGCATCGTCTGCATCAAGTCGGGCAAGACCGCGCTGTCGCGCACGGCGGCGGCCTCGCATACTGCCGCACTGGCAGGGGGCGGGGCGGCGTCATCGGCTTTTCTGCGCCAGATCGGGGTGGCCGAGGTCGCCACCCCCGCCGAGCTGATCGAGGCGCTGAAGATCCTGCATCTGCACGGGCCGGGGCTCGGGGCGCGGCTTTGCTCGCTGTCGTGTTCGGGCGGCGAGGCGGGGCTGGTGGCCGATCTGGCTGCGCCGTATGGCCTCGACTTTCCGCCACCGTCAGCGGCTACCCGGACCAGACTGGGCGAGATTCTGGGGCCGATTCCGACCATTTCCAACCCGCTCGATTATCACACCTTCATCTGGGGCGACGGGCCGCGCACCACGGACGTGTTCACCACCATGCTGGCGGGCTATGACGCGGGCCTGTTCATCATCGACCCGCCGCGCCGCGACCGCTGCGACCCTGCGGGCTACCGCCCCGCGCTGGATTCCATCGTTGCGGCGGCGCAGGCGACCGGGGTGCCGGCCTTTGCCGTAGCCTCGCTGCCCGAGAATTTCGACGAAGCCGAGGCGGCGGTGCTGATGGATCAGGGGGTGGTGGTGCTGATGGGGCTTGAGACCGCGCTGGCGGCGGTGGCGGCGGCGCAGGCCCCAGAGGGCGCGGTGGGGTGGTGGCCGCTGCCGCCGGTCGCGCCGCGCGAGGCCGCGCTGCTGTCCGAGGCAGAGGCCAAGGCGCTGTTGGCCAAGGCCGGGGTGGCGGTGCCGAACGGGGTGCAGGGTGGCACGCTGGCCGAGGTGCAGGCAGCGGCCGCCGGTTTGCACGCGCCGCTGGTGCTCAAGGGCCTCGGGTTCGCGCACAAGACCGAAGCCGGGGCGGTGCGGCTGGGGCTGGCCGATCTGGCGGGGCAGGCCGAGATGGCGGGGGCGACCGGCTATCTGGCCGAAGAGATGGTGACCGGCGCGGTGGCCGAGGTGCTTCTGGGGCTGCGGCGCGATCCGGTTTACGGGGTAACGCTGACCATCGGCAGCGGCGGGGTGGCGGCCGAGTTGCTGGCCGATACGGTGACGCTGATCCTGCCGGTGACCGAGGCCGAAATTCTGGCGGGCCTGAGGCGACTGCGGTTGTGGCCGCTGCTCGACGGCTATCGCGGGCGGGCGCGCGCTGATGTGGCGGCGGTGGCCGAAATTGCCGCTCGGCTGGGCGCGCTGATGGCCGCCGATCCGGGCTTGGAAGAAATCGAGATCAACCCGATCCTGGTGCGCGAGCGTGGCGCGGTGGCGGTTGATGCCCTGATCAGAAAGGTTGTGTGATGGAGATGTTGACAAGCGGGCCAATCCGCACCCGGCGCGAGGGGGTGATCCTTGAGGTCACGCTCGATCGGCCCAAGGCCAATGCGATTGATCTGGCCACCAGCCGGATCATGGGGCTGACATTTCGCGCCTTTCGCGATGACGACAGTCTGCGGGTGGCGATCCTGCGCGCCGAGGGCGAGAAATTCTTCTGCCCCGGCTGGGACTTGAAGGCGGCGGCTTTGGGCGATGCGGTCGATGGCGACTACGGCGTGGGCGGCTTTGGCGGCTTGCAGGAACTGCCCAACCTCAACAAGCCGGTGATTGCGGCGGTGAACGGCATCTGCTGCGGCGGCGGGTTGGAGCTGGCGCTGTCGTGCGATCTGATCCTTGCGTCCGACAACGCCACCTTTGCGCTGCCGGAAATCCGCTCGGGCACGGTGGCCGATGCGGCCTCGATCAAGCTGCCCAAACGCATTCCCTACCATGTGGCGATGGATCTGTTGCTGACCGGGCGCTGGTTCGATGCGGTTGAGGCGCGGCAGTGGGGGTTGCTGAGGGAAATCACCACCCCCGCCGATCTGCTGCCCAAGGCCTGGGCGCTGGCCCGGCTGCTGGCCGATGGGCCACCGCTGGTTTACGCGGCGATCAAGGAAGTGGTGCGCGAGGCCGAGGCGCTGCGCTTTCAGGACGCGCTGAACCGCGTCACCAAGCGCCAGATGGCGACGGTGGACCGGCTTTATTCCAGCGCGGATCAACTGGAAGGGGCGCGGGCGTTTGCCGAAAAGCGCGACCCGGTGTGGCAGGGGCGGTAGCGGGAAAGCGACATTCATCGTCGCGGATGCGCGGGGGCGCGCCCCCTTCGGGCCTTACGTTGGCGGTGCTGGCGGTCGTGAGTATTTGGGCAAAGAAGAAACCCGCGCTGGTGCCGTGCCATGGAGAGCGCCATGTTTGATTCGGATTTCATCATCGTGGGGGCGGGGTCGGCGGGCTGTGTGCTGGCCGATCGCCTGACCGCCAGCGGCAGGCACCGGGTGACGCTGCTCGAGGCCGGGGGCACGGATCGGCGCTTCTACGTCGCCCTGCCGCTGGGCTATGGCAAGCTGTTCTACGACCCTGCCGTCAACTGGATGTATCAGACCGAGCCTGATCCGGGGCTGGCGGGCCAGCGCGACCACTGGCCGCGCGGCAAATTGCTGGGTGGTTCAAGCTCGATCAATGCGATGGTGTGGATCAGGGGTCACCGCGACGATTACAACGAATGGGGCGCCGAAAATCCGGGTTGGGGCTGGGAGGACTGCCTCGCGGCCTACCGCGCGATCGAGGATAACGAGGCCGGGGCGGATACCTGGCGCGGCAAGGGCGGGCCGCTGTTCATTTCGGCCAATACCAGCGGGTTGCATCCGTTGGTCAAGGATTACATCGCCGCCTGCGCAAGCGCCGGGCTGCCGTTCAACCCCGATTTCAATGGCGAGCGGCAGGAAGGGGCGGGCAACTACCAGATGACGATCAAGAGGGCGCGGCGCAACTCCACCGCCCGCGCCTTTCTGCGCCCGGCCTTGAGGCGGGCGAACCTGCGGCTGATCACAAGGGCGCAGGTCACCCGGGTGCTGATCGAGGACGGGCGCGCGGTCGGGGTGGAATACCGAAGGGGCGGTGAAACCCGCACCCTGCGCGCCCGCGCCGAGGTGATCCTGGCGGGGGGGGCGATCAACTCGCCCCAGCTTCTGCAATTGTCGGGGATCGGGCCGGGGGACTTGCTGCACGGGCTGGGGATCGATGTGCGACTGGATAACCCCAATGTCGGCGATCACCTCAGCGATCATCAGGGCATCAACTACACCTTCCGCATGACGGTGCCGACCTACAACGACGAGTTGCGCCCGTGGTGGGGCAAGGCGCGCGCCGGAATGCAGTATTTCCTGACCGGGGCTGGGCCGCTGGCCAAGTCGATCAACCACGGCGGCGGCTTCTTTCGCACCTCGCCCGATCTCACCCGCCCCAACATGCAGCTTTACTTTCAGGCGTTCTCCACCCTGTTGCCGCGCGGCGGCGAGCGCCCGCTCCTGACGCCCGACCCGTTTTCGGGCATGTCGCTGGGGCTTTCCAACTGCCGCCCGTCAAGCCGTGGTCATATCCGCATCAAAAGCGCCGACCCGCTGGCTCCCCCGGCCATCACCGCCAACGCCTTCGCCACCACCAAGGATGTGAGCGAGATGCTGGCGGCGGTGAAGTTCCTGCGCCGCCTTGCCGCCCAGCCGCCGCTGGCCCGGCTGATCGCCGAAGAACTGCGCCCCGGCCCGGGCTGCGTCAGCGACGAGGCCCTGATCGACGATTTCCGCCACCGCTCGGGCACCGTCTATCACCCATCCTGCACCTGCCGGATGGGGCCTGATCCGGCAACCTCGGTGGTCGATGCACGCCTGAAGGTGCACGGCGTAGCCGGCCTGCGGGTGATCGACGCCTCGGCCTTCCCGAACCTGATTGCCGGCAATACCAACGCGCCCTCGGTTCTGATGGGCTGGAAAGGGGCGGAACTGGTGCTGGCCGACCAGCCCTGAGCGCATTTCTTCTTTGCCCAAATACTCCTGCCGGAGGCGGTCCCGCCCAAGGGCCGGTGTCACTCGCCGCGGGGAAAGCGTTTCGACTCCTCGAGCACGTTCAAATCCATGTGGTTGCGCATGTAGCGCTCGGATGCCTGTTGCAGCGGCTGGAAATCCCACGGGTAGTAATGGCCGTTGCGCAGGGCCTCATAGACCACCCAGCGCCGGGCCTGGCTGGCGCGCACCTCGGCGTCAAACCGCGCCAGATCCCAGCGCGCATCGGATGCGGCGCGCAGACGCGCCCGCGTCGCCGCATGGGCCGGGTCGGCGGCCAGGTTGCGGCGCTCAAAGGGGTCGGAGTCGAGGTCGTAAAGCTGATCGGGGTCGGCCTGACAGCGGATGTATTTCCAGCGCCCGTCGCGCAGCGCCACCAGCGGCGTGATCGAGCCTTCGGCGGCGTATTCCATCGCCACCGGGCTGGTGCGGGGCGCGCCCTGCGCCAGCGGCACCAGGCTTTCGCCATCGGTCCAGGGCATGACCTCGGCCAGCGACACCCCGGCCAGATCGCACAGCGTCGGCAGCACGTCGATGGTCGAGACCGGGGTGGTGATGCAGGCCGCCGCAAGGCCGGGGGCCGCGATCATCAGCGGCACCCGCGCCGAGGGATCAAAGAAGTTCATCTTGAACCACAGCCCGCGCTCGCCCAGCATCTCGCCATGGTCGGACACGAACACCACGATCGCCTCTTGCCGGGTGGCGGTCAGGGTGGCCATCACCTGGCCAATCTGGTCGTCGATATACGAGATATTGGCGAAATAGCCTTGGCGGGCGCGGCGGATATGGTCGTCGGTGATGGTCGAGGCGCGAAAGTCGCAAGCGTCCATCAGGCGCTGCGAATGGCCATCCTGATCGCCGTAAGCAATCGCCGCAGGTGGCGCGAGATGGGGCGAGCCTTCATACAAATCCCAGTATTTGCGCCGGGCGACAAAGGGATCATGCGGGTGGGTGAAGCTGACGGTCAGGCACCACGGGCGCGGATCGGCCCCGCGCGCGAGGTCGTAAAGCTTCTGGATCGCGTGATGCGTCACGTCGTCGTCGTATTCCATCTGGTTGGTGATCTCGGCCACGCCCGCGCCCGTCACCGACCCAAGATTGTGATACCACCAGTCGATGCGCTCGCCGGGTTTGCGGTAATCCGGGGTCCAGCCAAAATCGGCGGGGTAGATGTCGGTGGTCAGGCGACTTTCAAACCCGTGCATCTGGTCGGGGCCGACGAAATGCATCTTGCCCGAAAGGCAGGTCTGATAGCCCGCCCGGCGCAGATGGTGGGCATAGGTCGGGATGTCCGAGGCGAACTCGGCGGCGTTGTCATAGACCCGGGTGCGCGAGGGCAGTTGGCCCGACATGAAGCTGGCCCGCCCCGGCGCGCACAAGGGGCTGGCGGTATAGGCATTGGCAAAGCGCACCGAGCGGTCGGCCAGGGCGCGCAGGTTCGGGGTGTGCAACCATTCCACCGGGCCGTCGGGGAACAGGGTGCCGGTCAACTGATCCACCATCACGATCAGGATGTTCGGGCGGGTGGTCATGGAGAAATCCTCACCTCATGTGTCGGCTTTGGGCCAGAGTTTCGCGGACCCTGCCATAACGTCTGTTCCAGCCGCGACCCCTGAGGTCCAACCCCGCCACCCGGAGAGTGCGATGCGCACCGTGACCGATTTTCCCCACGCGATCACCGAGACCCCGGATCTGGGTATCGTTCTGACCGACGGGTGTCGGCTGTCGGCGCGGGTCTGGATGCCAGCGGATGCCAGCACCCATCCGGTGCCGGCGGTGCTGGAATACATCCCCTACCGCAAGCGCGACGGCACCTTGCCGCGCGACGAGATGATGCACCCCTACATGGCGGGGCATGGCTATGCCTGCGTGCGGGTCGATCTGCGCGGCAGCGGCGACAGCGCGGGGCTGTTGACCGACGAATACACAGCCCAGGAACTGGCCGACGCCTGCGAGGTGATCGCCTGGCTGGCAGCCCAGCCATGGTGTTCGGGCACGGTCGGGATGATGGGCAAAAGCTGGGGCGGCTTCAACTGCCTGCAGACCGCCGCGCTGCGCCCGCCCGCGCTGAAGGCGATCATCACCGTGTGTTCGACCACCGACCGCTTTGCCGATGACATCCATTTCAAGGGTGGGTGTCTCTTGGGCAGGAACTTCGGTTGGGGGGCGGTGATGCTGTCGTATTCCTCGCGCCCCGCCGATCCGGTGCTGCGCGAGGGCTGGCGCGCGGATTGGTTGGCGCGGCTGGAAGCCGATACCTTTCTGGCCCCGCGCTGGGCCGGGCATCAGGCGCGCGACGGCTATTGGCGTCACGGCTCGGTGGGCGAGGACTGGGCTGCGATTCAGGTGCCGGTGCTGGCGATCGGCGGCTGGGCCGACAATTACATGAACACCGTGGGCCATCTGCTTGAACACCTGAAGGTTCCGGTCAAGGGCATCGTCGGGCCCTGGGTGCACCAGTATCCGCACACCGCCGTGCCGGGGCCCGCCATCGGGTTTTTGCAAGAAGCGCTGCGCTGGTGGGACCGCTGGCTGAAAGGGGTTGAGAACGGGGCCGACGCCGACCCGGCCCTGCGCGCCTTCATGCTGCATTCCCAGCCGCCCGATGCCTGCGCGCCCCATCGCGCCGGGCACTGGCTGGCCGAGGCCACCTGGCCCTCGTCGCGGATCAGCCGCCAGACTCTGGCGCTGTCGCCGGGGGGCACCTTGGGCGGGGCCGGGGGGGCGCTGGCGGTGACGGTCAACACCCCGCAGCATCTGGGGCTGCAGGCGGGCGAGTTCTTTCCGATGGGGCTGGCGGCTGAAATGCCGGGCGATCAGGCGGCCGACGATGCCCTGTCGGTGTGTTTCGAGACTGCGCCGCTGGCGGCGGGGATGGATTTGCTGGGGGCGGCGCGGCTGGCGCTGCGGCTGACCAGCGATCAGCCCTTTGCCTTCATCGTGGCGCGGCTCTGCGATGTCGCCCCCGATGGCGCGTCGGTGCGGATCTGCCACGGCATGCTGAACCTGCGCCACCGCAACAGCATGGCGCAGCCCGGCCCGGTGCCGGTGGGCGAGGCGTTTGACGCCGGACTGGCGCTTGATCTGACGGCCTACCGCCTGGCCCCCGGCCACCGGCTGCGGCTGGCGCTTTCCACCACCTACTGGCCGTTCGTGTGGCCCAGCCCGCGCGCCGCCACCCTGACGCTGCTGCAAGGGGCGCTTGAGCTGCCGCTGCACGCGGGCAGTGCGGGCGATGAATGGCTGCCGCCAGCGCCCGAGGCGGCAGCGGGCTGGAAGCACCGGACTTTGCGCCAAGGATCGGCGGTGCGGCGCATCGAGCAGGATCTGCTGACCGGCTGCGTGGCGCTGGTGGTCGAGAATGATGCGGGCGAGGTCGAGAATCTGAGCCACGGGCTGATCACCGGCGAGACCCTGCGCGAGCGCTGGTCGGTCCATC
>CAYQPD010000025.1:21624-24971 GCA_964419305.1 uncultured Rhodobacter sp.
CTGAGCCACGGGCTGATCACCGGCGAGACCCTGCGCGAGCGCTGGTCGGTCCATCCGACAGACCCGGCGCGCGCCGAAGCGACGTGCGACTGGACCCAGACCTTGAGGCGCGGCGCGTGGAAGGTTTGCACCCTTGCCAGCACCCGGATCTGGGTCGAGGGCGACGATCTGGTGATGCAGGCGCGGCTTGAGGCGTGGGAGGGCGAGGTGCAGGTATTTGCCCGTGATACGACAGAAAGGGTCGTTCGCGACCATGTATGAGCCATAATCGACAGCGCGTGGCAAAGAAAACCATTTACCAATCGGTAAGTCCTGCGCCATCA
Source organism: uncultured Rhodobacter sp. (assembly GCA_964419305.1). Classification (GTDB taxonomy): domain Bacteria; phylum Pseudomonadota; class Alphaproteobacteria; order Rhodobacterales; family Rhodobacteraceae; genus CAYQPD01. The sequence goes on from CAYQPD010000025.1 coordinate 21,948, forward strand.
TTGACTCGGCAATCAACAAAACCATCAGGGAGACCTCAATGAAAGATGACCTTGCGAAACTGCTTGACCAGATCGACCAGGCCCGGCTCAGCCGCCGGTCGTTTCTGAACCGTTCCGCCGCTTTCGCGGCGACGGCGGCACTGGGGGTCTCGGCCTTGCCGGGCCGTGCGCGCGCCGATGAGCCCAAGCAGGGCGGCATCCTCAAAATGGGTCTGGGCGGTGGCGAGACCACCGACGCGCTCGATCCCGGCCTCTCGGACAGCCCGGTGCCGTTCTCGGTGGGTCGGGCGTGGGGCGATACCATTCTTGATGTCTCGCCCACCGGCGAAGTGGTGCCCCGGCTGGCCGAAGCGTTCGAAGGCAATGCCGATGGCACGGTCTGGACCTTCACCATCCGTCAGGGGGTGAAATTCCACAACGGCGCCGACCTGACGGCGGACGATGTGCTGGCGACCTTCAAACGCCACTCCGACAAAGAGTCGAAATCCGGCGCGCAAGGCATCATGCAGTCGATTGCCGACATGGCGGTGGACGGCAACAATGTCGTGGTCACGCTGGCCGCAGGCAACGCCGACCTGCCCTACCTGCTGTCCGACTATCACCTGATCGTGCAGCCCAATGGCGGGCTGGATGACCCGAACGCCGGAATCGGCACCGGCCCCTACAAGCTGACCTCGGTCGAGGCCGGGGTGCGCTATGCCTTCGAGAAGAACCCCAACGACTGGGACAGCGCGCGCGGTTACTACGACGGGTTGGAAATTCTGGTGATCAACGACGCCACCGCCCGCACCTCGGCGCTGCAATCAGGGCAGGTCCAGATGATCAACCGGATCGACCCCAAGGTGGCCAAGCTGTTGGGCAAGACCCCGGGCGTGGTGGTGCATAACGTCTCGGGACGTGGGCATTACGTGTTCATCATGCACACCAACACCGCGCCGTTCGACAACAAGGACCTGCGGCTGGCGCTGAAATACGCCATCGACCGGCAAGAGATGGTGGACAAGATCCTCGACGGCTTTGGCGGGATCGGCAACGACAGCCCGATCAACGCCGCCTATCCGCTGTTCGACGAAACCATCGCGCAACGCCCGTTCGATCTGGCCAAGGCCGCCGAGCACTACAAGGCCTCGGGCCATGACGGCAGCCCGATCGTGCTGCTGGTCGCCGACACCGCCTTTCCAGGTGCGGTCGATGCGGCGGCGCTGTTCCAGCAGACCGCCAACAAGGCCGGTATTCCGCTGGAGATTCAGCGCGTGCCGGATGATGGCTACTGGTCGGATGTTTGGAACGTCAAGCCGTTCTGCGCCAGCTACTGGGGCGGGCGGCCGGTGCAGGACCAGATGTGGTCAACCGCCTATCTTTCGACCGCCGACTGGAACGACACCAAATACAACAACCCCGAACTCGATGCGCTGATCCTTGAAGCGCGCTCGGAAACCGATCAGGCCAGGCGCAAGGCGCTTTACGGCAAGATTAGTCGCATCGTGAACGACGACGGCGGGGTGATCTGCCCGATGTTCAACGATTTCATCGATGCCAGCACCGATAACGTGATGGGCTACGAGAAAGACCCGAACTACGAGTTGATGGGCGGTTACGCCGCGGCCAAGACCTGGTTCGCGTGAACCTGTCGGTTCATCCGATCCTGAAACTGCTGGTCCAGCGCATTGCGCTGGGCCTGCTTTTGCTGTGGGCGGCGTCGGTGCTGATCTTTGTCGGCACCCAGATTCTGCCCGGTGACGTGGCGCAATCAATCCTCGGGCAGTCGGCCACCCCGGTCACGCTGGCCAACCTGCGCGAGGAACTGGGGCTGAACCAGCCGCCGCTTGCGCGCTATCTCGGCTGGCTTGGCGGGGTGCTGCACGGCGATCTGGGTCACGCGCTGACCAACGGTCAGGATATCGCGCAGGCGATGGGCAAGCGGCTGGGCAATACGCTGTTTCTGGCGGCTACAGCGGCGGTGATTGCGGTGCCGCTGGCAATCTCGCTGGGGGTGATTGCGGTGCGCTACCGCGACCGCTGGCCAGACAAGGTGATTTCGACGGTGACCCTGGCCACGGTTTCGGTGCCCGAATTCCTGCTGGGCTACATTCTGATCTATCTGTTGTCGGTGAAATTCCGGGTGTTTCCGTCGCTGGCCGCAATCTATGACGGCATGAGTTTCTTTGACAAGCTTTACGCCATCTCATTGCCGGTGCTGGTGCTGGTGCTGGTGGTGCTGGGGCACATGATGCGGATGACCCGCGCCGCGATCCTGAACGTGATGCAATCGGCCTATGTCGAGACCGCCGAACTGAAGGGCCTGACCCCGTTCGGGGTGATTGCCCGCCACGCTTTTCCCAACGCGATCTCGCCGGTGATCAACGTGGTGATGCTGAACCTTGCCTATCTGGTGGTGGGGGTGGTGGTGGTCGAGGTGGTGTTCGTCTATCCCGGCATGGGGCAGTATCTGGTCGATCATGTGTCCAAGCGCGACGTGCCGGTGGTGCAGGCCTGCGGGCTGGTGTTTGCCGCGGTCTATATCGGGCTCAACATGCTGGCCGACGTGATCTCGATTCTGGCCAACCCGCGTCTGAGGCACCCCAAATGAGGCGCTTGCCCGTAGCCGCGATGATCGGGCTGATCTTCACCGCCGCCTATTTCCTGTCGGCGATCTTTGCCGGCCTGATCGCGCCTTACGGCATGGCCGAGGTGGTGGGCGACAGTTGGGAGCCGTGGTCGGCCACCCACCTGCTGGGCACCGACAGCATCGGGCGCGATCTGCTGAGCCGGATGATCTGGGGCGGCCAGACCACGATCTTTGTCGCCGCTGCCGGCACCGTGCTGTCGTTCACGCTGGGGGCGACGCTTGGCTTTGTCGCGGCGGTGCGGGGGGCTTGGGTGGATCAGCTTCTGTCGCGGCTGGTCGATCTGATGATGTCGATTCCGGCGCTGATCTCGGCGCTGGTGATCTTGTCGGTGATGCCGGTCACCCTGCCGGTGCTGATCGTGGTGATGGGGGTGCTCGATTCCACCCGGGTGTTC
>CAYQPD010000026.1:0-18242 GCA_964419305.1 uncultured Rhodobacter sp.
CGCCAGCCGGGCGGGACCTTGTTCCGGGTGGGCAGCGGTTGCGAAACTCTGAAACATCCTTTGCCCTTCTTCTTTGCTCAAATATTCTCGGGGGGTGAATTTGCCGCGAGGCAAAGAGGGGGGCGGAAAGCCCCCCTTCACCCGACCTTCCGCATCCCCAGCACCCGCGCCCGCATCCTCGGATCAGCGTCGAACAGCCCGGCCAGTTGTTCGGTCATCGCCCCGGCCAGTTGCTCGACATCGGTGATCGTCACTGCCCGGCCGTAGTAGCGCGTCACGTCGTGGCCGATGCCGATCGCGATCAGTTCCACCTGTTTGCGGCGCTCGACCATGGTGATCACGTCGCGCAGGTGCTTTTCGAGATAGTTGGCGCTGTTGACCGACAGGGTCGAATCATCGACCGGCGCGCCGTCGGAAATCACCATCAGGATCTTGCGCGCCTCGCGCCGCCCGGCCAGCCGCCGGTGCGCCCATTCCAGCGCCTCGCCGTCGATGTTTTCCTTGAGCAAGCCCTCTTTCATCATCAGCCCCAAGGCGTTACGGGCCCGCCGCCACGGCGCATCGGCGGCCTTGTAGATGATGTGGCGCAGATCGTTCAGCCGCCCCGGTTGCTGCGGGCGGCCGTTTGCCAGCCACTTCTCGCGACTTTGGCCACCTTTCCAGGCGCGGGTGGTGAAACCCAGAATCTCGACCTTGACCTGACAGCGCTCCATGGTGCGGGCCAGCACATCGGCGCAGATCGCGGCGATCGAGATCGGCCGCCCGCGCATCGAGCCCGAGTTGTCCAGCAAGAGCGTCAGGCAGGTATCGCGGAACTCGGTGTCCTTCTCGCGCTTGAACGACAGCGGCGTGGTCGGGTTGGCCACCACCCGCGCCAGCCGCGCCGCGTCAAGCGTGCCCTCTTCCAGGTCAAACTCCCAGGCGCGATTCTGCTTCGCCTGCAGGCGGCGTTGCAGCTTGTTGGCAAGGCGCGAGACCGCCCCTTTCAGCGGCTCCAACTGCTGATCAAGATAGGCGCGCAGGCGTTCCAGCTCGGCCGGTTCGGCAAGCTCTTCAGCCTTGATTTCCTCATCGAATTCCGTGGCATAGACAATGTAGTTCGGGTCGGCATCGGAATGGGGGGCGGGGGCGGGCGGCTCGTGCGGGGCCTCGCCTTCAGGCAGTTCGGCCTCGTCGCCCTGCTCGCCATCGGCATTTTCGTCCATGCTGACCTTGGCCTGGCTGGCATCCTGCTCCTGGTCCTGGCTTTGCTCGGGGGCGGCGTCACTGTCGTCGGATTGCTGCTCGTCACCGGCCGAATCGGGCTGGTCGGCATCTTCCTCGGCGTCATCGCCATCGTCAGGCTGGTCCTGATCGGGGTCGTCGCCCAACTGGTCGCCGTAGCCCAGATCGGCAATCACCTTGCGGGTCAGGCGCGCGAAGGCGGCCTGATCGGCCAGCGCGGCATCAAGGGTCTCGAGGGTCGAGCCTGCCTGCTCTTCGATGAAGCCGCGCCACAGGTCCATCACGTTGGCCGCCCCGCGCGGCAGCTCGCGCCCGGTGGCCAGATGGCGCACGAGGTATCCCGCCGCCACCGCCAGCGGCGCGTCCGAAGCCTGGGTGATCTGGCCATAGCCCTTGCGTTCGGCCTCGTGCGCGATCCTGGCGTCGATGTTGGTGGCGGTGCCGGGCATCAGCCGCGCCCCCACCGCCTCGCAGCGCGCGACCTCCATCGCGTCATAAATTTCGCGCGCCAGCGGCCCGGTGGGGGCATAGCGCGCCGCCATCGCGTCATCGTGATAGCGCAGATTCAGCGCGAATGCGTCAGCGGTGCCACGCGCCAGCAGCACCTCGTCACGCGTCATGCGGCGGCTGACCTGCGGCAGGCGCAGGCCCTCGCGGGTCATCCCCGGCGGATCAACCGAATAGGCGACCGACAACTCGGGGTCATTCGCCATGGTCTTGGTGGCCTCGGCCAGGGCCTTCTTGAACGGATCGGCCGGATTGTCGGTGGGTTTGGTCATCGCACTGCCTGTTCGCGCCGCTCATCCGCCCGCCCGGGCGTCTTCGCTGAGGTGGGAGCCGCGAAGACCGACCGCAAGGAAGGGATGAGCCCGCGCTTCATTTCATCGCCATGCTGGCCGCCGACTCGGGCAGCTCCTCGTTAAAGCAGCGCTGATAGAACTCGGCCACGGTCTGGCGCTCCAGCTCGTCGCATTTGTTGAGGAAGGTCAGCCGGAAAGCATAGCCGATGCTGCGGAAGATCTCGGCGTTCTGGGCCCAGTTGATCACGGTGCGCGGGCTCATCACGGTCGAAAGATCGCCCGCCATGAAGGCGGTGCGGGTCAGATCGGCCACCGTCACCATCTGGCTGATGGTCTTGCGGCCCTTGTCGTGGTTGTAATGCGGGTTTTTCGACAGCACGATGGCGCTTTCGGCGTCGTGCGACAGGTAGTTCAGCGTCGCGACCAGGCTCCAGCGGTCCATCTGCGCCTGATTGATCTGCTGCACCCCGTGGTAAAGCCCGGTGGTATCGCCCAGGCCCACGGTGTTCGAGGTGGCAAACAGGCGGAAATACGGATTCGGGGTGATGATCTCGTTCTGATCGAGCAGGGTCAGCTTGCCGTCATGCTCCAGCACCCGCTGGATCACGAACATCACATCCGGGCGACCGGCGTCGTATTCGTCGAACACGATCGCCACCGGGTTGCGCAGCGCCCAGGGCAGGATGCCCTCGTGAAACTCGGTCACCTGCTTGCCGTCGCGCAGCTTGATCGCGTCCTTGCCGATCAGGTCGATGCGGCTGATGTGGCTGTCAAGGTTGACCCGCACGCAAGGCCAGTTCAGCCGCGCCGCGACCTGTTCGATATGGGTCGATTTGCCGGTGCCGTGATAGCCCTGGATGATGACTCGGCGGTTGTGGGTAAAGCCCGCCAGAATCGCGAGCGTGGTGTCGGGGTCGAACTTGTAGGTCGGATCGATGTCCGGCACCCGGTCGGCACGGTCGGCAAAGCCCTTGACCTTCATTTCGGTTTCGATCCCGAACACCTCGCGCACGTCGATGTCTTCGGTCGGTTTCGCGTTCTGATCCAGCATTCTGTCCGCCATTTCCCGCGCCGGTTGAGGCGCGTCGTTGCAATTTTGCTGCAACATAGCACAGGGGGCGGCAGGCGAAAGGCACTGCGCGACAAAACTGGGCACCATACGCCGGTTTGCGCGAGCACAACCAATTGTGATTTTGCCGCGCGATGGCGCTCGACTAAAGTCGTGCCAAGCAACAATGGAGTGCAGTCCGATGCGTCGCAGAACCGTTCTTTCCGGCTCGACCGCCATGTTCGCGTTGGCAGCAACTGGCCTTGCCGCCCGTGCCGAGGAAATCTTTGAGGTCACCCACAGCGTCGAGCAATGGCGCGCCCGGCTTTCGCCCGAAGCCTTTGCCGTGCTGCGCGAGGCCGCGACCGAGCGCTCCGGCTCCAGCCCGCTCGATCACGAAACACGCACCGGCACCTTTCATTGTGCCGGCTGCGATCTGGCGCTCTATTCATCGGCGACCAAGTTCGACAGCGGCACCGGCTGGCCCAGTTTCTGGCAACCGATCCCCGAGGCGGTGCGCACCCGCAATGACGACGGCTGGTTCTCGGTGCGAACCGAGGTGCATTGCCGCCGCTGCGGTGGCCACCTTGGCCATGTCTTTCCCGATGGCCCCAAACCGACCGGCAAGCGCTACTGCATGAATGGGGTGGCGCTGGCGTTCCGGGCGGCATGACGGCCAGTCAGTCGCGGAAATAGCGGCTGTCCTTGATCTGCTCCCAAGCCCAGACCACCTCTTGCAGGCGGTCCTCGTCGTCGCGGTTGCCGCCGTTCATGTCAGGGTGAAGATCCTTCACCAGGCTTTTGTATTGCTTGCGAATTTCCGGCTTGGTCCAGGTATCGCGGGCGTCGAGGATCTCCAGCGCCTTGCGGTCGTTGGGCGGCAGCTTGCGGGTGGCGGCGTTGACGGTGCGACCGGGGTTCTGGGTGGCATTGCTGCCCAGAATCTCGATCGGGTCGTTGACCCCCAGCCGCGACCACGCCCGACCCTCGTCGGGGCGCTTGCCGAAGGGCTGGGTGTCGCGGCCCCAGACCCGATCCTTGTCGAGGAATTTCTGGAAATCGTCGTCGCTGGTGCCCTGAAAGAAATTCCATTTCAGGTTGTATTCGCGGATATGCTCCTTGCAGAACCAGAAGAATTCATCCAGCAACTCGGGCGATTTGGGGGCGCGATACACCCCCGCTTCCTGACAGCCCGGAAATTCGCAGCCCTTGGTCGAGGTCTCGAACGCCCCCGACATGCCGCGCCGCCCGACCTTGCGCCGTTTCTTGTCGGACGACACCCGGAGGTCGAACTCGAAGGGTGGTTTGGTCATCGCGCTTGCCTTTCCGACTCGGAGGCGCGAGTTTAGGGCATTGCGCAGAAGAGTGAAGGGGGCAAAGCCACAAATGACCATTGCCGCCGAACTTGAGGCCCGGCTTCAGGCTGCCTTTGTGCTTGAGCGGCTGGAAATCCACGACGACAGCGAAAAGCACCGCGGCCACGCCGGCTGGCGCGAAGCGGGCGAGACCCATTTCACCGTCATCCTGCGCGCCCCCGCCCTTGCCGCCTTGCCGCGCCTTGCCCGCCACCGCGCGGTTCATGCCGCCCTTGGCCCCGATCTGGTGGCGCGCATCCACGCCCTCGCCCTTGATCTTGGCTAGGCCCGCGGCGGCATCTTCTTTGCCCAAATACTCCGGGGGTGCGGGGGCCGCGCCCCCGCGCTCAGCCGATCCGGGCCTTGCGCTGGCGGCGGCGCGCATGCAGCACCGGCTCGGTATAACCCGAAGGCTGCTCGCGGCCCATGAACACCAGATCGCACGCCGCCTGAAAGGCGATGCCATCAAAGCCCGGTGCCATCGCCACATAGGCCGGATCACCGGCGTTCTGGCGGTCAACCACCGCTGCCATCTTGCGCAGCGCGGCCAGCACCTGCGCGCGGCTGACCACCCCGTGATGCAGCCAGTTGGCCAGCGCCTGGCTGGAGATTCGGCAGGTGGCACGATCCTCCATCAGGTTGACGTCATGGCTGTCGGGCACCTTGGAACAGCCCACCCCCTGATCAATCCAGCGCACCACATAACCCAGAATCCCTTGCGCATTGTTCTCGATTTCGGCCTGCACCTCGGCGGCCTCCCAGTTCACGCCCTCGGCCAGCGGCAGGGTCAGCAGATCGCCGAGCCGCCCGCGCGGCCCGCCCGCGGCAATTGCCGCCTGGCGCGCGGCCACGTCCACCAGGTGGTAGTGAGTCGCGTGCAGCGTCGCGGCGGTGGGCGAGGGCACCCAGGCGGTATTGGCCCCCGCCTGCGGATGGGCGATCTTGGCGGCCAGCATGTCGGCCATCAGATCAGGCATCGCCCACATCCCCTTGCCGATCTGGGCATGCCCCGGCAGGCCGCAGGCCAGACCGATATCGACATTGCGATCCTCGTAGGCCTTGATCCAGGCGGCATGCTTCATGTCGCCCTTGCGGATCATCGGCCCGGCTTCCATCGACGTGTGGATCTCGTCGCCGGTGCGGTCGAGAAAGCCGGTGTTGATGAAGGCCACCCGGCTTTTCGCAGCCCGGATACATTGCTTGAGGTTGGCGCTGGTGCGGCGTTCCTCGTCCATGATCCCCAGCTTGACGGTATCGCGCGGCAGGTGCAGGCCGTCTTCCACCGCCGCGAAAATGGCGCAGGCCAAGGCCACTTCCTCGGGTCCGTGCATCTTTGGCTTCACGACATAGACCGACCCTTTGGGCGAGTTGCGCGGCCCGCCCGCCCGCCGCAGATCGTGCAGCGCGCAGAGCGTGGTGACAAACGCGTCGAGCATGCCCTCGCCGATCTCGCGGCCCTCGGCGTCAAGCACCGCCGGGGTCGTCATCAGGTGGCCGACATTGCGCACCAGCAGCAGGGCGCGACCCCGCACCGCCAGCGGGCTGCCATCAGGTGCGGTAAAGGTGCTGTCGGGGTTCAGGGCGCGGGTCAGCGTCTGGCCGCCCTTGACGAAAGTCTCGACCAGATCGCCGCGCATCAGCCCCAGCCAGTTGGCATAGACCTGCACCTTGTCCGCGCCGTCCACCGCCGCCACCGAATCCTCGCAATCCATGATCGCGGTCAGGGCGGATTCGATCGCGATGTCGGCAATCCCGGCCGGATCGGCGGCCCCGATCACGCTGGCGCGATCCACCACCAGCTCAAGCAGCAGCCCGTTGACCCGCAACAGCGGTTGCAGATCACCGGCCGCATTGCGCCGAAAGCCGGCATACTGCGCCGCATCCGCCAGCCCCACCGCCCCGCTGCCGACCTGCACCCGCAGCCGCCCCGCCTCGACATCGAGGCCACTCGCGTCGCGCCAGCTTGCGCCCGCCAAAGGGGCGACCGCATCGAGATGGGCGCGCGCCCAGGCCACCACCCGCGCCCCGCGCGCCGGGTCATAGCCCTTGCCCGACGGCAGATCGCCCAGCGCGTCGCTGCCGTAAAGCGCGTCGTAAAGGCTGCCCCAGCGGGCGTTGGCGGCGTTCAGCGCAAAGCGCGCATTGTTCACCGGCACCACCAGTTGCGGCCCCGAAATCGCCCCGATCTCGGCATCGACATTGGCGGTTTCCACCTTGAAATCCGGGCCTTCCGGCAGCAGATAGCCGATCTCGCGCAAGAATGCCTGATAGGCCACCGGGTCATGCGCCTGCCCGCGCCGCGCCACGTGCCAGCCATCAATCAAGGCCTGCAAGTCGTCGCGCCGGGCCAGCAGCGCGCGACCGGCAGGCCCGAGACCCGCCACCGCCGCCGCCAGCCCGGCCCAGAACGCCCCGGCCGCAACCCCGCTGCCCGGCAGGGCCGCATCCTCGATGAACGCTGCCAACCTGCGATCCACCGCCAACCCGTGCCGCGTGACCCTGCCCGCCATGATTGCCTCCGCCCCCTTGTGCCATGCGCCACGATAGGGGCAGACGCCGGGGCCAGGCAACACTGACCCGGCGCTGATCGACCGCGCCCGGTCGATAGCAGTTTCGCGCAAAGCCGGAAAATACCCCGGCAGCACCATTCGTCGCTGGCGATCGCTCTGGCGCGCAAACTGTGCCACGCTGCCCCAGGGTCGGCACCGCCCTGCCACCCCGTCGCGCCATGATTGCAATCAGCCCGCAGCTCGACCTTGAACGCGGCCACCTGCTGGCGGCCACGGCGCAACGCGACGCGCTGGCCAGAACCCTCTGACCGGCCTGGGTTTCTGGTTGGCAAGAATACCCTCGCGGCGGGGGCGGCGGCTCAGACCCGCAGCGGGTCGGCCTTGGCCAGCCGGTCGAAGGCCATCAGGCTGGCGATCAGGGCGGGCATCTGCGCCAGCGGGATCATGTTCGGCCCGTCCGAGGGCGCGCGGTCGGGGTCTTCGTGAGTCTCGATGAACACCCCGGCAATGCCCAGACTGACGGCGGCGCGCGCCATCACCGGGGCAAACTCGCGCTGGCCGCCCGAGGCATTGCCCTGCCCGCCGGGCTGCTGCACCGAATGGGTGGCATCCATGATCACCGGATAGCCGGTGCGCGCCAGGATCGGCAGGCTGCGCATGTCGGCCACCAGGGTGTTGTAGCCGAAACTCACCCCGCGCTCGGTCAAAAGGATACGCTGGTTGCCGGTCGAGGCCACCTTTTGCGCCACATTGGCCATGTCCCAGGGGGCGAGAAACTGCCCCTTCTTGATGTTGACCACCGCGCCGGTCTGCCCGGCGGTCAGCAGCAGATCGGTCTGGCGGCAGAGAAAGGCGGGGATCTGGATCACATCCACCACCTCGGCCGCGGCGCGCGCCTGACCTTCGTCGTGGACATCGGTCAGCACCGGCACGCCGGTCGCCCGCACCGCCGCCAGCACCCGCAGCCCGGCCGCCATCCCCAGCCCACGCTTGCCGCCCAGCGAAGTGCGGTTGGCCTTGTCGTAGCTGGCCTTGAACACGAACTGCGCCCCGCAGGCGGCACAGGCCTCAGCCATCGCCCCGGCGATCATCTGGGCGTGATCCAGGCTTTCCAACTGACACGGGCCGGCAATCACCAAGAGCGGGCGGTCATTGCCCACCGTCAGGGCACCGATTTTCACATCTGTCATCATTTCTCCTCAGGCCGAGACCTGTTCGCGCAAAATCGCCGTGGTCATTGCGACCATCAGGTAGAGACCGGCAAAGAACAGCAGGGCCACCATGGTGTTCTCGAAGGCGCGCGGGTAGGTGGGTTCGTCGGGGGCGACCGGGTTGACCGAGACCGACAGATAGCGCACCTGCCGGTTGGCCTCGACCCGCGCCAATTCCATCGCCTGCAACGATTGCGCCAGCAGCAGTTGGCGGGTTTCGACATCGGCCTGCGCCAACTGCAATTGGCTTTGCACCGTGGCCAGCGAGGCCCCGCCGCCCTGACTTTCGGTCATCTTCGAGCGCAGCGCGGCAATTTCGCCCTCGAGTGCCGCCATGCGGCGCTTGAGCGGGTCCATCCGCGCAAGGTTCGGGGCGGCATTCGATTCCATCTGTTGCAGCGACAGCCGGTCGGTGGTCAGTTGGGTTTCCAGGGCACCGATCTGGGACGTCAGCAACGCGACCTCGGCCTCGGACGACAGAATCTTGTAGCGCTCCTGCAAATCCACCACCCGACGCTGCGCCGCCAGCATTTCCGCCTCGGCCTTGTCGAAGCTTTCGCGCGCGCCCGTCATCTGATCGCCGCGCAGGCGCAGGGTCAGTTGGTCAACCTGTTCCTCGGCATAGGTGATCAGCGCTTTGGCAAAGGCGACCGAGACCTGCGGGTCGGTGGCGCTGACTTCCATCTTGATCAGGCCCTCGGTCGGATCGTAGGAAATCTTGACGTTGCGCGCATAAACCTTGTAGGCCGCCTCAAGCGTCGCGTCAGGTGCCAGGCGCTGGATCGGGTCGATCTGCGGCGCGCTGAAGTGCGACCGGAAACCGTGATCGGTATCAAGCCGCATCATCGCATCGCGCGATTGCAGGTAGCCCTGCACGGTGATCGAATCCTGCGAGGTTGCCAAGGGCGAGCCCGACAGCAGCCCGCCCAGGCCACCGGCGGCGGCAGGGCTGGAGGCTTGCTGGATCACGAATTCAGCCTCGGTGGCATAAAGCGGGGTGGCGACCCGGTAGTAATAGAAGCCCGTCAGCAGGGTCGGCAGGAACACGAAGAACAGCATCCGCACCGCCAGCAGCGAAACCTTGCGGCGACGGCGGCGGGTGATGTCCTGCTGAATGTGCATGAGGTCGGCAAGATGGCTTTGCTCGGCCCGCACCTCGGTGGTGGGCACCTGGATCGGCTTCAGGATTTGCGGCAGCTTGACGCCATCGCCGGGCACCGTCGTCATCGCCCGCGACGGCTCAACCCGCGCCAGCGCCGTGCCGTCCGAGGTGACAAGGTCAAGCATGTTGGTGCGCTGGAACGGGTCGATCCCGGCCTTGCGCAGCAGCCGGATCGCGTCGAAATCCGAGGTCGCCGGCAGGTCGTATTTCTGCGCCACGCGCCGGGCCATGCGCAACTGCCGCCCGGTCAGCCCTTCGCGGCGGATGGTCTCGATATCGGTCGATCCCGCCACCTCGCCCGGCGTCTGGATGTCGTCGGGGTTGGCGGTCGGAAAGCGCCCGGTGCCAAAGCCGTCATCGTGCAGCTCGGCCGCCGCTGGGGCGGCGACCGATGGCACCACCGGCTCGGGGCGCCGGATGCGGAACCGCTTAGCTGTGAGCTTGATAGTCATAGAGTTGTTTCGCTTCCTCGAGGGTGTCAAACATATACATCTTGCCATCGCGCAGCACCGCCGCCGAGCGACAGAATTTCTCCAGCGTCTGCGCCTGATGCGAGACCACGATCACGGTGGCCTTGCTCAGGCGATCGCGCAGAATCGCGCCGGCCTTGCGGTTGAACTCGACGTCGGTGGTGGCGGGCATGCCTTCGTCGATCAGGTAGATGTCGAATTCCAGCGCCAAGAGCAGGGCAAACGAAAAGCGCGAGCGCATGCCCGAGCTGTAGGTGCCGACCGGCAGGTCGAAATATTCGTCGATCGCGCACAGCCAGCGGCAGAAGCCTTCGACGTAATCGGGGTCAAGCCCGTAAAGCCGGGCGATGTAGCGGGCGTTCTCGGTGCCGGTATGCTTGCCGATCACGCCCCCCATGAAGCCCAGCGGAAAGGAAATCCGGCTGGTGCGAACCACCCGACCCGCATCGGGTTTTTCCAGCCCTGCCATCATGTTGATGATGGTGGTCTTGCCGGTGCCGTTACGCGCCAGAATACCCAGAGAATTGCCCAGCTCGATGCGGAACGAGGCATGATCAAGGATCACCTTGTGCTGTTTTCCGGTCCAGAAGGACTTGCTGACGTTTTCGAACTCGATCATTCCTGCCTCAGGATCGGCCCGCCGACCCAAGCCGCGCGTTCCGGGTTGGCTTCCGGATACCGCATCATCATTAACACAGTCTCAGCGACTGTCACGGCGTTATGGCTACGTGGCCAATCCGGCAGCATTATGTCGGATTTGGAAACAGAATGGCAATCATCTTCCTGCGCCAACGCGGTCGGGTTCGTGGTGCGCGTGACGGATCGGGCGCTTTCGCCACTCCGACCCGTCTTGTTCTAGGCGCTGTCCTGCGGTCCGGGCGGGGTGGCGTCGATGGTCGCCCAGTCGCGCGCCGTGCCGGTAGGCGGCAGGTCGGCGCGGGGCACGCTGTGGTGCAGGTGAACCTTGGCGATGAACAGGGCGGTGACCGGGGCGGTGGCAAACAGGAACAGCACGATCAGCACCTCGTGCCAGGACGCCTGCCCCCGGATCAGACCGGCATCCAGCACCGAGGCCAGCAGCACCGCCGCCACGCCAAGGGTGGTGGCCTTCGAGGGCGCATGCAGACGTTGCATCGGGTCCGCGAGCTTGATCATGCCGTAGCTGCCGATCAGCCCGACCACTCCGGCGATCACCAGCAGGGCCGCGATCAGGATTTCCACGATCATCATGGCGCTCCTTTCATTCGATGATGTTGCCGCGCAGCAGGTATTTGCAGAACGCCACGGTCGAGACGAAACCGGTCATGGCCAGCAGCAGCGCGACCTCGAAATTGATCCCGCTGCGCGCGTGGATGCCCGCCAGAACCAGCAGGGCGATCAGGTTGACCACCATGGTATCGACCGCCAGCAGCCGGTCCGCCACGGTCGGGCCGCGCAGGGCGCGGTAGAGGTTCATCAGCAGCGCCACGCCATAGCAGGCGGTGGCAAAGTTCAGCGCCAGGGCGATCATGCGAAGATCCTTTGCAGTCGTGCCTCGTAGCGCGATTTGATTGCGGCGCGCACCGCGTCGGGGTCGGGGGCGTGCAGGCAGTGGATCAGCAGCGCGCGGCTGTCGCCCGCGAGGTCGGCGCAGACCGTGCCGGGGGTCAGGGTGATGGTGGCAGCCAGCACCGCGATCGCCTCCGGGCTGGTCAGTTCCAGCGGCACGCTGATCCAGGCCGGCCTGAGCCGGGCATTGGGCATGAACAGCACCAGCCGCGCCACCAGCAGGTTCGAGATCACGATGTCGAGGCCGACCAGTGCCACATAGGCGGCTAGCCGGGGCAGGTCGGGCACGCTCGGGCGGCCGGGCCAGTAGGGCGCCGTCAAGAGCGGGATCAGGATCCCCAGCACGCCGCCAAGCACCAGGCTGCCAAGGCCAGGCTGACCCGCCAGCACCAGCCAGATCAGGGTCAGCAGCAACGACAGTCGCGGGTGTGGCACCAGCCTTGCGATCATGGCGCAACCCCGGGCAGGGCGTTGGCGGCGATATAGGCGGTAGGTCGGTGCAACTGGGCGGCGGTGGCATCGAGGTAGCGCATCACCGGCGCGGCAAACACCGTCAGCGCCGCCAGGGCTGCGATCAGGGCGATGACGGCGGCAAAGGCCAGCGGTTGCGCCGGATGGGACGTGGCGGGGGCGCGAGGGCCAAGTTCATGCGCCTTCCAGAACAGCAGGCTGCCCGCGCGGGCATAGCCGACGATCATCACCAGCGAGGAGGTCAGGACAATCGGCCAGATCAGCGCCATCAAGGCCCCGCGGCTGGCGTCAAGGATCATCAGCTTGCCGAGAAAGCCCGAAAACGGCGGCATCCCCACCATCGCCAGCGCTGCCACCAGAAACAGCGCCGCAATCAGCCCGTGCTGGGCAATCGGGGGCAGGGCGGTGCGCAGGCCGTCGCCCGCGCGCCGCGCCGCCACCAGATCGGCCAGCAAGAACAGCGCCGCCCCGGCCAGGGTCGAGTGGATCAGGTAGTAAAGCGCCGCCGCCGTGCCCTGCGGGGTGAAATCGGCCACCGCGATGAACAGCGTGCCGACCCCCGCGATCACCGCAAACGCCACCAGCCGCGCCAGCGTTGCCGCCCCCAGCACCCCGATCGCCCCGACCGCCAGCGTCGCCAGCGCCAGCGCCAGCAGCAGGCCCGCAAACAGCGCGCCGGTATCGGGGGTGGTGGGCGGAAACACCAGCGTGAACACCCGCAGCACGGCGTAGGCCCCGACCTTGGTCATCACCGCAAACAGCGCCGCCACCGGGCCGGGCGCATTGGCATAGGTGGCCGGCAGCCAGAAGTGCAGCGGCACCAGCGCGGCCTTGATCCCGAACACCGCCAGCAGCAACACCCCCGCCACCCTGATCAACGCGGCATCACCGGGCGGAAGCTGCGCCACCTTGCCCGCCAGATCGGCCAGGTTCAGGGTGCCGGTGACGCCGTAAAGGGTGGCCAGCGCGAACAGGAACAGGACTGACGCGACCAGATTGAAGGCGACATACTGCACCCCGGCGCGCAGCCGCACCGCCCCCCCGGAATGGATCATCAGCCCGTAGCTGGCGATCAGCAGCACCTCGAAGAATACGAACAGATTGAACGCATCCCCGGTCAGAAACGCGCCGTTCAGCCCCATCAACTGGAACAGGTAAAGGGCGTGAAAATGGGTGCCGCGCGCGTCCCAGCCGGTCGCCACGGCATGGATCTGCACCAGCACCGCCAGCGCCGCGGTCAGCACCAGCATCAGCGCCGCCAGCCGATCGAGCACCAGCACGATGCCAAATGGCGCGGGCCAGCCGCCCAGGAAATAGGCTTGCGCCGGGGTGGTGGTGGCCTGCACCAGCAGCCCGACGGCAAGCGCCAGCAGCATGAGCGTGCCCGCCAGCCCAGCCAGTCGCTGCACGCCCAGACCGGCGCGCCGCGCCAGCACCAGCCCCGCCCCCAGAACGGCAGGCAGCAGCACCGGCAGGATGATGAGGTGGTTCACGTTTCCTCCTCCGCGCCGTCGTCGATCCGGTCGCTGCCGGTGGCAAGGCGGGCGGCCAGCGCCAGCATCACGATCACCGCCGTCATGGCAAACGAGATCACGATCGCTGTCAGCACCAACGCCTGGGTCAGCGGATCGGTATAGCCCGCCGCGCCGTCCGCCAGGATCGGCGGCTGCCCGATCGCCAGCCGACCCGAGGCGAAGATGAAGACGTTGACCGCGTAGGACAGCAACGCCAGCCCCAGAATGACCGGAAACGTGCGCCGCCGCAGGATCAGCCAGACCCCGGCGGCGGTCAGTATGCCAACGGCCGAGGCCACCAGAAGTTCCATCAGTCCCCCTCTCCGGCCCGTAGTGCCAGGCGCGAGATCGAGGCCAGCACCAGCATCACCGCCCCCAGCACGGCGAAAAACACGCCGGTGTCGAACAGCATCGCGGTGGCCAGCTCGAACGGCTCCAGCGGCGCCACGCGCACATAGCCGAAGGCCGAGGTCAGGAACGGCCGGCCCAGCAGCCATGACCCCACCCCGGTGCCCGCCGCGATCAGCACCCCCGCCGCGATCAGGCTGTGATAGCTGAACGCGCGGCGCGCCTGGCTCCAGGCAAAGCCCGAGGCCATGTAGTGCATCACCAGCGCGATCGCCACCACCAGCCCGGCGATGAAACCGCCCCCCGGTTCATTGTGACCGCGCAGAAAGAAGAAGACCGCCACCATCACGGCGATCGGCAGGATCATCCGGGTGGTAACCACCAAGAGCAGCGCATGGCGCTCGCCCGCCGGGGCGTGCGCCGGTTGCCAGGCCCGCAGCCGGTCATCGGCAGCACCGGGGCGCAGCACCGCGTCAATCAGGGCAAAGATCACCAGCGCGGCGATCCCCAGCACGGTGATCTCGCCGAAGGTATCATAGCCGCGGAAATCGACCAGAATCACGTTGACGACATTGTGGCCGCCGCCGCCACTCAGGGCATTGGCCAGATGATAGTCGGCAATCGGCGGAAAGGCGAAATCGCGGGTCATCAGGGCGTAGATCAGCCCGCCCGCGCCCAAGCCCGCCGCCGCGGCAATCACGCCGTCACGCGCGCGGCGCAGCAGGCTCGATTCAAGCGGCGTGACCTGTGGCAGAAAATTCAGCGCCAGCAACATCAGCAGGATCGTCGCCACCTCGACCGCAATCTGGGTCAGCGCCAGATCGGGGGCGGAAAGGTAAGCGAACCCGACCGCGACCATCAGCCCCACCACCCCCAGCAGCACCAGCGCCAGCAGGCGGGCGTGATGCACCACCACCACCGCAACGCTCGCCACCACCAAGAGCGCCCAGCCGACGGCGGGTGCCAGCGTGATCGGCAGCATCGGGTGGCCGCCGGGGCTGTGCAGCGCGGTTGCGAACACCACAGCTCCGGCCCCGGTCACCGCCCCCACCAGAATTGCCAGATAGCGGGTCAGCGCGCCATCATGCAGGCGTGCGGTCACGGCCTGCGCGGCGGTGGCCAGCAGCGCAATCGCCACGTCGAACATGCGCTTGGCATCGGGGCGTGGGGTCGCCTGCCACAGCCGGTTCAGCGCCGGGTGCGCCGCCAGCACCAGCGCGCCGCCGCCAAGCGCCAGCCCCGACAGCACCAGCGCCGCCGTCACCCCGTGCCACAGCGCAAGCTGCGCCGGCACCGCGTCGCCCGTCACCGCAAAGGTCGCCGCCTCGACCAGCCAGCCCGCAACCGCCATCGGCGCGATCCCGATCGCCACCGCCAGCCCGACCAGCACCAGCGGCGCAGCCCAAAGCCCGGGCCCCGGATCATGCGGCGGGTGCGGCGTGGCCCCGGTTTGCGGCCCGAGAAAGGTATGGCCGATAAAGCGCAGGCTGTAGCCCACCGACAAAGCCGCGCCCGCCGTGGCCAGCGCCCCGAGCAGCCAGGGATTGCCAAGATACCGGGCATGCACGGCGGCCTCGAGCATCATCTCCTTGGACAGATACCCATTCAGCGGCGGCACCCCGGCCATCGCCAGGGCGGCGAGCGTGGCAATGGCAAAGGTGATCGGCATGGCGGCGCGCAACCCGCCCAGGCGGGCGATGTCGCGGCTGCCGGTGGCATGCTCGACCATCCCCGCCACCATGAACAGCGCCGCCTTGAAGCTGGCATGGTTGACGATGTGAAACACCGCCGCCAGCGCCGCCGCCTTGGTGCCGAACCCCAGCAGCATGGTGATCAGGCCAAGCTGGCTGACCGTCGAATAGGCCAGCAGCGCTTTCAGATCGTCCTTGAACAGCGCAACCTTGGCCCCCAGCAGCAGCGTCACCAGCCCGGTGGTGGTGACCAGATAGAACCACTCGGGCGTGCCCGCCAGCACCGGCCACAGCCGCGCCAGCAGAAAGAGGCCCGCCTTCACCATGGTGGCCGAATGCAGATAGGCCGAGACCGGGGTGGGCGCAGCCATCGCGTGCGGTAGCCAGAAATGGAACGGAAACTGCGCCGATTTGGTGAAGGCCCCAAGCAGGATCAGGATCAGCGCGGGCAGATACCAGCCCGAGTCCTGAATTGTCGCGCGCTGCGTCAGGATCACCGACAGATCATAAGACCCGGCTACCCCGCCCAGGATCAGCATCCCCGCCACCATCGCCAGCCCGCCTGCGCCCGTCACGACCAGCGCCATCCGCGCCCCCTGCCGCCCT
The DNA here is from genome assembly GCA_964419305.1 of uncultured Rhodobacter sp. Lineage (GTDB taxonomy): Bacteria > Pseudomonadota > Alphaproteobacteria > Rhodobacterales > Rhodobacteraceae > CAYQPD01. The sequence continues at coordinate 15,959 of CAYQPD010000026.1, forward strand.
TCGGCGGTATGTTGCCAAAACCCGATCAACAGGAACGAGGTCAGCGAGGTCAGCTCCCAGAATACCAGCAGAAGCAATATGTTGTCAGACAGCACGATACCCAGCATCGCGCCCTGGAACAGCAGCAGATAGGTGAAGAACCGCCCCATCGGGTCGGCGGCGGCCAGATAGAAGCGGGCGTAGAGGATGATCAGCAGGCCAATACCAAGGATCAGCAGCGCGAACAGCAGCCCCAGCCCGTCGAGCATGAAGTTGGCGGCCAACCCCAGCCCCGGCAGCCAGTCGATCCGGCTGGTGATCACCGCGCCACCCAGCACTTCGGGCGCATGCCCCACCACCAGCGCCAGCGCCAGCGCCGTCACCGCCCCGGTCGCCAGCGCGCAGGCATTGCGCCCGGCGCGGATCGCAAGGCCGGGCAGCAGCGCGCCCACAAACGGCAGCGCGGCGATCAGGGCAAGAGACATGCGGGCTGCGTTCCGTTCGTTCCGGGGCGTTGCGAAGGGCGGGGCGTCGGGGGAGTGGCCTGTCCGATATGGGCTTTATCTTGCCGCGTTCAAGCAATTTCGACCACCCGAACGGCTCAAAGCTCCTTCAGGATCGCGCTCTGGTCCAGCAGATAGCGCTGCGCCAGCGGAATCGCCGCCGCCCCCAGCGATCGCGCCTGCGGCCCCACCGTGCCCTCGCGCACCGCCACCGGGGTGATCCCGGCCAGATCGAGCCGGTTGAAGGCGGCCTCGGTCTGGCGGGCAATCTCGGCGCGCACTGCGGCGGGCATCCAGCCGTCGATCAGCACCGCCTCGATTTCCAGCAACGAGGCGGCGCTGAGGGTGGCACTGGCCAGACCCTCGGCCACCCCGGCGATCCAGGCGTTCAGCAGCGGCGCGCTGACCTGCCAGTGGTCGGGGTCTTCCCAGAGGTGGCCCGAGGGCTGACCAGCGGCATCCATCGCGGCCGACAGGGTCGAGATCGAGGCCACCGTCAGCAGCCGCCGCATCCGCCCGTCCGGCCCCGGCACCGGCATCGGCCCCACCCCGGCGGCGTTACCAGTGCGCCCGACAAACAACTGGCCGTTCAGCACCAGCCCGCCGCCGATGAAGGAACCAAAGTAGAAATAGAGGAAATTCTGCGGCTTCTCGCCCGTGCCGAACACCAGTTCGGCGCCGCAGGCGGCGGTGGCGTCGTTTTGCAGATAGACCGGCATCGCGGCGACGGCGGCGATCTCGGCCTGAATGTCGCGGGTGCGCCAGGCATCCATCTCGGCCTGCGGCGCGCCGATGAACTCGACCCAGGACCAGAGCTGGAACGGCATCGCAATGCCCAGCCCGCTGACCCGGCGGCGCAGCGCAGCCGGCAGCTCGGCAATCACCGCGGGCAGGGCCTCGGTCAAGAAGGCCAGCACCGCGTCGGGGGTGGGATAGCGGTAAAGGCGGTGGCGCATGGCGCGGGTGTGGCCAAGAAAGTCGATCAGCGTGAGGTCAACTGAGCGTCGCCCGATCTTGAGCCCCAGAAAGAACGCGCCTTCCGGGTTGAGCGACATCGGCACCGAGGGCTGGCCGATCCGCCCCCGGATCGGTTCACCGCGCAACAAGAGCCCGTCCTGTTCCAGGCTGCGCATGATCACCGACACGGTCTGCGCCGACAACCCGCTGATCCGCGCAATGTCGGTTTTCGCCAGCGCGCCCTGCTGGCGCACCAGGCTTAACACCATGCGCTCGTTATGCGCCCGCATGCCGGACTGGTTTGATCCGCGCAGACCGGGGCTCTCAACGCCGGGGCGGTCGGTTGCGGTATCGGGGTCTTGGGGCACGGAATCTCCGATTCGGGTGTCAGCTTGCAGGGGACAGCGGGATCACGCCCTTGCGCAAGATGACATTGGCAAAAAGTTGTGGTTCGCTGGTGGCGACCACGGTATGGGCGGCGCGGATGCGGGGGTAAAGCTCGGCCCCCGACAGCGCGACCACGGCGTAGCCGGGGGCGCGGCGCAGGCAGGTGGCCTCGATTGCGGCGTGGATCGGCGCGCGCTGCGCCGGATCGCCGTTCATCGAGGCGCGAAAGATCGCCGCCGGGGTGTCGCGATCCAGCGGCAGCAGCATCAAAATCGCCTCAAGCAGCGCCACCACCCCGTGGCCATCGGCGCGCACCAGGCGGCGGGCGTGCTCTTGCGCCGGATAGTTGCCATCGACGATCGCGATCTCGTCGCCATGCCCCATGGCGCACAGCGTGGCCAGCAGCTCGGGCCCGAGGATGGGGGGGATTCCAATCAGCATTGCGGTTACTCTCGGTC
>CAYQPD010000026.1:18342-24777 GCA_964419305.1 uncultured Rhodobacter sp.
AGCTCGGGCCCGAGGATGGGGGGGATTCCAATCAGCATTGCGGTTACTCTCGGTCCGGTTCGGGGCAGGGTGGCTGCGGCCAGACTGCGCAGGAAGGCCCCGCATGTCAATATTAAATCAGAGTGAATTATTTAACTTGACGGATCGCCGGGAATCAGCTTTTCTGCCACCATCGCCGGGCCAACAGCCCTGCGCGAAAGGCTGCTGCCGGGGGGCTATCCCCTTCATCCTTGGGAGGACTACCAATGAAACTGAAATCCATCGCGCTGATGAGCGCGGCCGGTCTGGCGCTGCTGGCGGGCACCGCTTCGGCGGGCGATCTGGTCTGCCTGATCACCAAGAACAACACCAACCCCTTCTTCGTGAAGATGAAGGACGGCGCTGCCGCCAAGGCCGCCGAGATGGGCATGGATTTTCAGGCCTTTGCCGGCGAAAAGGACGGCGACGCCGCGCCCCAGATCACCGCGATCGAGAACTGCGTGGCCGCCGGGGCCAAGGGCATCCTGATCACGCCCTCGAACGACTCGGTCGGCCCGGCCCTGAAAGACGCCCGCGCCGCCGGCATTCTGGTGATCGCGCTCGACACCCCGCTGGCCGATCCCGAAGCCCAGGACATGACCTTTGCCACCGACAACTTCCAGGCCGGGCTGCTGATCGGGCAATGGGCGAAAGCCACCCTTGGCGACGGTGCCGCGACCGCCCGTATCGGCATGCTCGACATCAACAAGGACAACATCTCGGTCGATGTGCAGCGCGATACCGGGTTTCTGGTGGGCTTCGGCATCGAAGTGCCGGACCTGAGCGTGATGGGTTCGGAAACCGACGCCCGGGTGATCGGCCACGAATCCTCGGGTGCCAACCCCGAAGGCGGCGTGACCTCGGTCGAGAACCTGCTGGCCAAGGACCCCGAGATGAACGTGGTCTACACGATCAACGAACCGGCCGCCGAGGGTGCCTATCAGGCGCTGACCAAGGCCGGCAAGACCGGCGTGCTGGTGGTATCCGTTGACGGCGGCTGCCCCGGCGTGGCCTCGGTGGCCTCGGGCGTGATCGGTGCCACCTCGCAGCAATACCCGCTGCTGATGGCCTCGAAAGGGGTCGAAGCGATTGCGGCCTTCGCCAAGGACGGCACCAGGCCGGTGGTTTCCGAAGGGTTGAGCTTCTTCAACACCGGCGTCAATCTGGTCACCGATCACCCGGCCGCTGGTGTCGAGTCGATCGACTCGGCCAAGGGCACCGAACTGTGCTGGGGCTGATCAGCCCGCCCGCCATTTCTTGACGCAGCGAAGGGCGACGTTACAGTCGCCCTTCGTATCACCGGGCAGGGAACGACCAATTCGGACCGCGGGGGAGGCGAGCCAAGCATGACCGATCAGGATGCACCGACCAGGACGATCTCGGATTTCGAGGCCAGGCTGACCGAGGCCGACAAGACCGTGGCCAGCTTCGCGTCCGACGACCGCAGCCTGCTGTTTGTCGCGCGCGCCTTCCTGCGGCGCTATCCGACCACCATTCCGGCGCTGGTGCTGATCCTCAGCGTGCTGATCTTCGGCCTGATCCAGCCGCGCTTTCTAAGCCCCGGTGCCCTTTCCACCGTGCTGCAACAGGTCACGGTGACCGGCATCGTCGCCATCGCGCAGACCCTGGTGATCCTGACCGCAGGGATTGATCTGTCGGTTGGCGCGATCCTGGTGGTGTCGGCGATGATCATGGGCAACATGGCGGTCAACCTTGGCCTCAACGTGCCGTTCTCGATCCTTACGGGCATGTTCTTCGGCGGCCTGATGGGATCGGTCAACGGGTTGCTGGTGGCCTATGTCAGGCTGCCGCCTTTCATCGTGACGCTTGGCACCCTGTCGGTCTTTACCGCGCTCAAGCTCTGGTATTCGCACTCGGAATCGATCCGCAACGTCGATATCACCGAAAAAGCCCCCAGCCTTCTGTGGTTCGGCGAGGCCTTCCGCTTCATGGGGGCCAAGCTGACCTATGGCAGCATCTCGCTGATCGTGCTGGCCGCGATCATCTGGTATGTGCTCAACCACACCGCCTGGGGGCGACACGTGCACGCCATCGGCGACGACCCGGATTCGGCCATGCTGTCGGGCATCCGCACCAACCGCACCCTGGTCTCGGTCTATGCCGTGGCGGGGGTGATCTGCGGCTTTGCCGCCTGGGTGTCGATCGGCCGGGTCGGCTCGATCTCGCCGGTGTCGTTCGATACCGTCAACCTTGGCTCGATCACCGCGGTGGTGATCGGCGGCACCTCGCTGTTCGGCGGGCGCGGCTCGATCATCGGCTCGGTTCTGGGGGCGATCATCGTCGGCGTGTTCAACACCGGCCTGTCGCTGGCCGGGGTCGATGACTACTGGCAGATGTTTGCCGCCGGCAATCTGGTGATCATTGCCGTGGCACTGGATCAATGGCTGCGGAGGGCTTCGCAATGACCAACCTGCAACCCGTGCTTCGGGCGCGTGGCCTGATGAAGCGCTACGGCACCGTGGTGGCGATGAACGGCGCCGATTTCGAGCTGATGCCGGGCGAGATCCTGGCAGTGATCGGCGACAACGGTGCGGGCAAATCGACCCTGATCAAGGCCATGTCGGGGGCGCTGACCCCCGATCACGGCGTGATCGAACTGGAAGGCCGCGAAGTTCACTTCCGCGGCCCCGAAGACGCCCGCAACGAAGGGATCGAAACCGTCTATCAGAACCTGGCGCTGTCGCCCGCGCTGTCGATTGCCGACAACATGTTCCTCGGGCGCGAGTGGCGCAAACCCGGCGTGCTGGGCTCGGTGTTGCGCATGATGGACCGCAACCGCATGGAGAAATTCGCCCGCGACAAGCTCAGCGAGCTGGGGCTGATGACGATCCAGAACATCAATCAGGCGGTGGAAACCCTGTCGGGCGGCCAGCGCCAGGGGGTGGCGGTGGCGCGCGCCGCCGCGTTCGGCTCCAAGGTCATCATCCTCGACGAGCCGACCGCGGCGCTTGGCGTCAAGGAATCGCGCCGGGTGCTGGAACTGATCCTTGATGTGCGCGCGCGCGGGATTCCGATCATCCTGATCAGCCACAACATGCCGCACGTGTTCGAGGTCGCCGACCGTATCCACATCCACCGCCTCGGCCGCCGCCTGTGCGTGATCGACCCCAGGCAGTATTCGATGTCGGATGCGGTGGCCTTCATGACCGGCGCGAAACTGCCCGAAGGGGTAAGCGCCGACGCCTGACCCGCCGCCCGGCTTCTTCTTTGCGCATACACTCCGGGGGTGCGGGGGCAGCGCCCCCGCGGGTTCAGCCCTGCGGCGTCATCGCCTTGCGCTGGCGGGCGCGTTCCAGCCCCAGCTTGCGCTCGCGCCAGATGATCAGCACCCCGGCCAGGATCACCAGCGCCGCCCCGCCCAGCATCATGCCGGTCGGCACCTCGTCGAACACGACATAGCCGATCGCCAGCGCGAAGATCATCGAGGCGTATTCGAACGGCGCGATCACCGAGGCATCGGCCTCGCGGTAGCTCGAGGTCAGGAACACCTGCCCGACCCCGCCCAGAAGCCCGGCCAGCACCAGCAGCACCGCCTCGGTTGCGGTCGGGATCACCCAGCCGAAGGGCAGGGTGCAAAGCGACAGCACAGAGGCGGTCAGCATGAAGTAGAACACGATCGCCGCGGTGGTCTCGGCCAGCACCAGCTTGCGCACGAACACCTGTGCCAGCGCCGAAAACACCGCCCCGCCCAGCACCACGATCGCGCCCAGGGTCTCGACCTGCCCGACCGCAGCCCCACTTGCCAGCGACAGGCGCGGGGCCAGCACGATCAGCACCCCCACCAGCCCCAGCCCGACCGCCGAGATGCGGAAGGCCCGCACCTCTTCGCCCAGAAACATCGCGGCAAAGATCACCGTCAGCAGCGGCGAGGCATAGCCCAGCGCCGTCACCTCGGGCAACGGCAGATAGCCGAGCCCCGCGAATCCCAGACCCATCGCGGTGGTGCCCAGCAACCCGCGCCAGACATGGCCGATCGGGTTGTGGGTGATCAGCCCGACCCCGAGCTCGCGCCTGAGCGCCAGCCAGACCACGATCACCGGCAGCGCGAACAGGGCGCGAAAGAACACCGTCTCGCCGGCCGGCACGTGCCGCGCCACCGCCTTGATCAGCGACGCCATCACGATGAAGATGACGACCGAGATCAGTTTCAGGATGATGCCGCGCAGCGGACGCATGAAGGCCTCGAGGCAAGGGTGGTGCCCGGTGGATCAGCCTTCGCGTTGGGGTGCAAGGGCAAATGGCGCTGGACGCGGGCCGCCGGGCGGGGTTTGATGGCGCAAAGGAGTTCGCCATGACCAGACCCTCGCTCGCCGATCTGATCGACCAGGGCCGCGGTGCCGCGCCCGCCGATCTGGTGCTGCGTGGGGCGCGGGTGTTCGATCTGATCACCGGCGATCTGGTGGCGGGCGATGTCGCGATCTGTGGCGATACCATCGTCGGCGTGTTCGACGCCTACGAGGGCCGCCGGGTGATCGACTGTAGCGGCCAGATTCTGGTGCCCGGCTTCATCGACACCCATCTGCATATCGAATCGTCGCTGGTCACGCCGTTCGAGTTCGACCGCTGCGTCACCCCGCACGGGGTCACCACCGCGATCTGCGACCCGCACGAGATTGCCAATGTCTGCGGCCTGACCGGGATCAACTATTTCCTCAGCGCCAGCGCCCGCACCGTGATGGACATAAGGGTGCAGCTATCCTCCTGCGTGCCCTCGACCCACATGGAAACCACCGGGGCGCGGCTTGAGGCCGCCGATCTGGTGCCCCTGATGGATCACCCGCGGGTGATCGGGCTGGCCGAGTTCATGAATTATCCCGGTGTGTTGCACAAGGATCCGGGCTGCCTTGCCAAGCTTGACGCGTTTCGCGGCCGCCACATCGACGGCCACGCGCCGCTTCTGCGCGGGCGCGATCTCAACGGCTATCTGGCGGCGGGGATCCGCACCGAACACGAGGCCACGACTTACGACGAGGGGCTGGAAAAGCTGCGCAAGGGGATGCGGGTGTTGATCCGCGAAGGCTCGGTCAGCAAGGATCTGCACGCGCTGGCCCCGCTGCTGACCGAGCGCTTTGCGCCCTATCTGTGCCTTTGCACCGACGACCGCAATCCGCTCGACATCGCCGAACACGGCCACCTCGATTACATGATCCGCACCGCGATTGCCCTTGGGGCCGAACCGCTGGCGACCTACCGCGCCGCCAGCCTATCGGCGGCCGAGGCCTTCGGGCTCAAGGATCGCGGCTTGATCGCGCCGGGCAGGCGGGCCGACATTGCGGTGATCGACAGCCTGGCGGGCTGCCACGCCAGCCTGGTGATTGCCGGGGGCCGGGTGGCCGATGCAGCCGCCTTTGCCGCGCGCGAGATCACCCCGCCGGTGGCGCGGCACTCGGTCAAGGCGCCGCCGGTGGTGGCGGCTGATTTCCGCACCGCAGGCAATCGCACCGAGACCGCGGTGATCGGCATCCTGCCCGGCAAGATCATCACCCCGCACCTGAGCTATGACATCGCCCCCGAGGGCGGCGACAAGCGCCCCGACATCGCCCGCGATCTGGCCAAGATCGCGGTGATCGAGCGTCACGGCGTCAACGGCAACCGCGCCACCGGCTTTGTCCATGGCTTTGGCTTGCAGCAGGGCGCGATCGGCTCAACCGTGTGCCACGATCATCACAACATCATCGTGGTCGGGGTCGATTACGCCGACATGGCGCTGGCCGCCAACCGGCTGGGTCAGATCGAGGGCGGCTTTGTGGTGGTGCAGGGCGGGCGGGTGCTGGCCGAACTGGCGCTGCCGATCGCCGGACTGATGAGCCTTGAGCCGTTCGAGGCGGTGCACCAGCATCTGGTGGCGCTGCGCGCCGCCGCCCGCAGCCTGGGCGTCACCCTGCAAGAGCCGTTCTTGCAACTGGCGTTCCTTGCCCTGCCGGTGATCCCGCATCTCAAGATCACCGATCACGGCATGGTTGATGTCGATCGCTTTGAGGTCATGCCCTGACGGCATTCACCGATTTACGTTCAACCTGCCTTGCAAGACGCTGTAACCACCTGTTTTCACGCGCATCTCGGCTCGCAACAGGTCGATCAGGCGGGCGGCGAAGATCGCGCGCGCGGTCTCGGCGCTGACCACCACAAAGGTGCGAAAGCTGGTGGGATGCGCCAGCGGCCGCACCGCCAGCCCGGCCGGCAACGCGCCCGCCACCGCGCTCAGCCCAGGGGGGGCGCATATGGATTTATCGCTCCGGCACAGCGACAAAAAGCGCAAGGCGATGCCCTGCCGACACCGCCCGGGGGTGAAGACGGGGAAAGGGCATGATCCGCGCTCGGAGTCTTCAAATGCGATAGCCCTGGCGCTCAGCCTGCATCTGCTTGACACCCGCGGGCTGGGGCTGGCCAACCTGC
>CAYQPD010000027.1:0-4505 GCA_964419305.1 uncultured Rhodobacter sp.
CATCTGCGCCCCTTGCCGGTGGCGGTGGTGGCCTGCGCGCGGGTGGGAAGCGATTTTCACGCCCGGTTCTCGGCGCGCGAGCGGCGCTATCTGTTCCGCCTCGTGGTGCGGCGCGCGCCGGTCACGCATGACCGGGGGCGGGTCTGGCAGGTGCGCCACCGGCTCGACGCAGGGGCCATGCGGCAGGCGGCGGGGTATCTGATCGGGCAGCACGATTTCACCACCTTCCGCTCGGTGCAGTGCCAGGCCGCCTCGCCGGTCAAGACGCTGGACCAGATCGTGATCGAGGAACTGGCCTATCCCGCCGGGGTCGAGCTGCGCTTTGATCTGCGGGCGCGCAGCTTTCTGCACAATCAGGTGCGCTCGATCGTCGGCACGCTGGAGCGGGTCGGGGCCGGGGCGTGGCCGCCCGAGGCGGTGCAGACGGCGCTGGCCGCGCGCAGCCGCGCCGCCTGTGGCCCGGTGTGCCCGCCGCAGGGGCTGTATCTGGCCGGGGTGGGCTATCCGCGCGATCCCTTCGCCTGAGCGCCGGGGGGCCAGCCCCCCCAGCCCGGCCACGGGCCGGGCGCTCATCACCCCCCGGAGTATTTGGGCAAAGGTGAAGGCGCTTCTTCTTTGCCTAAATACTCGTCTTTTCTACCCGCCCGCCCGCTCGGGGCACAAGGTGCAGATGGGCGGCTAGTTGAGGTCGCGGAGCAGGCGGCCGTGGCGGCGAACTTCGCTTAGCACCGCGCCAAAAGTGGCAAGGCCACGCCCTTGCAGCATCGGCAGCAGTTTGAGAAACGCGTCGGCGGTGGCGATGGTATCGCCAAGCGCGGTATGGCGCGCCTCTTCCGGGATGGTGATGCCAAGGCGGCGGGTCAGGGCGTCAAGGCTGTGGGATTCGGACTGGCCGAACACCACCGCCGACAGCAGCACGGTATCGAGGATCGGCATGTCGAAGGCCAGCCCGAGGGTCGGCTCAACGCGGCGCAGGAAGGCCATGTCGAACGGCGCGTTATGGGCGATCAGCACCGCCCCTTCGGCGAATTTGTGGAAAGCGCGGCCAACCTCGATGATCTTCGGCGCGTCGGCCACCATCGCTTCGGTGATGCCATGGACCTCGGTCGATGTGGCCGGGATCGGGCGCTGCGGGTTGACCAGGGTCTCGAACACCTCGCCCGCGACGCGGCGGCCGTTGACGATGCGCACCGCCGCGATCTGCACGATCTCGTCGCCCGCGTCGGGCAGCAGGCCGGTGGTCTCGGTGTCGAACACCACATAGGTCAGGGCTTCCAGCCGCGCCTCGACCACAGGCGCGGTGCGTGCCCGCGCCAGCAGATCGAAGTCATAGACCACGGCGCGAGGGATCGGCGCGGGGCGGCGGGTGGCGCGCCGGACGGCATGGATCGGCAGGCACAGCGCGGACGCACCCCCCGCCGCCTCGGGCCAGATATCGGTGGCGTGGGTGGCCAGAACGCTGCGCCCGGTGATGGCGGGCACCCCGGCCTCCAGCGGCTCGGCCAGCCAGCCCTCGAGTGCGCCGATGGCAAGGGGTGCGCCCTGCCAGCGCAGGCGGATCATCGCCTCGCTGCCGTCCTCGACCAGCGACAGATGAAAGCGCCGGGCCAGGCCAAGCTGGGCGATCCGGCTGGCCATCGCCGCCAGCAGGGCGATCAGCTCGAAGCCGTTGCAGCGCAGCAAAAGATCAGCCGCATCGACCTCGGCCACCAGGCCCTCGGCCTCAAGCCTGGCGCGCAAGCCGTCGAGCAGATCAGAGGCGCGGGTCAGCGCCAGCGGCCAGTCGTCGCTGCGGGCCGCGTCATGGCGCGCCGACAGATCAGTTACTGCGGTGGCCAGCGCCGCCACTTCCTGGCGCAGCGCCGCGTCCAGCGCCGGGGGGGCGGCAACGCCCGCCGGCATCACCCCCACCAGGGTTTGCAGGTTGGCGGCGGGGCGGCGGACGCGGTCGAAGACCTCGGCCAGCAGCGCCTCGCGCCGGGCGTGGGCGGCCAGATCGGCGGTCACGTCGCGCAGCGTCAGCACATAGCCGTGGCGGCTGCCGCCCGCCCCCGCCAGCAGCCGCATCCGGGCCGCCAGCACCCGTGCCGCACCCACCGTGGCGCACAAAAGGTCTGACGCGGCCTCGGGATCGCCGACCTCGACCAGCCGTTGGTAGGCGTGCCGGATCGGGCCTTCGCGCAGGTAATCGAACAGCTTGCGGTCAAGGCCGGGTGCCCCTGCGCCAAGGGTGGCCGCACCGATCAGATCAACCGCCTGGCCGTTGTAGAACACCAGTTGGTGGTCATCCGAGCATAGCAGCACCCCCACCGGCACATCCGACAGCAGCGCCTCGAGCCGGGTTTTTTCCGCCGACAGGCGGCTGGTTTCGCGGGCCACCGCTGCGGCCAGGGCGTTGCGGGTGTCAGACAGGCTTTGCGCCACGGCCGAGGTGGCGGCGGGCAGATCGCCGAGATAGCGCGCTGCGGGAACCTCCAGCCCGCCCGCCACATCGGCATGGGCGTGCGCCCGCATTCCGCCCGCCAGCGCCTCGATCGGCTTGGCGACATTGAGATCGAACAGATACCACACCCAGGCCACCAGCCCGAGGATCACGAAACCGGCGATGGTGCCGACCTGGATGAAGGCGGGCAGCATCGCGCTTTGATCAAGGCGCAGATAGCCAAGGGTCAGACCCGCCGCCAGCGCCGCCAGCGCCCCCAGCGCCAGCGCCGCAAAGAACAGCAACACCCGCACCCTGAGGCTGAGGCGCGTCAGCATGATCAGTCAGCACCCGTCAGCAGGCGGCGGACCTCGTCGCGCAGCTCTTTCAGCTCGAACGGTTTGGTGATGAAACCGTCGGCCCCCAGTGCCAGCCCCTTGCGGCGCTCGATCGCCGAGCCGCGCGCCGTCATCATCAGAATCTTGACAGCGCTCAGGTCGGCGTCGAGCCGCACCGCCTGACAGATCTCGTAGCCCGAGACCTCGGGCAGCATCACGTCCAGCAACACCAGATCGGGGCGGGTGGCGCGGATGCGCTCGACCGCGCCGCGCCCGGTGGCGATGCGGTCGTGGGCGTAGCCTTCGCGCGACAAGAGATAGTCGAGCGCGATGGCGATGTTGTCTTCGTCTTCGACCACCAGAATCATACGCCTGGTTTCCGCTTCGGCCATGTCACTCTCCCTTGCAGGCTGCCCGCTGCATTTCGTCCGATGGGTCCACCGCTTGCCACATGGCCCCCGCCGTCAGGGTGCCGTCGGGCGCAAGATCCGCCCCATCGACCAGATCGGCCCGCAGGCTCTGCACACAGTCGAACGCCATTGGCAGGCGCAGGGTTTCGGCCCAGCGTTGCACGATCATCGCATCCATCCGGCGGAGCGCCGGATTGGCGGCGGAGGTCAGTATCGCGGTGCGGTCAAGGGCGACAAAGCGCGACGACACCGGAAAGACGTAGGTCCAGGGCCGCCACGCCGCCCGGTCTTGCGGCGCGGACAGGATCACCACCTCGTCGGGCAGGGCATCGGCCACCCGCGCCATCCAGGTATATTCGTTCCAGACCGAAAACAGCAGCATCCCCAGCCCGATCGCGGCGGGAATGGTGTATTTCGGCAGCCGCCCCCGGCTGAAATGGCGGATCGCCATGATCACCCCGGCCAGCCCGGCCCCGGCGGTAATGGTGGCGACGATATCCATCAGCATCAGGTTTCCTAACTGATTGCGCCGCGGGCGGACCCGATCGACGATTGCATGGTGCGCACCACCACGAAGGCATCGCGCAAATGGCTGCGCTCGAAATCCGACAGGTCGGCGGGGGCAAGAAAATTGTCGGGCTTGCGGCCCGAACGGATCAGCCGTGCCTGATTTTCCAGCCGCATCTCGGCGATCATGTCGTAAGCCGCGATCAGGTCGCGCGCGCCGGAGACCGAGATCACCCCCGCGCCCTCGGCCGCTTCCAGCCGGGCGCGGGTATTGACGGGGGTCAACTGGCCGATCAGGGCATAGACCCGGCCAAGGTCGGTCACCGGCACCACGCCACTGTGCTTGAGGTCGATATGGTTGCGGTGCTCGCCCGAGCGCAGCGTGGCAAAGCCGCGCAGCAGTCCCAGCGGCGGGCTGTGCTTGAGGCTGTTCTGGATCATGTGGGCGACAAAGATCGAGTTCTGCGCCGCCATCGCCAGGGTTTCGGCCTGAAGGTCGCGCCACAGCGCGGACGCGCCGCCGATCGGGCGCAGATCGAACATCACCGAGGCCAGCATCTGCGCCATCGGGTCGGGCTGGTGCACCCATTTCCAGAAATAGTCGCGCCAGGTGCTGACGCGCTGGCACCACTTGGGATTGGTCGCCATCATATCGCCGGGACAATAGACGTAGCCGCAGGTGTTCAACCCATCCGAAACGAATTTGGCCAGCGCCGCGAAATACGCCATGTCGGCCTCGGTGGCGGCATCGGCGATGAACAGGCAGTTGTCCTGATCGCTGACGCCGGTCTGTTCCTGCCGCCCCTGACTGCCGCAGGCCAGCCACAG
>CAYQPD010000027.1:4605-24246 GCA_964419305.1 uncultured Rhodobacter sp.
GATCGCTGACGCCGGTCTGTTCCTGCCGCCCCTGACTGCCGCAGGCCAGCCACAGATAAGGCACCGGCGGTGCCCCGAGCGCCGCCTCGGCCAGATGCAGCAGGCGCCGGGTGACGGTATCCGAGACGTCGGTGATCAGCCGCGTCACCACCTCGTGGGCGTTGTGGCCGCCGACCAGTTGCACCAGCAACTTCGGGATGCGCGCCGTCACTGCGGCCAGATCCTCGACCGCGTCGGCCATCGCCGCATCGCGCACCAGCCCGGCCGAGGACACCGCCTGAAACCGGGTCAGATCGGTCTGGGTGATCATCCCCACCAGCCGCCCGTCCTCGACCACCGGCAGGTGCCCGATCCGGCGTTCCAGCATGATGTGCAGGATATCCGAGCCAAGCGCCGTCGGTGGCAGGCTGACCGGGTCGGGGGTCATCACCTCGTCCACCGGGGTGGCCGGATCAAGCCCGATCGCCAGCACCTTGTGGGTCAGATCGCGGGTGGTGATGATGCCCAGAAAATGCGCGCCGTCCACCACGCCAAGGCTTGAGACATGGGCGTCGCGCATCCTGGCCGCGGCGTGGCGCACCGTGTCGCCGGGGGCGCAGGTGATCGGCTTGCGGGTCACCAGATCGCCCACCCGCAGGGTGGTCAGATCCGACCCGCGGCCTTCCGACACCCCCCTGCCGCGCTGAAAGAAGCGCTCGAATGCGGGGTAATTGGCGATCAGGCGGCGGAACTCGGCGGTCGGCAGCATCAGCAGAACCGCGTCTTGCGTGACCCGCGCCGTGGTCACGGCCAGACCTTCGCGCATCAAGCCGCGCTCGCCGAAACTGTTGCGTGGGCCCAGCAGCGAGACCAGCCCGCCGCCCGCGTCCAGCACCTCGACCGCGCCGCGCTTGACGAGATACAGCCCCGGCAGCGGTTCGCCCGCGTGATAGATCTCTTCGCCGACGTTGAAGACCCTGCGGCTGAAGGAAGTGGCGACCCGCGCCAACTCGTCCTGCGGCAGGCTGTCATAGGGATGCACGGTGCCCAGAAACTCGATCACCTGATCCTGGCTCTTGCTCATGCCCGCACCCCGCTCAAAAGGCGGCGCGCCCCCGCCAGGGGGGCGCGCCAATCGCGCTTAGTGGGCTTGCGCCGCACCGGCCCCACGCGGAACCCGGATCGATTCGACCAGGTCCTGAACGTGCTTCGGCGGCGCGGCGGTGACCGACGACACCAGATAGGCCGAGATGAAGTTCAGCGCCGCACCGACGGTGCCAATCGACAGCGGCGAGATGCCGAAGAACCAGTTCGCTTCGACATCCGCATAGACCGCAGTGCCGGGAACGAAGAACCAGCCCTTGTAGAGGAAGATGTAGACAGCGGTGAACACCAGACCCACCAGCATGCCGACAATCGCGCCTTCCTTGTTGATGCGGTGCGAGAAGATGCCCATCATCAGAACCGGGAAGATCGTCGCTGCCGCCAGACCGAAGGCCAGCGCCACCACCTGCGCCGCAAACCCCGGCGGGTGGAGGCCCAGATAGGTTGCCACCACGATCGCAAAGCTCATCGAGATCCGCGCCGCCAGCAGCTCGCCCTTTTCCGAAATATTCGGATTGAACGAGCCCTTGATCACGTCGTGGCTGATGGCGGCAGAAATCGCCAGCAACAGACCGGCAGCGGTGGAAAGTGCCGCCGCCAGACCACCGGCGGCGACCAGCGCCACCACCCAACCGGGCAGAGCCGCGATTTCAGGGTTCGCCAGAACCATGATGTCGCGGTCAACCTTGGTCACTTCGTTGCCGACCCAACCGCGGTCCGCAACCGACTTGCCACCGACCATCAGGGCACCCTGGGCGTCGGTCAGTGCTGCCTTGGCCGCCACCAGCTTGGCTTGCAGATCGGCAAGTGCTGCATCAGCCGCACCATTCACCGCCACCGCTTCGGGCGCGGTCAGATCGGCCGCTTCCGGCAAGCCGGCCTTAGTGCGGGCATCAACCAGTGCTTTCGTCGCTGCTTCGGCGGCCTTGGCCGGGGCTTGCAGCGGCGCGTCGTTGAAATACTGGATTTTGCCGTCGCCGTTCAGGTCAGTCATGATCAGCAGCCCGGTTTGTTCCCAGGTCTTGACCCAGCTCAGTTTTGGGTCGGTGTCGAAGGCGGAAATCGCCACCGCCTCGCCGTCGAGCGCATTGCCCGACACGGCCGCGGGCCACATCGTGGTGGTAAAGTTCAGCCGCGCCATGGTGCCGACGGCCGGAGCCACGGTGTACAAGAGCGCGATGAACACCAGCGCCCAGCCAGCCGACGCACGGGCGTCAGCCACTTTCGGCACCGTGAAGAAGCGCGAGATCACGTGCGGCAGACCGGCGGTGCCGATCATCAGCGACATGGTGAACAGCACCATGTTGAGCGTATTTGTGGTATGCGCCGTGAAGGTGGTGAAGCCAAGCTCGGTCAACACCGAGTCAAGTTTTGCAAGGAACGAGACCCCCGATGAAACCCCACCCGGTTCATAGGAACCCACGATCCCCATTTGCGGCAGGAAGCTGCCGGTCAGGTTCAGCGCGATGAAGATCGCCGGAATCGAGTAGGCGAGGATCAGCACGCAATATTGCGCCACCTGGGTGTAGGTGATGCCCTTCATGCCGCCCAGCACGGCATAGGCGAACACGATCGCCGCGCCAATATAAAGCCCGGTGTCGGTCTTGACTTCCAGAAAGCGCGAGAAGGTCACGCCCACGCCGCGCATCTGGCCGATCACATAGGTCACCGACATGACGATCAGGCAGACCACGGCCACCAGCCGCGCGGTGTTGGAATAAAAGCGCTCGCCAACGAATTCCGGCACGGTGAACTTGCCGAACTTGCGCAGGTAAGGGGCCAGCAGCAAGGCCAGCAGCACATAGCCGCCGGTCCAGCCCATGATATAGGCCGACGTGCCATAACCGCCGAAGGCGATAAGCCCGGCCATCGAGATGAAGGACGCTGCCGACATCCAGTCGGCACCGGTGGCCATGCCGTTCAGCACCGGGTGAACGCCCCGGCCGGCGGCATAGAATTCAGCGGTCGTGCCCGCCCGGGCCCAGATCGCGATCCCGATGTAGAGGACGAAAGATGCGCCCACCACAAGCAGGTTGAGGGTAAATTGGTCCATTGTCCCTGGTGCTCCCTTATTCTTCCACGCCGAATTCTTTGTCGAGCTTGTTCATCCGCCACGCGTAGGCGAAGATCAGGATCAAGAAGACGTAGATCGAGCCATTGAAGGCAAACCAGAAGCCGAGGTCAGCGCCTCCGATGTGAAGGCCCATCAGCATGGGCCGCAAGATGATGCCAAAGCCGAATGAGCACACAAACCAGATCACCAGGGAAATGGTGATGATCCGGATGTTTGCAGCCCAGTAGGCGTTGGACGAAGTTCTGTCCGACATGGTGCTACTCCCTGAGTTGTCTGTTCTTTCCCGCGCCCCCCTTGTCCAGGGGATGCGGGCCGTCTTGTCAGCCTGATACGCGGTTCACGATGGTGCCAAGGCTGGCGCGGATCGCGGCGATAGTGGCCATCGCATCAATCCGTTCCAACACGCCTTTGCCCTCGTAATACGCGATCAGGGGGGCCGTCTGGGCGTGGTAGGCGGTCAGCCGCGCCCGCACCGTTCCGGCATTGTCGTCAGCGCGCCGGGTGAACTCGGTGCCGCCGCATTTGTCGCAAACGCCCGCTACTGCGGGTTGCTTGAACTCGTCATGATAGCCTTCGCCACAACCGGCGCAGGTCAGGCGGCCCGAGACCCGGCCCACCATCGCCTCGTCATCGACTTCAAGGCTGATCGCCGCCGTCACCGCCTGGCCGTTGCCGGCCAGCAGATGATCCAGCGCCGCCGCCTGCCCGGCGGTGCGCGGAAAGCCGTCAAGAATGACGCCGCGCGCGGTATCGGCCGCGGCCATGCGGTCGCGCAGGATCGCCAGCACGATCTCGTCGCTGACCAGCCCGCCCGCCGCCATCACCGCCTTGGCGGTCTTGCCCGCGGCGGTGCCCGCTGCCACCGCCGCGCGCAACAGATCGCCGGTTGATAGCTGAACCAGACCGAAGTCCTGCTCCAACATCCGCGCCTGGGTGCCCTTGCCTGCCCCCGGCGGGCCAAGCAGGATCAGTACGGTCGGCTGTTTGCGCGCGGCAGCTTGCATCCGTCAGGCCCGGTTCATCCGGTTGGCGATCAGATCGTCCACCACCGCAGGATCGGCCAGGGTCGAGGTATCCCCAAGGGCACCGAAATCATTCTCGGCGATCTTGCGCAGAATCCGGCGCATGATCTTGCCCGAGCGGGTTTTCGGCAAGCCCGGTGCCCACTGGATCAGGTCGGGGCTGGCGATCGGCCCGATTTCAGCGCGCACCCATTTCACCAGCTCGCGGCGCAGCTCTTCGGTGGGTTTCACCCCGTGCATCAACGTGACATAGGCATAGATGCCCTGCCCCTTGATCGGGTGCGGATAGCCCACCACCGCCGATTCCGCGACGTCGGAATGGGCCACCAGCGCCGATTCAACCTCGGCCGTGCCCATCCGGTGACCCGAGACGTTGATCACGTCATCGACCCGCCCGGTGATCCAGTAATCACCATCGGCGTCGCGCCGACAACCGTCGCCGGCAAAGTAGTAGCCCGGATATTGCGAGAAATAGTTCTGCTCGAAGCGCTCGTGATCGCCCCACAGGGTGCGCATCATGCCCGGCCAGCTATCGGCAATGCACAGCACGCCGTCGGTCTCGACCGGCTCCTGCACCGTGGCCGTCTGCGGATCCAGCACCACCGGCTGCACCCCGAAGAACGGCCGGGTGGCCGAGCCCGGCTTGCCCGCGATCGCGCCCGGCAGCGAGGTGATCATGTGGCCGCCGGTTTCGGTCTGCCACCAGGTATCGACGATCGGGCATTTGCCCTTGCCGACATGCACGTTATACCAGTTCCAGGCCTCGGGGTTGATCGGCTCGCCCACCGTGCCAAGCAGCTTGAGGCTCGAAAGATCGTGCTTTTCAACCCAGTCCGGCCCCAGCCCCATCAGCGCCCGGATCGCGGTCGGGGCGGTGTAGAACTGCGTCACCTTGTGCTTTTCGCATACCGCCCAGAAGCGCCCGGCGTCAGGCCAGGTCGGCACGCCCTCGAACATCAGGCTGGTGCCGCCGTTGGCCAGCGGGCCATAAACGATGTAGCTGTGGCCGGTGACCCAGCCGACATCGGCGGTGCACCAGAACACGTCGCCGTCGTGATAATCGAAGGTCAACTGATGCGTCATCGCAGCATAGACCAGGTAGCCGCCCGAGGTGTGCACCACTCCCTTCGGCTTGCCGGTCGAGCCCGAGGTGTAGAGGATGAACAGCGGGTCTTCCGCCCCCATCTCGACATAGGGGCAATAGGCCGAGGCCGCCGCCATCGCCGCGGTCAGATCGACATCGCGGCCTTCGACCCAGGAAACCTCGTCGCCGGTATGGCGCACCACCAGGCACTTGACGTGGTCGCTGCAATGCAGAAGCGCCGAGTCGGCATTCGACTTCAGCGCGGTTTTCTTGCCACCGCGCGGCGCAAAATCGGCGGTGATCAGCAGCTTGGCCTCGCTGTCGTTGATCCGGTTGGCCAGCGCGTCGGGCGAGAACCCGGCAAACACCACCGAGTGAATCGCCCCGATCCGGGCGCAGGCCAGCATCGCATAGGCCGCCTCGGGGATCATCGGCAGATACATCACCACCCGATCGCCCTTGCCCACCCCTTGCGCCTTCAGCACGTTGGCCATGCGGCAGACGTTTTCCAAGAGTTCGATATAGGTGATGTGCTTGGCCGGGGCCTTGGGATCATCGGGTTCCCAGATGATCGCAGTCTGGTTGCCACGCCGGGCGACGTGTCGGTCAATGCAGTTGGCCGCGACGTTAAGGGTGCCGTCCTCATACCATTTGATCGAAACTTCACCCAGCTTGAAGCTGCTGTCCTTGACCTTGGTGTAGTCATGCGTCCAGTCGAGCCGCTTGCCCTGCTCGCCCCAGAAGGTATCGGGGTCCGAAACCGATGCCGCATACATCCGTTTGTAGGCTGCGGCATCGACATGGGCTTTGGCTACGAAATCGACCGAAGGCGGATAGACCTTCGGCGCCTGAACGTGATCTGACATTCATTTTCCTCCAACTGGCTGGCGCGTCCGGCACCATGCTCTCTGACGCCGTGTGACGTGGCGTCATTCATCCTTGAAGGCATTGTAAACCAAAGACGCCGAAAACCGTAACTCTTTTTATTGTTTATGTTTTTCTGTCAATTTATTAACTGAAATCCAGTGAACTGTGTAAATCATGCAAATTGAGGCGAAAATTAGACATTAAGTTTCAAGCACCTGGCACTTCACAAACAGGTGAATTTTTAGCCGCTCTGCCGTCGGTTGTGACCGGTTGGCGCAGGCACAAGTCAAACCGGACCCGCCCCCGTGTTTCGCACCAGCGTTCTTGCGCACCCGACCAAGAGGTAAATCCGAATCACCCCAGGTGCCGACCCCGGCACCGAGATCGGCCACCGGGCCTCGCCACGGCTTGCGCCAGCGCCGAAGCAGCGCTAGCCATGATCACTTGGCTCATCGCAAGGTTTTTCATGCCGATCCGCCCCGATCCCGTCGCTACCGCCACCCCCGACGCAAGGGCGCTGGCGCAGGCGCTGCTGACGGGGGCGCGCCACGCGGCGCTGGCGGTGATTGACCCCGAGTCCGGCACCCCCGGCATCAGCCGCATCGCGCTGGGGCTTGATCCCGACGGGCTGCCGCTGACCCTGATCTCGACCCTGGCCCAGCATACCGCCGCGCTGCGCGCCAACCCCGCAGCCGCGCTGATGGTGGGCGAACCCGGCCCCAAGGGCGACCCGCTGACCCATCCGCGCCTGATGATCCGGGTGCGGGCAGGTTTTGCCGACCGCGCCGCACCCGGCTACGCAGGCTTGCGCGCACACTGGCTTGCCACCCACCCCAAGGCCAGGCTTTACATTGATTTTACGGATTTTTCTCTGGTCACACTGACGCCGGTCTCGGCCTTGCTGAACGGCGGTTTCGGCAAGGCCTTTCACCTGACGGCGGGTGATCTGCGTCTCGCGCCGTAAAAAGGGCGGCCCCGCAAGGCCGCCCCCGCCCCCCCCTGGCGGCTGGTCAAACCGCGCTGTCGCAGCGCAGGGTCACCTGCACCTTGCCCTTCACCGCCGCCGGCCAGCGCAGGTTGACCTTGTTCTTGGCGCTGCCCTGCGCCACCTGCACGAAGGGCATGTCGTAGCGCACCACATTCGAGACCGTGGTGATCGAGCCTTCGGCCACCAGCGAGCGCACCCCGCGCGCCCAGGCGGCAAACGGCAGATAGGCGGCACCGTCGATCACCCAGGTATCGGCTTCGGTGTTCTGGTCATGCTGGATCGTGACTGGACTGATGGTGTTCTGGGCTACCGCGTTGAAGGTGTTGGCCTCGAACACCAGATTGCGGAACCGGCTGAAATCCAGTGTGGCCTGCGTGCTGTCGATCTTTTCCACCCGGTCGATGGTGGCGTTGACGGCACGAAAGGTGTTGCCGGTCACGCTCAGCCCGTTGACAAAATGGCCCGGACCGCGCGGCGCGATCACCAGCCAGCGAAACGACGGGGCAACATCCGTTGCCATGAAGATGTTGCCGGTGATGGTCAGCCCGCCGAATGACAGCTCACCGCTGAACTCCGGCGCCGGGTCGTGTTCGTTCGACCATTCGAGCGAGCAGTTGTCGATGTAGTTGCCCGAGATCAAGGTGCGGTTGTTGGTCTGAGTCATCACCAGCCCGGCTTGGCGGATTCCCGCACTCTGATCATCGCCCTGGAAGAAATGGTTGCCGATGAACATGTTGCCCGAACCGCCGATGATCGCAAAATGGGCGAACCGGACGATCCGGTTGTCGCGAATCTTGCAGTCGTTGGCATTGCTGTTGAGCGCGATCGTGGTGCGGTTTTGCGACGGCAGGGACTGCTCGTTGGACAGGAACTGGCACTGATCGACGATCATCCCCTGACACCCGGACCCGATCGAGGTGATGCCGCGATCCTTGGGCCCGTTCAGCACGCAATCCGCCACCCGGAACGTCAGCCCGCCGCGCGCCAGCAGAATGCAGCTGGCCCGGCCGCCGCACTGAAACTCGACATCGGTGATCTCGAACTTGCTCAACTGGTCAAAACCGCTGAAGTCCAGCATGTAATGGTAACGCTCAAAGGTGAAGGTCCGGGTTCCGGCAGCCCCCCACAAGGGCTTGCTGAGCTGCACCGTGGCGGCCCCGATGTTCTTGCTCGTGACATAGACCTCGCGCCCGACCCCGGTGGCGCTGACCCGCGCGCCGACCGGAATGTTGGCCACATTGGCGACCGCCGTAAGCTGGTTGGGGTTGGTGGTGGTGTAGGTCGCGACCGAGGTCGCAGTGACCGTGTTCCAGCCGCTGCCCGCCACCGCGTTCAATTGCCCGTTGGTCAGCACCCGGCGCTGCGCAAAGGCGGTCAGTCCCGACAGCGCCGCCACGTCGATCGGCCCGGTCAGATCGACCTGCCGCCCGCTGAGATCGAAGGTGACATGATCGGTATAGTAGAACAGCGCCTGAAGCCCGCGACGAAAGCCTTCAATCTGGCTGCCGAACGCCGCCGTATAGGTGTCGAGATTGTAGTTGCGGGTGCATACCAGCCGCGCCGTGGCCGGCATCACCACCGTGCCCTCGAAGCGCACCGCCGACTCGAAGGTCACGTTGGCGGCCAGATGATAGCTGCCCGCCGACACCAGCACCGCCCGCCCGTTGGCCGCCGCATCTGCGGCCTCGAATGCGGGCGCATCATTGGCCACGCCGTTGCCAAGCGCGCCGTAGTCGCGAACATCGACCAGATCGAGCATCTTGCGGAAAAAGACATCGGTGACATCCTCGATCACGATGTCGTCGATCCGCACCACGCCGCCGTTGGCCCCGGTCAGATCCAGCCCGAAATGGCCGTAAACCGGCTCGGTGCCCCAGACCAGATTGACCCCGCTGCGATTGCCCGAGCCGATGATGGCGCTGACGGTGACAACCTCGCCGTAGCTGGTCAGCGCCACCGCAGGCCCGGTCGATGGCACCGCGACATTGGTGTCGTTGGCCCGCCCCGCCCAGGCCGCAATGCGCACCATCGGCAGGTTGCCCGCCACTGCCTTGACCCGCGCGGTGACCCGCAGATAAAGCCCCGGCTGGATCGGGGTCTGGCCCATATAGCGCAGTTTCTGGGTGACATCGAGTTTCTGGAGTTCCAGACAGCCACCGAAATCCTGATCGGCGGGCACAAAGGCCGCATTGGGCTGGCCGGCATAAGTGGCCGATCCCGGCGTGCCATCCTCACGCGACCATTGGTTCAGCCCGGCGGAAAACGGCGGCGGCATCAGCACCAGCCCGTCGGTAATTGCCATGTTCATCTCGGTAAACCCTCGCCTCGTTGCGCTGTCGGGGGCGATGACGCCGCCGCAAGGCCGGAGCATTAGCGTTGAGTGCTTAATGCCCCCTGCGCGCAGCGCGCGCCGCCGGCCCTTGCGGCGCAACACAATGCCTGCGGCGCGAGTATTTGGGCAAAGAAGAAAATGAGTGTGACACCGTGATCAGTGAGCCTGGGAGCGGCGGTGTTTGCGTCTTTTATCTCGGTCCGATACGATCGCTCGAAAGTTGAGGGAATGATGTTCGAGCGACTTGTTGACGCCGGTTTCGATATCGCCATCCGGAACCACGCGGTCGCCATTCTGGCGTTGGATTTTCCCGACATGGCGGCTGAGCTGGAAGATGCCCTGCTTGACGTCAAGATCCCGGTTGAAGAACTGGTGGGGAGTGGCGGCGGGGAAGCGGCTTCAACCCAGCGGCTGCGCCGGAAGCTCTATTCCGCAGGCTGGCCAAAACACAATTTCGATTTCAAGCTCATCGTTGATGGGGTGGAACGGGTTGCAAACAGCCACGAAATCGACCACGTCCGGCGCACCGATGATGGGACCATCGCGTGCGAGATCGAGTGGAACAACAAGGATCCTTTCTTCGATCGAGATCTGGAAAGCTTTCAGCGCCTGCACGCGCAATCCGCGATTTCAGTCGGCGTTCTGATTACACGAGGTGCGTCGCTTCAAGCGGCGCTGCTGGGCTTGGTCGAGCGTTGCATCACCAAGCACGGCTTCGTCGCCGAAGAAGAAATGGTGGAGGCATTCAAGATGAAAGATCGGACCAGGCGACAGCGCGATGCCGTTCTGAGGCTGTTGGATCAGCAGGTGCCGTTCGCGAAAGCGTTCGCTCGCCAGTTTGTCGCCGACAAATTCGGCGCAGCGACGACCCATTGGAACAAACTCGAAGATCGGATCAACCGTGGGGTTGGCAACCCGTGCCCGCTGTTGCTGGTCGGGCTGCCTGCGAGTGTGGTGGTGGAATAGCTACTCGGCAGCGGTGTTGGAAACACCGCTGTTGTGGGCATAGGTCGGCCAAGAGGGCTTGTAGTCGTCGTCCGCCTGGTTGCCCCACACCGTCCACCCCTTGCGCTTGCCGCGCCCGAACAATTCGAGAAACGGACCCCAACTGCAACTTTCGATGATGGCGTATTGCTCGTCCGGTTTGCGGCTGTGCTCGCGCTTGCGCATCTTCAGGATGTCGCCGTCGGGCTCCTTGCCTTCGATGAAATTAACCTGGCTTCGGCCCGGCCCAAGCGTCCGAATGTCTTTCCCACGCACCCCGAAGAGCAGGATTTCGGTGACGTTTCGGAAATAAAATCCCACTCCGCGCCCATCAGGCCCGCCATCTTTGCGAACTTTTTGCCACACGATATTGGATTTGTAGTCGAACCCCCAGGCCTTCAAGACCTGTAGCCCCTCGGGCAACAGGGCGTTTGGAACCCACAAGTAGCAGTGCGCCCGGTCTTCGAGGTGCTTTGCTACCGGCAAGGCGCAAATCTCTTCAAGTTCCATCGTGGGGTAGCGCGCCAACCGCTTGTGTTCTGGTGCTATTTTCCCCGTGCGATTTTGAAACCGCCACGGCGGATCAGCCATGACCGTCGCGAATTTATCCCCGCCGAGGAACTGTTGCAGGTCATTCGCTGCCGTCATGACGGGCCCCTCTTTGCTTGCTCCTCGTTTTTTAGTGCAATATCCGGTATCAAGCAAACGGAGAACGTCCCCAAACCCGCTCCATCTTGTGCCTCCGGCTCAGGGCTTGGCCACCAGCCCACCGACCAGAGCCTTGTTGATCAGCGCGATGGTCTCATCCACCCCGAAAAGGGCGATGAAGCCGCCAAAGCGCGGCCCGTCCGGGGCCCCGAGCAGCA
This sequence comes from uncultured Rhodobacter sp., assembly GCA_964419305.1. GTDB lineage: Bacteria > Pseudomonadota > Alphaproteobacteria > Rhodobacterales > Rhodobacteraceae > CAYQPD01. The sequence continues at coordinate 15,906 of CAYQPD010000027.1, forward strand.
CCTCGTAAAGGGCGCGGAACCAGTCGCGCAGCGGCTCGAAACCGTGGGCGTTGCCAACCGCAAACACCAGGGTCTGCAACCCTTCGGCGTCGGGGCCACCCTGCCAGGCCACGAGGCGCGCGCGCAGATCGGCCAGAGCGGCGGCCTCCTTGGCATCGGGCAGCCGGAACACTCGCTTGGGGGCCACGAAATCGCGAAAATAGCGCAGCGCAAAGGCCGCCGCCGCATCGAGATCGGGATGGGTTTCCGGGCTGGCCTCGGGCGCATAGCGCCGGATGAAGCCCCACAACGCCTCCTTGCTGGTGGCCGCCGAGACTGACGCCAGGTTAAGCAGCATCGCGAACGGCACCACCATCTTCGATTCCGGCGGCTGGCCGTGGTGGATATGCCAGACCGGGTTGTTGACCTGCGCCTCCAGCCCTTGCGTGGTATAGGCGCGCAACTGCTGATGATACTCATCGACCGCCTTGGGGATCACGTCCAAATGCATCCGTTTGGCGGTCTTGGGCTTGAGATACATGAAATAGCTCAAGCTTTCGGTCGCGGCATAGCTTAGCCATTCGTCGATCGTCAGGCCGTTGCCCTTGGATTTGCTGATCTTCTGCCCGGTCTCGTCGAGAAACAGCTCATAGGTGAAATGTTCCGGTTTACGCCCACCCAGAATCTCGCAAATCCCGTCATAGATCGGGGTGTTGGTCGCGTGATCCTTGCCATACATCTCGAAATCGACGCCCAGTGCGGCCCAGCGCGCGCCGAAATCGGGCTTCCATTGCAGTTTCACGTTGCCGCCGGTCACCGGCAGGGTGCAATCGCGGCCATCCTCATCCGCAAAGGTGATGGTGCCATCGCGGGCATTCACCTCTTTCAGCGGCACGTAAAGCACCCGCCCCGAGATCGGGCTGATCGGCAGAAAGCACGAATAGGTCTGCTGGCGTTCTTCGCGCAGACTGGCCATCATCACCGCCATGATCTGGTCATAACGCTCGACCGCCAGACGCAGGGTCGCGTCAAACTGCCCCGAGCGGTAGAACTCGGTCGAGGAATAGAATTCGTATTCGAACCCGAAGGTGTCAAGAAACCGCCGCAGCATGGCGTTGTTGTGGTCGCCGAAGCTTGGGTAAAGCCCGAACGGATCGGGCACCGAGGTCAGCGGCTTCTGGCGGTGCAGCGCCAGCATTTCTTGCTGCGGCACGTTGTCGGGGATCTTGCGCATCCCGTCGAGATCGTCGGAAAAGCAGATCAGCCGGGTCGGAATGTCCGAGATCACCTCAAAGGCGCGGCGGATCATGGTGGTGCGCGCAACCTCGCCGAAGGTGCCGATATGGGGCAGCCCCGACGGCCCGTAGCCGGTCTCGAACAGCACATGGCCCTTTTCCGGGGGCTTTTTCTCATAGCGCTTGAGCAGGACGCGCGCCGCTTCAAACGGCCAGGCTTTCGATTTCATCGCAGCATTCCGCAGGGCAGACATCGGCGCATCCCTTGTCCTGATGCACGCGCCCTTTGCGCACACAACGCCTGTCTCCTATTGCCGCCCAGCCCCCACGTCAATAATCTGCACCCCGAACCCCCGTCCGAAGGATGCCCCCCGTGCCCCATACCCCACCGTCGCTTTCGCCCCAGGACGCGCTGATCGCCATCATGATTGCGGTCTCGGCTTCCGACGAGCACATGCGCACCTCGGAACTGGTGGCGATCCAGCGCATCGTCCACCACTTGCCGATCTTTGCCGAATACGACAGCGACCGCATCCGCCAGATCTCGCAGACCGTGTTCGATCTGTTCGAGGTCGAAGACGGGCTTGACGCCCTGTTCGGCCTGATCCGCGACGCCCTGCCCGCCAAGTTTTACGAGACGGCCTACGCGCTGGCCTGCGACGTGGCCGCCGCCGACGGCAAACTGCGCGAGGTGGAACTGCGGATGCTCGAGGAAATCCGGCACGAGCTTGACGTCGATCGCCTGCACGCCGCCGCCATCGAATGGGGTGCGCGCGCGCGGCATCTGCGGTTCTAGCCGTAAACCCCCGCCCACCGGCTGACCAGTTGCCCCTGCAAGACCCTTGCCCGCCGGGTCCAGTTGGCCCCGCCCGGCGGCTGCTCGCGTTCGGCCATCGGCAGGGCATCGCGCCGGGCCTCGTCGGCGCAAAACACCGCAAACACCAGATCGCGTCCCGACGGCGGCAGCACATAGCCCGCCAGCGCCGAGACGAAATTCAGCGTCCCGGTCTTGGCCCGCACCCGCACCGGGTGGCCCTTGATCACCTGCCCCTTGGCGTCGCGCATGCCCACCTCGCGCATAAGCCCCGGCACGGCCCCGCGCCGCGCCGCCAGCAGCGCCTTGACCATGTCGGAGGCCGAAATGCGCGAGCCCGACCCCAGCCCGGAATGATCGACCAGGCGCGCCTGCAAGCCATAGCGCGCCGCCGCCCAGTCCGACATCTGCCGCGCCGAAGCGGCAAGGCTCACGGCCCCCGAGGCGGTCAGCCCCAACACTTCGGCGGTCATGTTGGTGGAAAACTTCAGCATGTCGCGCAGCACCACGGCCAGATCGTCGCTTCGGTGCTCGACCAGCACCGTGCCAGTCGGCAGGGCGCGCACGATCTGCGCGTCGGGCAGCGTGATGCCTTGCGCCGCCGCCAGGGTCTGGAACACCTCGGCCCCGTAAATCTCGGGGTGGCGCACCGGCAGCCAGCGGCTGCCGCCCTTGCCCAGTGCGCCCGACGCCACCGTCCAGTCGTCGCCCTGCGCCCGCGCGGCGTAGGTGTAGGTCGGCAGATCGCGGTTCACCACCTTGATCCGCGCCATATGCACCTGCGGCACAAAGCGCTCGGCGCGCGCGTCCATGCTGACGTCATAGCCCTTGGCGCTGCGTTGCCAGACGAAATTCACCCGGTTGAAATTGAGGTTCAGCCCCGAGATCGCCGGGTTGTAGCCGACATGGTCAGGCTGCCCGGGGTCGATCTGCGCGATCTGCGGCAAGGCCCCGGCATAGACCAGATAGCGCCCGCGCACGCCGCGCACCCCGGCCCTGGCCAGCGCCGCCGCCATGTCGCCCAGCCCATCGGTCGAAAGCGTCGGATCACCCGATCCGACCAGCACCAGATCACCCGCGATCTGCCCTCCCACCACTGGCCCGGTAGCCAGCAGCCGGGTGGCAAAGCGGTGCCCGATCCCCAGCCGCTCCAGCGCGTAAAGCGCGGTGATGGTCTTGGCGACACTGCCCGGCGGCTGCGCCAGATCACCCTGCACCGCCTCCAGCACCCGCCCGCTGGCGGCCTCGGCCACGACATAGCCCACCGCGCCGCCCAGCCGCGCCGCCGCGATCAGCGGCCCGGTATCGGGCAGATCACGTGCCGCAACCCCGGCCTCGCTCCACGGTCGCGCCTGCGGCCGCGGCGAAGTCAGCGGTGCCTCGGCCCAGACCGGAGCCGCCGCCCCCGCCAGAAGCCCGCCCAGCACCCAGCGCCGCGAAATCATCTTGCCCCCTTACCCTGCCTGCGGAAACGAACCACAGAGCGCGCGCTGCCGCAAGCACTCCGTGCCATTCTCATTGGCTCAAATACCCTCGGGGGAAGCCGATGAGCCCCTCATCGGCGTGGGGGGCAGACAGCCCCCCCTGCCGCCACCCGCCCCGCGCCCGGATCGCACTCGATGACTGTTTCTTCAGCGGCACATCCGCCAGACACCAGGCCGGAGGCACCAACTGCCCAAGGGCGCGCGCTTCGACCGCAGACACCCGGGCGGCCGCGTAGATACGCGCCGCCCGGCTCAGCCGCGCCGCCAGCCCCACGCCGGGCCGTGCCAGCACCCCGATCGGGACATGGCGCATGATCCATTCCCAGCGGTCCCAACGGTGAAATTGCGCCAGATTGTCGGCCCCCATCAGCCACACGAACCGCACCCCGGGATAGATCGCCTGAAGCCGCGCCAGAGTAGCCGCGGTATAACGCGTGCCCAGCCGCGCCTCGATGTCGGTCACCACCACCCGCGGATGCCGCATCAGCGCCCGCGCCTGAAGAAGGCGCTGCGCCAATGGCGCAGGCCCCGCCGCCTTCAGCGGGTTGCCGGGGCTGATCAGCCACCACACCCGGTCCAGGCCGAACCGCTTCAGCGCCTCGCGGGTGATGTGGCAATGGCCCTCGTGGGCGGGGTCGAACGACCCGCCCAGAAGGCCAATTGTCATGCCTGACAGTGCAATCGGAAAGCCGGATCTCATCCTCGCGTCACTAGCCGATTTCCGGCGGCTTGCAAACGCGCGAACTGCCGACGCTCAGTCGTCGCGCTCGACCACCGGCAGCTTGTGGGCAATGCCCTTGTGGCAGTCGATACAAGTCGAGCCGCCCGACAGATCGGTGCCATTGGCCACCGGCTCCATCTTTTCACGCGCCCGCTGACGCTGATGCTCGAAATCCATCGCGTCAAAGCTGTGGCAGTTGCGGCACTCGCGCGAGTCGGTGCGCTTCATCGCGTCCCACACGTGGGTCGCCAGCTCCAGCCGATGCTCTTCAAACTTGGCGGGCGTGCCTACCGTGCCGCGCAGCTTGTGCCAAAGCTCGTTGCTGGCCTGAATCTTGCGGATCATCTTCGGCCCCCAGGCATGCGGCACATGGCAATCCGGGCAGATCGCGCGCACCCCGGCGGGGTTCTTGTAGTGGATCGAGGTCTTGTATTCCTGATACACCGTATCGCGCATCTCATGGCACGAGATGCAGAATTCCAGCGTGTTGGTGGCTTCCATCGCGGTGTTGAAGCCACCCCAGAAAATGATCCCGCCAAACAGCCCGATCGCGATCAGGAACCCCTGCCCGATCATCACGCTGGGCCGCGTGAACCAATGCCACAACCACTTTGTCAGGCGTATCATGTATCAAATCTCCGAATTGCAAAGGATGACCTCCGGCGCGGTGTCGTCGCCCCGGAGGTCGTTGTCAGCGTGGCCGAAGGCTCATTCCTTGGGCAGGGTCGCAAGATAGGCCAGGACGTTGGCTGCCACCTGATGGTCGATCGCACGCAGCGCCGGCATCGATTCGGCCGGCTGGCCGTTCAGGATCTTGTGCATCACTTCCCACGGGTTGCTGACCAGCGAGCCCAGCGGCGGCATTTCCTTGGGCAGCTTGCCTTCAAGACCATGGCAGCCGACGCAGACCGTGTTGAACACCTGTCCACCGGCAACCGCGTCACCAAGCGACGCCTTCGAGGCCGCATCAACATAGGGCGCCCAGTCGATCTGGCCCGAGACCACGAAGTTGGCCAGATCGGTCATGTCCTGATCCGACAGCTTGTCGCCAAAGCCGTGACCATCCGACTTGAGGATCGCCACCACCGCCGCCGGATCACCACCGATCATGCCGTTGATCCCGACGATGCCGGTGGCGTGCTTGCCACTGCTGTAAGCGCCGTCCTTGCCCAGACCATCCCAGCCGTGGCATTCCTTGCAGCGCCAGGTGGCATCGGGGGCTTCCGCAATCTTGGGGTTGGCTGCGGCGGGATAAAGCGGGTGCACGGCAGCCGGCTTTTCGGCCTTCACCACCTTGTACCACTTGTCGTAAAGCCGTCCGCCATTGGCGATCGAGCCCTGATCGACATCGGCCCAGGCAATCCCGGCCGCCATGAAACCAACCAGGGCAACTGCGCCCATTGCACTGGCCCGAAGGCCTTTTCCACATACCGACATCCGAGTCGTACCTCCTGTATCAAAATCGAAATCTGAAGCGCAGGTTTCCCGCGGTTCCCCCGCACCAGAGACACTGATCCGTGATCGTCACATTGACATGGATCAACTTTCTGCACAACAGCATGCGATTCATGCCGCGTCTGCACTGACTGCATACCTCGGTATGCATTGCTGCCACACATCCATAAATGGCACACGTTGCACTTTCGCACCATTGCCGCTAGATCAGCGCCACCCCCGATGCAGGAGACGCGTATGGCCCCCTATCAGTATGTCTATCACATGGAAGCCGTGTCCAAAACCTATCCCGGCGGCAAGAAATGCTTCGAGAACATCCACCTGAACTTCCTGCCCGGGGTCAAGATCGGGGTGGTGGGTGTCAACGGCTCGGGCAAATCGACCCTGCTGCGGATCATGGCGGGGATTGACAAGGATTTTCAGGGCGAAGCCTGGGCCGCCAAAGGTGCCCGCGTCGGCTACCTGCCGCAGGAGCCGCAGCTTGACGACTCACTTTCGGTGCGCGGCAACGTCATGCTGGGGGTAGCCGACAAGCAGGCGATTCTCGATCGCTACAACGATCTGGCGATGAACTACTCGGATGAAACCGCCGAGGAAATGGCCACCCTGCAAGACACCATTGACGCGCAGAACCTGTGGGATCTCGACAGCCAGATCGACGTCGCGATGGAGGCTTTGCGCTGCCCGCCCGACGACGCCGAGGTGGCCACCCTTTCAGGCGGCGAAAAGCGCCGGGTCGCGCTGTGCCGCCTGCTGCTCGAAGCCCCCGACATGCTGCTGCTCGACGAGCCCACCAACCACCTCGACGCCGAATCAATCGCCTGGCTGCAACTGCACCTGATCGCCTATACCGGCACCATCCTGATCGTCACCCACGACCGCTATTTCCTTGATGACATCACGTCGTGGATTCTCGAACTCGAACGCGGCCGCGGCATCCCCTACGAGGGCAACTATTCCGCCTGGCTGGAACAGAAGGCCAAGCGCCTGATGCAGGAAGCGCGCGAAGACAAGGCCAAGCAGAAGGTGCTGGAAAAGGAACTGCAATGGATCCGCTCGGGGGCCAAGGCGCGCCAGGCCAAATCCAAGGCCCGGATCACCAAATATAATGAGATGGCCAACCAGTCGGAACGCGAACGCATCTCGACCGCCCAGATCATCATCCCCAACGGCGAGCGCCTTGGCGGCAAGGTGATCGACGTGCAGGGCCTGAAAAAACACATGGGCGACAAGCTGTTGATCGAGGATCTCAGCTTTACCGTGCCGCCCGGTGCCATCGTCGGGGTGATCGGCCCCAACGGGGCGGGCAAATCGACCCTGTTCCGGATGATCACCGGGCAGGAGCAACCCGACGCAGGCTCGATCACCCTGGGCGACACCGTGCAGCTTTCCTATGTCGATCAGTCGCGTGACGCGCTTGATCCCGCCAAGACGGTTTGGGAGGAAGTCTCGGAGGGGCTCGAGGTGATCCACCTTGGCGACGCCGAAATGAACTCCCGCGCCTATTGCGGCGCGTTCAACTTCAAGGGTGCCGACCAGCAAAAGAAGGTCGGCCTGTTGTCGGGCGGCGAGCGCAACCGGGTCCACATGGCCAAGCTGCTGCGCTCGGGCGGCAACGTGCTGCTGCTGGACGAGCCCACCAACGACCTCGACGTCGAAACCCTGCAAGCGCTGGAATCCGCGATCGACGATTTCGCCGGCTGCGCCGTGATCATCAGCCACGACCGCTTCTTCCTCGACCGCCTCTGCACCCATATCCTGGCCTTCGAGGGCGACGCCCATGTCGAATGGTTCGAGGGCAACTTCGAGGCCTACGAGGCCGACAAGGTGCGCCGCCTCGGCGCCGATTCGATCGCGCCGAAGCGGGTGAAATACAAGAAGTTCACGCGCTGAGCCGCCCACATCCTTTTGGCTGGCCCAAGGTGCCGCAGCACAATCGCCTCTGACTTCATGGTGGTGCCCGAGGTCGGACTCGAACCGACATGCCTTGCGGCGGAGGATTTTGAGTCCTCTGCGTCTACCATTCCACCACTCGGGCCACGGCGGGCTGTTTAGCCTGCGCCCCCTGTCCCGTCAATGGCCGCTACGGCGACCTTGACCTTGGCCCGCGACCATGATGCAAGCAGCGCGACCCGCCGGAGAAACCGATGATCCGCAGCCTTTACGACTGGACCCTTGCGCTGGCGCAGCACCCCCGCGCGCTGTGGGCGCTGGCGCTGGTGGCGTTCGTCGAAAGCTCGGTGTTCCCGATCCCGCCCGATATCCTGATGATCCCGATGATCGTCGCCGCCCCGCGCCGGGCCTTCCTGATCGCCGCCGTGGCCAGTGTCAGTTCGGTGCTGGGCGGGATGCTGGGCTATGGTATCGGGCTTTACCTTTACGACAGCGTCGGCCTGCCGGTGCTCGAATTCTATGGCAAGACCGGCCAGTTCGAGACCTTCCGCACCAGCTACAACGATTGGGGTGCCTGGGCCGTGCTGATCGCCGGGGTCACCCCTTTCCCCTACAAGGTGATCACCATCCTGTCGGGGGCCACCGGCCTGTCGCTGCCGGTGTTCATGGCGGCCTCGGTCGTGGCGCGCGGCCTGCGGTTCTTTGTGGTGGCGGCGCTGCTGTGGCAGTTCGGCGCACCGATTCGTGATTTCATCGAGCG
>CAYQPD010000028.1:0-23961 GCA_964419305.1 uncultured Rhodobacter sp.
CCGACGAGATGCGCGAGGTTCGCACCATCTGCGCCTGCGGCAAGAAGGCCACCATGGTGGTGCGCAAGGGCCCCGACGGGCACGCCCTGCGCGACGGCGAGCAGGTCCAGATCGGCGGCAACGAGACCTATGTCAGCCTGTGTCGGCGGCACTGGCGCGCTGCGGTGGGGGATTGACCCGCCGCTCATCCGCCCAAAACCGGGCGTCTTCGCTGTGCCAGCGATGACCGACCGCAAGGAAGGGAAGAGCGCTATCCCGCCACGGGCGCGCGCGCGCGCAGCGCGATCATGCCACCGGCCAGCGCGATCAGCCCCATGCCAACCCCCGCCGACAGAAGCAGCACCTCGCCCCAGATCAGCCAGCCCCACAGCGCCGAGGCGGGCAGGATGATGTATTCAAACACCGACACCCGGCTGGCGGCGGCAATCTGATAGGCCCGGATCATCAGCCCGACCCCAAGCAGCGAACCGGCAGCCTGAACGAAGGTCCAGAACAGAAAGGTGCCCGACGGCCAGACCCAGCCGCGCTGCACAAAACCCGCAGCACCCGTCGGCACCTCGATCGGCACCACCGCCAGCACGGCAAGACCGGCCAGCCCCAGCACCCCGAGCGCCACAAAGAACGCCACCAGCAGGGTCTCGGCACTCTCGCCGGCGCACCACTCGCGCGTTGCGATATTGCCAAGCGCGTAAAGCGCCCCCGCCGCCACCGGCAGCAGCGCCGCCACCGAGGCGCCGCTCATCGCACTTGGCCCCAGCACCAGGATCACGCCGACAAACCCCACCGCGACGGCGGCAATCCGCACCGGGCCGATATGGTGGCCGTAAGCAAAGCGCGAGATCAGCAGCACGAAGATCGGCGCGGTGAACAGCCCCGCCGCCACCTGCGCCACCGGCAGAAAGGCGAGGCAACCGAAGTAGATCAGCATCGAGATACCATGGATCGTGCTGCGCGCCACCACCGCGCCCAGCCTGACCGGCTTCAGCCGCAGCCCCAGCGGGCGCATCAGCAGCGCCACCAGCCCCAGCGCCATCGCGGTGCGGGTGGCATGGAACTGCCACAGCCCGCCCTCAGCCGCCACCACCCGCACGAAATTGTCGCCAAAGCCGATCACCGTGGCATAGATCAGGATCATCCCGGCGGCGGTCAGGGTGCGATCGGGGGGTGGCAACATCGGGTCCTCCTTCGGGTCTGCCTGCCTACCAACCCCGCCCGGCCCCCCGCGTCGCGCCTTGATGCGACATTTTTCGCGCCGATTGGCGGCTGGGTGTCGTTCGGCAGATGATTGTGGCACGCCCGGCAAGGCGCTAGGGTCAGCGGCAACCAGGCAGCAGCAGGCCAAGGCCCCCCGCCCATGACGGCATTGAAGAAATATCAGCGGCTTGAAAGCCCGGGCCTGTGGCGCGATACGCCGGACGCGCAGCGCCGCGAGGTGGTGGTCAGCTTTGGCGAGGCCTCGCTGGTGCTGTCGGACCCGCGCACCGAGGTGGCCCTGTCGCACTGGTCGCTACCGGCGGTCGAGCGCCTGAACCCCGGCGCGGCCCCCGCCCTTTATGCCCCCGGCCGTGACGCCAGCGAGACCCTCGAGATCGGGGACGCCGACATGATCGCGGCGCTTGAAACCGTGCGTGGCGCGCTGGCCCGCGCCCGCGCCCGCCCCGGTCGGCTGCGCGGGGCGGTGGTGCTGGGAATGCTGGTGCTGGTCGCGGGATTGGGGGTGTTCTGGCTGCCCGGCGCGCTGGAACGGCACGCGGCGGCGGTCATTCCGCCCGCGACCCGTGCCGCGATCGGGCACCTGGCGCTGGCTGACCTGGCGCGGGTGGCTGGCGCTGCCTGTGCCGATCCGACCGGCCAGCAGGCCCTGGACAGCCTCGGTCGGCGGGTGTTCGGCGACGATCCGCCGCAGCTTGTGATCCTGCGCGCGCTCAAGGTGCCGACGCTCAACCTGCCCGGGCCGATCGTGGTGCTTGACCGGGCCCTGATCGACTCCGATGCCGGGCCCGAGGCGGTGGCAGGCTTTGCTCTGGCCGAACTTGCCCGCGCCGAGGCAACCGACCCGATGATCGCCCTGCTGCATCACGCCGGGTTGCGCGCGACGGTGCAGGTGCTGACGACCGGCGCACTGCCCGCTACGGCGGTGGCGGGCTACGGCGCAACCCTGCTGCGCACGCCCGCCACCGCGGTCGAAGAGGGTGCCTTGCTTAAGCGCTTTGCGGCGGCCGAACTGACCTCCAGCCCCTACGCTTATGCGCTTGATCCTTCGGGCGAAACCACGCTTGGCCTGATCGAGGCCGATCCCTTTCGCGCCCACCCGAAGCGCCCGGTTCTGGTCGATGGCGACTGGATCAGCCTGCAAGCGATCTGTGGCGAATAAAGACGCCCCCCGGCGCTGCCGAGGGGCGCAAGGTTGATTGCTGCCCGACTTTTGATTTATCGCCCGTGGTCGTGTCTCGGCTGGTATCAGCGCACGAACGCATCCTTGAACCCGGCCCCACGCGCCACCAGCAGCGCGGCCTGGGCCGCCGCTGCATCGCCGTAGGGCCCGGCCACAATGATTTGCAGCGCCTTGCCACCCTTGGTGATTCTGGCGGTGCCAACCGGCAGGCCCGCGCTGCGCAAGCGCCCCCTGGCCCCATCGGCATTGGCGGGCACGCCAAAAGTGCCAACCTGGACGTAAACTGTGCCCCCGGCGGTCGGAGCAACCACCCGGGCATTTGGTTCGGTCTTGGTGGAAACCCGGACCTGAGGCTGGGCGGCGGGCACCAGCGGAGCCGACTGGCTGGCCACCACCACCCGCGCCGGCGCGGCGGGCTGGCGTGCCACCAGCACCGCCGGCACGTCGCGGGTCCAGATGCGGTCCTGCTGCGCCTGCCCCGCCGCGGTGCCGATGCCGCGGTTGGGGTTCAGGCGATCATCGTTCCAGGCCTGCTTGTAGCCCGCCGGGATCGCGATGCCCGGAGCCACCGCCACGCCGGGGGCGTAGATTCCGGCCCCAACCCGGTTGCCAACCCCTTGCGCAACTATCGCATAAAGAGGAGCGCGCGCGCCAACCAAGGTGCCATCGCCCAGGGTGCACAGCACCACGTGCCCGCCGTTGGCGGTGGCATAAAGCGCGGCCACCGGCACGGTCGCCGGGCAGGCCACCTGGTTCGGCCCCGGCGCGCTTGCCACCGGCGTCAGCGCGGCCGCGCCGCTGGGCACCGGAGCAGCGGCTGCAGCCGCGACCACCGGTGGTGTAGCAACTGCGGGTCTGGCCGCGACCACCGGCGGCGTGGCAGAGGGTGCGGTCGCGACCGGGGCTGCCGCCGCCAGCGTGATCGCGGGCTTGGTCGGCACGACCGCTGCGGGTTTCGGGGGCGGCGCTGTGGTCGCGGCCTGTGCCACGCGAACCGCCGGAGCTGGCGCGGGGGCCGGAGCCGGAGCAGGAACCGGAGCGGCGGCTACCGCCAGCGATGGCGGATAGCCACACAGCGGCTTGCGGTCACCATTGACCCGGGCCACCCAGTTCACGTTGCGCCCGACCCCGGCGCGCATGAACACGCAGCCCTTGCTGTCAACATAGGTCTGGTCGGAAAAGCTGGCAGGCGGCAGCTCGCGCGGGCCGGATATCTGAGCTACCGCGCGGGCCTCGGCGACCCCAAGCCCAAGCACCACCGTCCCGACCGCCACCGTCCCAAACTTGAACAGCATCATCGCCCCCATCATTGCCATGGCGATGATGCGGCAGGATTGTTGCCGAGTAAAGAACAAATACCCTATTTGGTGCCGAACATGCGGTCGCCCGCATCCCCTAGCCCAGGGACAATATATCCATGGTCATTCAGATGACTGTCCACCGCTGCTGTGACGATCGGCACATCGGGGTGGGCCTGTTTCATCCGGGCGATGCCTTCGGGGGCCGCCAGCAGGCACAGAAAACGGATGTTGCGCGCCCCGGCCTGCTTCAGCAGATCAATCGCCGCGACCGAGGAATTGCCGGTGGCCAGCATCGGATCGACCACGATGCAGATGCGGTCTTCCAGATGGTCGGGCACCTTGCAGTAATACTGCACCGGCTTCAGGGTTTCGGGGTCGCGGTAAAGCCCGATGAAGCCCACCCGCGCCGCCGGGATCAGTTCCAGAATACCGTCCAGCAGCCCGTTGCCCGCCCGCAGAATCGAGATCAGCGCCAGCTTCTTGCCATCCAGCGTGGGGGCATCCATCGCGCAGATCGGGGTTTCAATGCGGATCGTGGTCATGTCGAGCCCGCGCGTCACCTCGTAGGCCAGAAGCAGGCTGATCTCGCGCAACAGGCGGCGAAAGCCTGCGGTCGAGGTCTCCTTCATCCGCATGATCGTCAGCTTGTGCTGCACCAGCGGGTGGTTGACGACGGTCAGTTGGTCAAGCATGCGGGGCCTCCAGTCGTTGCAGAATTCTGGCGCGGGTATCGGCGTCACAGAATGCGGCGTCAAGCGCAGTGCGGGCAAGGGCGCGGAACACCCCTTCGTCCCAGTCGAAGGCCTCGGCGAGGCGGTCGTATTCGCGCGCCATGGTGGTGTGAAAGAACGGCGGATCGTCGGTCGAGACGGTAACTTTCACGCCACGCTCGCGCAACTGCGCGATCGGGTGCTGCCGCCAGCCGGGGTAAAGGCCAAGCGCGATGTTGGAGCCGGGGCAGACCTCAAGCACGATGCCCCGCGCCGTCAGATCATCGACCAGAGCGGGATCTTCGATCGCGCGCACCCCGTGGCCGATGCGCTCGACCCGCAGATCGTCCAGTGCGGCGCGCACGGATTCCGGCCCGCCCCATTCGCCGGCATGGGCGGTCAGGCGCAGCCCGGCTTCACGTGCTGCATCAAAAGACCAGCGGAAGTCTTTGGTTTTTCCAGCTTTTTCGTCACCCGCAATGCCAAAGCCAACAATCCAGTCGCCCGCCGTCTCGGCGGCACAGCGCGCGGTTTCGCGGGCCTTGTCGGGGCCGAAATGGCGGATGCAGGTGATGATGCCGCGCAGGGTGATGCCGTTGGTTCTTTCTGCAATCTCGGCGGCTTCGCGGATGGCGTGCAAATAGTCGCGCCAGGCCTCCAGGTCGCGCCCACCGCAAAAGTCGGGGCTGAGAAAGGTTTCGCAATAGATCACGCCACTTGCCGCACTTTCCTCGAGCACGGCAAGGGTCAGGCGATGGTAATCATCCGGGGTTTTCAGGGTTTCGGTCGCGGCCTCATAGACCCGCAGGAAATCCCAAAAATCGGTGTAGCGGTAACTGCCGTCAGGGGCAAATATCCCGCCAAGGTCGAGGTGCTTTTCCCGCGCCAGCCCGCGGATGAACTCCGGCGGCGCGGCCCCTTCCAGATGCAGGTGCAACTCGACTTTTGGCAAATCATTGATCTTCATAGAAAACTCCGGCCAGAGCCAGACCCCGTCACGCCCAGATGGGCGGCGATAGAAGCCGCAACATCGGTATAGGCGCAAATCCCGATCTCGCCCGCCCCCGCCCCCGCCACCAGCACCGGCACCCGCTCGCGGGTGTGTTCGGTGCCGCGAAAGGTGGGATCGTTGCCGTGGTCGGCGGTGAAGATCGCAATATCGCCCGGCCGCAGGCGCGCCAGAAAGCGCCCGGCGCAGCCATCGAACCATTCCAGCGCGCGCGCGTATCCGGCCACGTCGCGGCGGTGGCCGAAATTGCTGTCAAACTCGACGAAGTTCGCAAATGTAAAGGAACCGGGTTCCGCCATGGCCACCAGCATCAACAATTGTTCGAAAAGGTCAGAATCCGATTTCCCCTTATGCAACGTGCCGATCCCTTGCATGGAAAAGATGTCGCCCACCTTGCCGATCGCATGGGTGGCGCGACCGGCATTCTGCACCCAGTCGAGCAGAGTCGGTGCGGGCGGGGCCATGGCGTAATCGTGCCGGTTCGGGGTGCGCTGAAACGCCCCCGGCTGGCCCGTGAACGGCCGCGCGATCACCCGCCCGACCCGGCGCGCATGCAGACCGGGGGCGAGGTCGCGGCACAACGCCAGCAGGCGCGCCAGACCAAAGCTTTCCTCGTGCGCCGCGATCTGCACCACCGAATCGGCCGAGGTGTAGCAGATCGGCCAGCCGCTGCGCAGGTGCTCCTCGCCCAGTTCCTCCATGATCTCCACCCCCGAGGCGTGGCAGTTGCCAAGGATGCCTGCGGTGCCCGCCAGGCGGCAGATCTCGGCGCTCAGTTCCGGCGGAAAGGCGGGGTGGGTATCGGGGAAATAGGTCCACTCCCACGGCACCGGCACCCCGGCCAGTTCCCAATGCCCCGACGGGGTATCCTTGCCGTGCGAAACTTCAGTGGCCGCCCCCCAGCGCCCGGCAGGGCGCGCCGCCAGCCCCGGCGTCGCCGCCCCCGAGGCCAGCCGGATCGCCGCCCCCAGCCCGAGGCCATCCAGCACCGGCAGGTGCAAGGGGCCGCGCCGCCCCTGATCGGCCCGCCCCGCCGCACATTCTGCGGCAATGTGGCCCAGAGTGTTGGCCCCCGCGTCGCCGAACGCCGCCGCATCGGGCGCGCCGCCGCAGCCGACCGAATCCATCACGATCAGAAAGGCGCGCGGCATCAGGCAATCCTCTTGTGGATCAGGGCCGGGTCAGCGGGCGCGGCCGCTCCCAGCCCGTAGGCCGCCTGCACCGCGCGCACGGCAGCCATCGCTTCGGCCTCGGTCGCGGCGTGCACCATCGCCAGCGGCACATCGCGGCTGACCTCTTCGCCGATCCCGGCCAGGTCCGACAGCCCGACCGAAGGGTTGACCCGGTCGCCCTCGCGCAGCCGCCCACCGCCGAGATGCACCACCGCCTGACCCAGGGCAAAGCCGTCAATGCTGACCACGAATCCGTCGCCGAGGGATGGCACCTCGCGCTGCACCGGGGCGGCGGGCAGGCGGTCGGGCCAGCGCTCGACAAAATCGGCCGGCCCGCCCTGCGCCGCCACCATGCGCCCGAACACTTCGGCAGCGGCCCCGCTTTCCAGCGCCTGTTCGATCCGCCCGGCACCGTCTTCGGCGTCGGCGGCAAGGCCGCCCAGCGCCAGCGCCTCGCCCCCCAGCGCCGCCGTCAGATCCCACAGCGCCGCGTTGACCGAGGTGCCGGTCAGGGTTTCCATCACCTCGATCACCTCAAGTGCGTTGCCCGCCGCGGTGGCCAGCGGCTGGCTCATGTCGGTAATCAGCGCCGTGGTCATGCAGCCCGCGCCCTGCGCCGCCGCCACCAGCGCGCGCGCCAGCGCCTCGGCCTGCGCCATGGTCTTCATGAACGCGCCCGACCCGACCTTGACATCCAGCACCAGCGCCTCCAGCCCCGCCGCCAGTTTTTTCGCCAGAATCGAAGCGGTGATCAGATCAATGCTTTCGACCGTCGAGGTGACATCGCGGATGGCGTAAAGGCGGCGGTCGGCGGGCGCGATCTCGGCGCTGGCCGAAACGATGGCGCAGCGCACGTCGGTCAGTTGGGCGCGAAGCTGGTCCTGGCTCAGGCCGCAGCGGAAACCGGGAATCGCTTCGAGCTTGTCAAGCGTGCCGCCGGTATGGCCCAGCCCACGCCCCGAAATCATCGGCACATAAGCCCCGCATGCCGCCAGCGCCGGGGCCAGCAGCAGCGAGACGCAATCGCCCACCCCGCCGGTCGAATGCTTGTCAAGCACCGGCCCCGGCAGATCCCAGGCCAGCACCTGACCGGAATCGCGCATCGCCCGGGTCAGCGCCACCCGCCCCGCCTCGCCCAGGCCCTTGAGCCAGACCGCCATGGCAAACGCCCCGGCCTGCGCATCGCTGACCGCACCCGAGGCCAACCCCTTGGCGAACCAGTCGAGTTCGGCCGCCGATGGCGGGGTGCCGTCACGCACGGCGGCGATGATGGCGCGGGCGTCCATCAGGCGCGCGCCATATGGGCGGCGCTGAAGACGCCGGGCAGCAGCGCGGCCACGGTGGTGAGCTGGGTCTTGCCGTCGGTGGTGGCGAGGGTCACCGGCGTCTCGGGGGCGGCAAATTCGGCCAGCTTCTGGCGGCAGCCACCGCAGGGCGGCACCGGCGCGGGGCTGTCGGCGATCACCAGCAGCTCAATGATCCGGGTCTCGCCCGCCGCCACCATCGCCGCAATCGCCCCGGCTTCGGCGCAAGTGCCTTCGGGGTAGGCGACGTTCTCGACATTGCAGCCGGTATAAATCTGGCCCGAGGTGGCCCGGATTGCCGCCCCCACCTTGAAGTGCGAATAGGGCGCATAGGCGTGTTCGCGCACTTTGGTGGCGGCTTCTAGAAGGGGCATCGGCGACTCCGGGTTGGGCCTCATGGTTCTGGGGTCGAGTGTGCGGCGGCGGCGGCAAGGATGCAAGGTGGCGCGGGGCACCGCTTGCCACGGTTCCCCGCCCCGCCTATGGATTACAGAGGCTTGCAAGGGGGGCGGGGTGCGGCTTTACCGATTTCTGATGGCACTGGCGCTGCCTGTCCTGATCGCCGTGGTGCTGTGGCAACGCTTGCGCGGCACCGCCCCGCCGGGCGCGCTGGCCGAGCGGTTGGGGCGGGCAGGTGCCGCCCCAGGCGGGCCGGTGCTGTGGCTGCACGGGGCCAGCAACGGCGAGCTGACCTCGGTGCGCTGGCTGCTGGTGCGGCTGCTGGCCGGTGCCCCGGATCTGGCGGTGCTGGTGACCTGCAACAGCGCCAGCGCGCGGGCGATGGTGGCGGGCTGGGGGCTGGCGCGGGTCACGGCCCAACTTGCCCCGTTCGATACCAGCGGCGCAGTGCGCCGACTGCTGGCGCGCTGGCACCCGAGCGCGCTGGTGATGGTGGAAAACGAGCTGTGGCCCGAGCGCATCGTGCAAGCCGCAGCCAGCGCTCCGGTGCTGCTGATCGGGGCGCGGATCTCGGCCCGCAGTGCCGGGGTGTGGCAGCGCCTTGCCCCCGGATTGATGCGCGCAGCGCTGGCGCGGCTTACCCTGGTGTCGGCGCAGGACGCAGGCTCCGAGGCGCGCTTGCTTGCCTTGGGCCTGCCACCCGAGCGGCTGGTGGCGCGGCTGATGCTGAAGGCGCAGGCGGTCGCCCCGCCCGATGGCATGACGCTGTCCTTCGCCCCCCCTGCCCCGCGCGCGCGCTGCCTGCTGGCGGCCTCGACCCATGACGGCGAGGACGCACCGATCCTGGATGCCTACTTTGAGTCCCGCGCCGCCGGGGTGTTCGATCTTTTGATCCTCGCCCCGCGTCACCCGCGCCGCGCGCCCGCCATTGCCGCCCTGATCCGGGCGCGAAATCTGGCCTTTGCCACCCGCTCGGCGGGTGAAGTGCCGGGGCCGGGCACGGCTGTCTATCTGGCCGATACGCTGGGGGAAATGGCGTTGTGGTATGGGCTGGCGGGGGTGACGGTGATCGGTGGCAGCTTTGGCGCGGCCGGGGGGCATACCCCGTTCGAGCCGGTGGCGCAGGGCTCGGCGGTGATCCATGGCCCCTCAGTCGCGAATTTCAGCGAAAGTTTTGCCGCCCTTGATGCCGCCGACGCGGCGATTGCGGTGCGGGATGCCGGGGCGCTGGCCGCCGCCCTGATCGCCCTGACCCCTGCCGAGCAGGCCCGCCTCGCCGCTGCGGCGCGCGGCGTGCTGACCCCACCGGGGGGCGAGAGCGCGCTGCTGGCGGCGATTGCCACCGCAGTCGGGCTTGCACCGCCCGCCTGATCCGGGGCGCAAGTGGCGGTCAAACCGGCGTGTGGGCGGTGCAATGGTCTGGGCTTTGCGACAGAACTGTGACATGTTCAGGCTAATGACAGCACTCCGATATACCTTTGGCGCAGACCGGGGGATCGGCAAGCCGGGATAACCGGCCGGTTCGAGCAGTGGGCCAGAGAACGACAGGCAGGCAAGACGTGGACAGGCAAGACGCGGAAAATTCAACTTCGACCGACGCGGCCGCCCACAGCCAATACGGTGCCCTGTGCTGGCGCCGGATCGGCGTGCGGCTGGAAGTGCTGCTGATCACCAGCCGCGAGACCGGGCGTTGGGTGATCCCCAAGGGCTGGCCGATTTCCGGCCTCGCCCCCGAGGCCTCGGCGGCGCGCGAAGCTTATGAAGAGGCCGGGGTCGAAGGCAACCCGACCGCCACCTGCATCGGGTGTTATGGCTATGACAAGGCGCTGGACCGGGCCTCGGCGGAACCTTCCAGCCTGCCCTGTGTGGTGGCGGTCTATCCGTTGCAGGTCAAGGCCCTGCGGGAGCGCTTTCCCGAGCGCGGGCAGCGGCGGCGCAAGTGGTTCAGCCCGAAAAAGGCCGCCCGCAAGGTGGCCGAGCCCGATCTGCGGGGCCTGCTGGCGGGGCTTGAGGCGCTGTTGCCGGGGCCGGGCGGGAAAGCGGCCAAGGCCGGGGCCAAACTGCGCGCCGCAGCGGCAAAGGCTTGATTTCTGCCGCGCGATCCCGACATGCTTGGGTGATGATGATCTTTGCCATGGCACCCCGATGATCCGTTATGCGCTGAAATGCCCGGTCGGGCACGACTTCGAGAGCTGGTTCCAGTCGGCCGATGCGTTTGACGCGCTGGCCGGGCGCGGGCTGGTGGCTTGTCCGGTGTGCGGGGCGACCGGGGTTGAGAAGACCCTGATGGCCCCGTCGCTAAGCCCCAGCCGCACGGCGCTCGATGTGGCGGGGGAAGCGCCGGTGGCAGGCGCGCTGTCGGGCCCGGCCTCGGCGCGTGAGCAGGCCCTGACCGCGATGCGGCGCGAGATCGAGGCCAATTCCGAGTATGTCGGGATGAGCTTCGTCACCGAGGCGCGGCGCATCCACGCCGGCACTGCCCCCGAGCGCGCAATCTACGGCGAGGCGAGGGCCGACGAGGCGCGCAAGCTGATCGAGGATGGGGTGCCGGTGGCAGCGCTGCCGTTCCTGCCGGCGCGCAAGACCAACTGAGGGGCTGGTCCGGGCAGGGGGCTTTCCGCCCCCTCTTGGCCTTGTGGCCAATTCACCCCCGAGAATATTTGGACAAAGGAGAAAGCGGGGAGTTGCGGATTCGGGTCAGATCTGCTTTTCGGGCAGGTGCACCACCAGCCCGTCGAGCGCGGGGGTGACCTTGATCTGGCAGGTCAGGCGCGAGCGCACGGGATCGGGATTCCAGGCGAAATCGAGCATGTCCTCTTCCATCGCGTCTTTCCCGGGCAGCTTTGCCACCCAATCGGGGGCGACATAGACGTGGCAGGTCGAGCAGGCGCAGGCCCCGCCGCAATCGGCATCGATCCCCGGCACGCCGTTGTCGCGCGCGCCTTCCATCACGGTCAGGCCATTGGCGACCTCGACCACGTGTTGCTTGCCATTGAATTCGACGTAAGTGATCTTCGCCATCGCTTGCCCTCGCGCGTCCCGCCTTTGGTGTAAGCGGCATAAGCGAATTGCGCGGGATTTGCCAGAGCCTGTCGGGGCTTGTCAAAGGGGCAATTTGTTCTATCTTTGTTCGTATGTCTGACTGGCTGACCCCGACCCCTGCCCCCGGTACATGGCCGCGCCCGCCCGCCGCCCTGCCGCATGCGCGGCTGGACGAGCCTGCGGTCGGGGCGCGGGTTTGTGTGGCCGGGCTGGTGCTGGTGCGTCAGCGCCCCGGCACCGCCAGGGGGGTGATCTTTCTGACCCTCGAGGATGAGACCGGGGTGGCCAATGTGGTGGTCTGGGCCCGGGTTTACCAGCGTTTCCGCCGCGCGGTGATTGCCGGGCGGTTGCTGCGGGTGACCGGTCGGGTGCAGCGCGAGTCGGGGGTGGTGCATGTGGTAGCCGAGGTGATCGAGGATCTCTCGGCGCTGCTCGACCAGTTGTTGCGGCCCGATTTTCACCCCGAGGGCAGCCGGGCCGCTGATCAGCCCTGACCGAGCAAGGGTGACTTTCTTCGCCCCCTGATTTCGGCTATGACGGGCGGCGAGAATGCCGGGGGCCACCCGGCGCATGAGCAGGACACGGGCGGCAGTGACTGGCAGGATGACACGATTCCCCCTTGGTATCAGTGCTCTGTGCGGCGCGCTGGCGCTGACCGCGTGCCAGAGTGCCTATGCGCCCGCAGCACCCGCTCACGCCGATCTCAGGGCCGAGTTGGTGCTGCGTTCCGAGCCGGGGCCGCCACCGGGCCCGGACGGCCTCTGCTGGGGCACGGATGTGACCCCCGCCGTGATCGAAACCGTGACCGATCAGGAAGAGGTCGAGCCTGCCACTTTTGCTGCGGGTGGCACCATGCTGACCCCGGCCAGCTACCGCAGCGTGACACATCAGAAGATTGTTCAGGACCGCGCCGAGGTCTGGTTCCGCGCCCCCTGCCCGGCCATGATGACCGCCGATTTCATTGCCACGCTGCAACGCGCCCTGAAGGCGCGCGGGCTTTACCGGCTGGCGCTGACCGGGGTGATGGATGCGCCCACCCGCGATGCGATCCGGCGGTTTCAGGCCCCGCTGGGGTTTGACAGCCCGATGCTGACGCTGGCCGCGGCGCGTGATCTGGGGTTGGTCGCCGCCGATCCGGGGCGGTAACAGAGCGCATTCCAAAAAGTGTGAATCGGTTTTTGGACAAAATGCGCGCAAGAATAGACCGGGGCGGACGGTTGCCCGCCCGCCCCGTTTATCCCCGCGCGCAACTGCCTTATTCGACGCTCAGCGCCACGAAGCGCGGATCCCCGCCGCGCCGGATCAAGAGCAGCAGCGACTTGCGCCCGGCGTCCTTGGCTTCGGTCACGCGGTCGGTCAGATCCTGCACCCTGACCACCTTCTGCTGGCCGGCCTCGGTGATCAGATCGCCCTGCCGCAGGCCCTTGGTGTAGGCGTCGGACATGGCATCGACATCCATCACCACCAGACCTTCGCTGCCGGCGGGCAGGCCCAGCGCCTCAACATCGGCGGGGGTCAGCTCGGCCACCGTCATGCCCAGCACCTGGCCCTGGGTCGGCACCTCGGGCGCGGCCGGATCGGTGGTCATCGCCGCATCCTGGCTTTCGGCGGTTTCACGCCGCCCCAGCGTCACCGACAGGGTTTCGGTCTTGCCATCGCGAAGCACCACCACGCTGACCGCCTCGCCCACCGGCGCATCGGCCACCCGGCGCACCAGATCGCGGGTATCGGCAACCGTCGATCCGTCAAACAACTGGATCACGTCGCCCGCCATCAGGCCGGCATCCTTGGCCGGACCATCGGGCACATCGGTGATCAGCGCGCCCTTGGCTTCGGCCAGCCCCATCGCTTCGGCGACATCGGGCGTGATGTCCTGAATCCGCACCCCCAGCCAGCCGCGCCGGGTTTCGCCGAACTGGCGCAACTGATCGGCCACCTTGCTGACCACATTCGACGCCATCGAGAAGCCGATCCCGATCGAGCCACCATTGGGCGACAGGATCGCGGTGTTGACGCCCACAACCTGGCCATCCATGTTGAACAGCGGCCCGCCCGAGTTGCCCCGGTTGATCGCGGCATCGGTCTGGATGAAATCGTCATAGGTGCCGCTCAGGGCGCGCTTGCGGGCCGACACGATCCCGGCCGAGACCGAAAACCCCTGCCCCAGCGGGTTGCCCATCGCCACCACCCAGTCGCCGACCCGCATCAGATCGCTGTCGCCAAATGGCACAAACGGCAGCGGCGTGCTGCTTTCGACCTTCAGCAGCGCGATGTCGGTCTTGGTGTCGGTGCCCACCAGCTTGGCCTTCAGGCGGTCGCCGTCAAAGAATTCGATCTCGATGTCATCGGCACCTTCGATGACGTGGTTGTTGGTCACGATGTAGCCGTCTTCCGAGATCACGAAGCCCGACCCCAAGGCCTCGGATCGGCGCGGCTCGGGGGCGGTCTGGCCGTTGCGGTCCATGAAATCCTTGAAGAAATCCTGGAACGGTGTGCCATCAGGCTGCAACTGCCCCGGCCCGGCCGAGGCCGCAACCACCGAGGATGTGGTGATGTTCACCACCGCAGGGCTGATCTGTTCGGCCAGATCGGCAAAGCTTTCGGGTGCGCCGCGCGCCCATGCGTCCGAGACCGGCGCGAGCGTCAGCGCCAGACCAAGGACCAATGCGGTGAAAAGACGTGGCGCTGCGGGCGGCGTGGCCTCGGCCCGGCGGACCAGTGACATGGAGGTGGCTTGCACTCGTAATTCCTTTCCTTGCTGCCCGCACGCGCGCCCGAAGAAGGGGGGCGTCGGGACGTTCACCATCAACAGCTAGTTAAGCTGCGTTACAATGCAATCCCATTCGCGATGCGTCAAATCAATGTGAACGCCGGTGGGATCAATGCTCACGCGCCAAGCTGGCGCGCCAGCCAGATCAGCCCCACCCCAAGCGCCAGCGCGCCCAGCCCCAGCGCGCGGCGGCGACCCTGCGTGAGGCTGGCGATCAGCGCCACCAGATCGACCAGACGCGAAGGGGCCAGCGCGAACGCCAGCCCCTCGACCACCAGCACCAGCCCGAGGGCCAGCACGATCACGCTCACGGGGCGACCGGCGCGGCGGCGGGGGCCTGATCGCTGCGCAGATAATCGAAGAACTGGCTGTCAGGCTGCATCACGATCGACGAATTCGCGCCCTTCAGCGCCCGCTCGTAACTGGTCAGCGAGCGGGTGAAGGCAAAGAATTCTGGATCGCGCCCGAACGCCTCGGCATAGATTGCGTTCCTTTGCGCGTCGGCCTCGCCGCGCACCACCTCGGCCTCCTTGCGCGCCTGCGAGACCAGCTCGACCACGGTGCGGTCAGCGGCGGCGCGCACCTTTTGCGCCGCCTCACCGCCGCGCGCGATCTCGTCGGCGGCCTCGCGTTCGCGCTCGGCCCGCATCCTGGCGTAGGTCGCGGCCAGGTTCTGCTCGGGCAGATCGGTGCGGGTCAGCCGCACGTCGATGACCTCGACCCCCAGCGCCGCGGCCTCGGTGCGCGCCTTGTCGCGGATCTGGTTCATCAGCCCGGTGCGGTCTTCCGACAACACCCGGTTCGAGGGCACCGCGCCCAGCACTTCGCGGATCGCAGCGTTGATGATGCGGTCAAGGCGAACCTGCGCCGCATCGACCCCACCGACACCCACCGCTTCGCGGAAGCTGGTCAGATTGATGATCTGCCAGCGCGCAAAGGCATCGACCACAAAGCGGCGGTCATCAAGCGGCGTCACTTCCAGCGGCTGCGTCGGCAGCCCCAGAATCCGCCCGTCATAGCGCACCACCTCTTGAATCAGCGGAATCCTGAAACCGATCCCAGGGTTCTCGCGCTCGGCCTTGACCTGACCGAATTGCAGCACCAGCACCTTTTCGCGCTCGTCCACGATGAACACCGATGACAGCGCCAGCGCGCCCGCAATCACCAGTACGGGCAGAATGACAGAAGCTTTGTTCATCTCAATTGTTCCCCGTGGTGGTGACAGCGGCAGCGGCGGGTGCCGACATCCGGTTCAGCTCGTTAAGCGGCAGGAACGGCACCACGCCTTGGCCGGCCTCGCCCCCCGACACCCCGTCAAGGATGACCTTGTTCATGTCGCCCAGCACTTTTTCCATCGTTTCCAGATACATCCGCCTGCGCGTGACTTCAGGTGCCTTGATGTATTCGGCATAGACCGCAAGAAAACGGCTGGCCTCGCCTTCGGCGTTGTTCACCACTTCGGCGCGGTAGCCTTCGGCCTGCTCGGTCAGTTGGGCGGCTTGCCCACGCGCCCCTGCCGTTACCTGGTTGGCATAGGCATCGGCCTGCTTTTCCAGCTTGTCGCGTTCCTGCTGGGCCGCCTGCACCTGGCGGAAACTGTCAATCACCTCGGCCGGCGGGTCGGCTTTGTCGAAGTTCACCCGAACCACGCTGATCCCGGATTCATAGCTGTCGAGCGTGCCCTGGATCGCACTGCGCAGATCGGCCGCGATCACCCCACGGTCGCGATTCAGCACCGGGGCCAGTTCCGAGCGCGCGATGATGTCGCGCATCGCGCTTTCGGCAACGGCACGCAAGGTGCCGGTCGGGTCGGCCAGATTGAACAGAAACTTGGCCGGGTCCGACACGTTCCACACTACCTGGAATTCGATATCGACAATGTTCTGGTCGCGCGTCAGCATCAGGCCGGAGTCGGTGTCGCCCCCCCGCCCGGTGCCGATATCGGTCTGGCGCTCGCCGGTGACCTGCACGATTTCCGCCTTGACCACCGGCCACGGGGCAAAATTGAGGCCGGGGTTGCCCTGCGCACTGTATTTGCCCAGAAACAGCTCGACCGAGCGTTCTTCCGGCTTGACGGTATAGAACGACAGATAGGCCCAAAGCCCCGCCGCCGCGACCACCGCCAGCACCAGCCCCTGACGCGAGAACAGCGGGGCCAGCGGGCTGGTGCCGCCACCACCACCGCCGCCACCATTGCCGGACCGGCTGCGCCCGCCCATCAGCACGCGCAACTGTTCCTGGCCCTTTTTCACCAGCTGGTCGATCTCGGGGATCTGCGAGCCGGTGCCAGGCCTGCGCCCGCCGCGCCCCTCGGGCCGACCATCACGCCCGTCACGGTCGTCGTCGTCACCGCCGCCGCCGCCACCCCAAGGTCCGCCACTTCCTGCCATCGGTCTTTCCCTTTTCAAGTCTCTCAAGCTAACTGGTCACTCCGCTGCGAAAATCAAGTTTTTCGCACCGGCTGGCGCAGCGTTACCAATTCTTCCGCCATGGTCGGATGCACCGCCACGGTGCGGTCGAAATCTTCCTTGGTGGCCCCCATCTTGATCGCGATCGCCGCCAACTGGATCATCTCGCCCGCACCTGGGGCAACGATATGACAGCCCAGCACCCGGCGGGTGGCCTGGCTGACGATCAGCTTCATCAGCGCCCGGTCGGCCCGACCGGCAAACAGGGTCTGCATCGGGCGAAAGGCAGCGGAATAGACCTCGATCGGTTCCTGCGCCGCCGCCGCCTCTTCCGAAAGGCCAACGGTTCCCAGTTCCGGCTGCGTGAAGACCGCCGAGGCCACCAGCTCGTGGTCGGCCCTGGTGGGGCGGCCACCGAACACCGTGTCGGCAAAGGCATGACCCTCGCGGATCGCCACCGGGGTCAGGTTGATGCGGTCGGTGACATCGCCCACCGCATAGATCGAGGGCACGGCGGTCTGGCTGTAGTCATCGACCACAATCGCGCCCGCCCGGCTCAGCCCGACCCCCACCGCCTCCAGCCCCAGCCCGGCGGTGTTGGGCTGGCGTCCGGTGGCATACATCACCACGTCGAACTCGCGCGTCGTGCCATCGCTCGCCACGGCGCAAATTCCACCCGGCGCTTTTTCCAGACGCATCACGTCGGTGCCGGTGTGAATGGCGACGCCATTGGCGATCATCGCGTTGGCCACATGGCCGCGCGCCTCGTCGTCAAAACCGCGCAGGATCTGGGCCCCGCGGTAATATTGTGCGACCTCCACACCCAAGCCATTCAGAATACAGGCAAATTCGCTGGCGATATAGCCGCCGCCCACCACCAGCACCCGACGCGGCAGGGCGGGCAGATGGAACACCTCGTTCGAGGTGATGGCCAGTTCCGCGCCGGGAATATCGGGCACGAACGGCCGCCCGCCGGTGGCGATCAGGATGTGGCGGGCGGTGAACTGCTGACCGCTGGCCAGCCGCACGCTATGGGCATCGCTGACCACCGCGCGGGAATCGTGGACCTCGACCCCGGCATTTTTCAGCCCCGCCCGATAGGCCGCCTCCAGCCGGTCAAGCTCGGCGGCCAACTGGTCGTGAAACCGGCTCCAGTCGAACCCGCCCGCCTGCACGTCCCAGCCAAAAGCGCGCGCGTCCTGCATCAGGCCGGGGTAGCCCGAGGCATAGACCATCAGCTTTTTCGGCACGCAGCCGCGGATCACGCAAGTGCCGCCCATGCGGTCTTCCTCGGCCAGCCCGACCTTGGCCTTGCCCTCGCTGGCCGCGATCCGCGCCGCCCGCACCCCGCCCGAGCCGCCACCGATCACGAACAGATCATAGTCGAAGGCCACGCCTCAATCCCCCAGATCGGAAAAGATGTTGTCGGTCGGGGCAAATTCGACCCGCTCGTCGCTGGTCTCGCCCGAGTTGATGTCGCGCACCACCACCCGCCCGTCGCCATGGCCGATCACCACGATGTCGCAGATGTCGATGAACAGACCGTTTTCCACCACCCCGGGGATCTGGTTCAGCACCAGCGCCAACTGGCGCGGATTACCGATCCGGCCAAGGTGCAGATCGACGATGTAATTGGCCTCGTCGGTGATCAGCGGGCGCTCGCCGTTCATGCGCAAGGTGCAATCGCGGCTCAAGACATCCATGCTGACCAGGGTTTCCTCGATCAGCGCCTTGGTGGTCTGCCAGCCGAACGGAATCACCTCGACCGGCAGCGCAAACGCCCCGAGGGTGCCAACCTCCTTGGCGGCATCGGCGATCACGATCATCTGATCGCTGGCGGTCGCCACGATCTTTTCCTGCAACAGCGCCGCCCCGCCGCCCTTGATCAGGTTGAGCTTGCCGTCCAGCTCGTCGGCCCCGTCGATCGTCAGATCCAGCCACTTGGCGTCGTCGAGGCTGGTGATCGGCACCCCCAATGATCGCGCCAGCTCGGCGGTGCGGCTCGAGGTCGGCACCCCGGTGACGCGCAGCCCCTCTTCGCGGATGCGCTCGGCGAGACACCGCACCATCCAGGCGGCAGTCGAGCCGGTGCCAAGCCCCAGCTTCATGCCGTCCTGCACGAATTCCACCGCCCGCCTGGCGGCCACGAATTTGGCTTTGTCGATCGGCGAAAGATCTGCGGGCATGGGGAACTCCATTGGCTGCTGCCTTGCTTATAGGCAAAGCCGCGCAGGGGTGCGAGCAGGAATTGCGCCCGCCCCCGCGCCGCCCCGCGCTCGCCCGCGCAAACCCCCGCTTCGCTCTCACTGGCCCAAATACCCTCGGGGGGTGCGGGGGGCGGAAAGCCCCCCGTCCGGCCCCCCCCCGGCGTTCGGCCCCTGGTCTCAGGCCGCCGTTTCCAGACAGTGCCGCCGGAAGGCGCGTTTGAGCAGATCCAGCTCGGCGCGCAGCAGATCGATCTCGGCGCGCAGATCGTCTTCCATCGCGACCCCGGTGATCACCGTGAAATGCGCAAGCTTTACCCCGCTTGCGGCATCGCGAATCACGAAGGTCTGCACCCCTTCGCTCAGCACCTCGGATGGAATCGGCACCCGCACCGCCCATTCGCCAGCACGGTCAGGCACCGCCGCCACCACCACCCCCGGCACCACCGCCTCGAGATGGATCACCTCAATCGTCGGCTGCCCGGTGGCAGCACCCGACAGCACGCCCTCCCAGTGCCCGGCCCGGATCCGTGTCTTGGTCAGACGCATGTCAGTCATCGCACTTCCTCACAACTCGGCCCGCGGGTGGCGCGAAAACGTCACATCACGCAGGATGATCTGGTTCATTTCCGGCCCCTCGAAGATCAGATCGACCCACATCCGCTCGACCCGCGCCTCGATCACCTTGGTATAGCTCAGATCGAATTCGACCTGCACCACCTCGGCCGCCAGCGGCACTTCGCGCACCATCTGCTCGAGGTTTGGTCCGTGCTTGATGTTCAGCCGGGCGAATATTTCCAGCGGCTTTTCGGTCTCGACCACGGCATCCATCCGGATCAGATGCTTGAGCTTCAGCCCGGCGGTCGCAGCCTCGGGCAGATCAAGCGCCAGTGACAGAAAGCTGCCGTCGAACCGAAACACATCCATCCGGAACCCGAAAGGGGCCAGATCATCGTCTTGCCGGTTGCGGATCTGGCGCACCGTCAGCTCGGAACGCTGGCAGTCGTGAAAGATTGTGGCACCGTCACAGACAACGGCCTTGCCCGGCACCGACGCCATCCCCGGTACCGGAATTTCGCCACGCCACAACGCGGGTCGCCAGATCCAGTCGGTGCCGATCGGCTTGCGCAGCGCGTTCGACCCGATCACCGGCAGCGCCAGACGGTATTCGGCGCTATGGATCACCCGGTCCAACCGCCGCCGCAGCCGTCGCGCATGACCGCGCAGATCGCGCAGATCCTCAAGGTTCAGGACATCGGCCCCGTCGGCCATGCGCTGCCAGAAGCGCAACGCGCGGCGGTGCAGCACCGCGTCGATCATTCCACCCAACCAGCCTGCCATCGCCCTGTCACCCGCCTGCCGACCCGGGGCACGACCCAGCACTATTGTTGCGCACCCGGAAACTGTTCCCTTATTGCTGCAAAATCGTGAAGACTCCAGCCCGGCGGCCTGATGCGAGCAGAATATTTGTCGCACCAGCGCGTGTCGCTCAGCCGATGGTGCCGCGATTGGCCGCCTGCATCGCCGCGATGAACCGATCCAGCAGCGCGCGCCCGGCCTCGGGATCAAGCGGGGCCGCAGCGGTGCCGGTCACGGTCAGGGTCACCAACCGACCCGCCAGTGCCAGCACCGCGCGCCAGCTTTCCGGGCTGGCGGTGGGATCGGGGCTGGTATCACGCAGCGCGATCACGAAGGCCTCACCCACCACGACGGTTTCCAGCACGGTTACGGTCGCGGCGCTGCCGCTGCGGCTCAACGCCGCCCGACCCGGCTCGGACCCGAAGAACCCCGCCAACGCCTCCCCACTGGCGGCAATATCAAGCCCGCTGCCCGGTCTGCTTACCGCCGCCGACAGAATCGCCGGGGCCCGCGGGTTGGCCGCGCCACCGGTGCACCGCCCGATCAGCACCAGCGCGCTATCGGCGGTTTCCAGCACTGCGGCCGGCTCGACGCAATAGCCCCGGGGGGCAGCCACCGTCACCGCCCCGGCCAACACCGCCTGCGCCCGCAGCGGGGCCGCGGCAAAGCCACCGACGCCGGGCACGCAGCCTGCCAGCAGCAGCAGACCCGCCAGCAGCAGCGCGCAAGACCCGCCGCCGGTGCCGCATGGCGCGGCCGCGCGCCCCCGTCCTGCGCTACCTGCCGCGCCGCTTTGCATCGCTCACTCTCCTGCCCCGTGATCCACCCAAGCGTTAGGCGAGCCGCGCCCAGGCATCAAGGCCGGATCTTGCGCGCCATCGGTTGCAGCCTGATGTGCCAGCCCGACCAGATCCGGCTAAGAACCCGGCATGGCAAAGGAACTGAACCTCATCATCCACCAGCCGCCGCGCATCCTTTACGTGCTGACGCCGAAATGCCGCTCCAGCAGCATGGTCAACATCTTCCTGACCATGGCCGGGTTCGATCCGCGCGATCGCGCCATTCGCAAGCTGGCGACGCAGGCCTCGGCCGACGGTCGCCCGGCCGCCCGGGGGCTGACGTTCAGCGTCACCGATAGCGCCGGCGTTCCGGCCGCCCGTGCGCGCCATCCCGACCACCGCTTGCTGGCCAATATCCGCAATCCCTATGACCGGGTGCTGTCGAACTGCTACAACAAGCTCAATCGCTACACCAAGGCCAACGCCCGCGGCATCTTCTGCTACGGCAAGTTGCGCCAGGCGCTGGAAGGACCGAAAGCCTGGCCGCGGGTGGCGCGCGGCAACGCCTACATGCAGCGCCACATCAGCTTTCAGCAGATGCTGGACGGGCTGGAACAGCTTGGCCCCGCATTTGATGCCCATTACGCGCTGCAATCGCAATTGCTGGCGCTTGACCGCCTGCGCTATGACCGGCTGTTCCGGCTGGAAAGCCTCGACGCCGATTTTCGGTCGCGCGATGGCCGACTATGGCCTGCCGGACGAAATGCTGGATCGGGTGAAATCCCTGCCGCGCAACAACGCGACCAGCTATGCCGGTCGCCAGGGCGACCTGATGACGGCGCAGGCCATGGCGACCATCGCCCGCATCCATGCCCACGATTTCGACCTGCTCGGCTATCCGCGCTGAAGGGCTGGCCACGGCCTGCCCTGCCGACCAGCCGATTGCATTTCCCGCCCCCCCGGCTTATCCCGAATGCCAACCAAGCGACCAGAGGGCCTGCCCGCATGAACTGGATCACCAACTACGTCCGCCCGACCATCAACTCGCTGTTCTCGCGCCGCGAGATGCCCGAGAACCTGTGGACCAAGTGCCCCGAGTGCGGCACCATGCTGTTCCACCGCGAGCTCAAGGACAATCTCAACGTCTGCACCGCGTGCAATCACCATCTGGCGATCACCCCGCGTGACCGCTTCGCCGCGCTGTTCGACGGCGGCATCTTTGCCGAGGTCAAGGTGCCCGAACCCAGCCCCGACCCGCTGCATTTCCGCGATCAGAAGAAATACCCCGACCGGCTGAAAGCGGCGCAGAAGGCAACGGGTGCCAGGGACGCGATGCTGGTCGCCGAAGGCGAGATCGGGCGCACCCCGATCATTGCCGCCGCGCAGGATTTCAGCTTCATGGGCGGCTCGATGGGCATGGCAGTGGGCAACGCCATCGTGGCCGCCGCCACCCGTGCGGTCAAGCTCAAGCGCCCGCTGGTGCTGTTTACCGCGGCCGGCGGGGCGCGGATGCAGGAAGGCATTCTGGCCCTGATGCAGATGCCGCGCGCCACCGTGGCGGTGCAGATGCTCAACGAGGCCGGGCTGCCCTATGTGGTGGTGCTGACCAACCCCACCACCGGCGGGGTGACCGCCAGCTACGCCATGCTGGGCGATGTGCAGATCGCCGAACCCGGCGCGCTGATCTGCTTTGCCGGGCCCCGGGTGATCGAACAGACCATCCGCGAGAAACTGCCCGAAGGCTTTCAGCGCGCCGAATACCTGCTCGATCACGGCATGCTCGACCGCGTCACCCCCCGCAAGGCCCTGAAAGCCGAGCTGGTGACAATCCTGCGCCTGCTCATGCGCCTGCCCCCGGCGATCAAGGGCGAACTGCCCGCCCCGATCCCCGCCGCCCCGGCCAGGCCGTGACCTCGGGTTCCGACGTCATTCTTGAACGGATGCACAGCCTGCATCCCAAGATCATCGACCTGACACTTGATCGGGTCGAGCGCCTGCTGGCCGCACTTGATCACCCCGAGCGCCACCTGCCGCCGGTGATCCATATCGCCGGCACCAACGGCAAAGGCTCGACCCAGGCGATGATCCGCGCCGGGATGGAAGCGGCGGGTAGAGCCGTGCACGCCTATACCTCGCCCCATCTTGCGCGCTTTCACGAACGCATCCGCCTCTCGGGCGAACTGATTTCCGAACCCGCCCTGACCGCCCTGCTCGACGAATGCATGGTGGCCAACGGCACCGCGCCCATCACCTTTTTCGAGATCACCACCTGCGCCGCCTTCCTTGCCTTCGCCCGCACCCCGGCCGATTACACCTTGCTTGAAGTCGGCCTTGGCGGGCGGCTTGATGCCACCAACGTGGTGGCCAGACCCGCGCTGACCATCATCACCCCGCTGTCGATCGACCATCAGCAATACCTGGGTGACACCCTGCCCGAGATCGCCGGTGAGAAGGCCGGGATCCTGAAACGCGGCGTGCCCTGCGTGGTTGGGCCGCAGCCCGACGCAGCACTTGCGGTGATCGAGGCCCGCGCCGCCCGGCTGGGCGTGCCGCTGCTTGCTCATGGCCAGCACTGGCACGTCACCACCGAGCGCGGGCGGCTGATCTTTCAGGACGAACGCGGCCTCATGGATCTGCCGCGCCCGAACCTGCCTGGCCCGCACCAGATCCAGAACGCCGGGGCCGCCCTTGCCGCCCTGCGTCACCTCGGCTTTGACGACGCCGCCTGCGAGGCCGCCGTCAGCCGTGCCGACTGGCCCGCCCGGATGCAGCGCCTGCGCACCGGCCCCCTGGCCACCAGCGCGCCACAGGTCGAGCTCTGGCTTGACGGTGGCCACAACCCGGCCGGGGGGCTGGCGGTGGCCGCCACCCTGGCCGCGATGCCCGCCCGCCCCAGCTTCCTGATCTGCGGCATGCTCGACACCAAGGATATCGCGGGTTACCTCGCCCCCCTTGCCGCCCACGCCACAAGGCTGTTCGCGGTCGCGATCCCCTTTGAGCCCAACACCCTGCCCGCCGAAGCCACCTGCGCCGCCGCCCGCGCCGCAGGCATCAGTGCCGACACCGCCCCTTCGGTCGCAGCAGCACTGGCGACCATCACGGCGCAGAA
>CAYQPD010000029.1:0-16322 GCA_964419305.1 uncultured Rhodobacter sp.
GTCGGCGTGCGGGCGCGCACGACTTACGTGATCAAGACCGTGGACGAGGATTATTTCGCCGATCTGACCGCAGGCTGAGGCTGGGTTCACCCCGTCGCAGTCTCGCTTGCCAACAGTGCGGCCAGTCCGGCGCGGTAGTCGGGGTGCATCAGACGGATGCCAAGCTCGCGCTTGATCCGGGCATTGCTGACCTTTTTCGACTCGGCGTAGAAGCTGCGCGCCATCGGGCTGAGGTCAGCGTCGGCGAAGGTTACGGCGGGGGGGGGCGGCAGGCCCAGCAGTTCGGCGGCGTAGCTGATCACGTCTTCGGGCGGGGCGGGATCGTCGTCGCAGAGGTTGTAGATCGCGCCGGGCTGCGGGCGGGCGATGCTGGCTTCCAGCACCTGTGCGATATCCTCGACATGGATGCGGGAAAACACCTGACCCGGTTTCAGGATGCGCCGGGCCGAGCCGTCGCGCAGCTTGGCGAACGGGCCGCGACCGGGGCCGTAAATCCCGGCCAGCCGAAAGATGTGCAGCGGCACACCAAGCGCCTGCCAGCCGCGCTCGGCCTGCACCCGCCACCGCCCGCGCTCGGTGCCGGGGGTCAGGGCGGTGTCCTCGGTCACCCAAGCCCCGCCATGGTCGCCGTAAACGGCGGTGGTGGAAAGGTAGCCGACCCAGGCCAGATCGGCGCTGGCGATCTGCCCACCAAGCGCGGCCAGCACCGCATCGCCCGCGGCACCGGGGGCAATCGAGCTGAGCAAATGGCTGGCATCGTTCAGCGCCGGGCCGAGGTCTGCCCCCGGCCACAGCAGCGGTTCGACCCCTTCGGCGCGCAGCGCTGCGGCACGGGCGGCGCTGCGGGTGGTGCCGATCACCCGCCAGCCCTGCGGGATCAGGCGGCGGGCAAGGGCGTGGGCCGAATAGCCGTGGCCAAGGGAAAGCAGGGTGCGGGTCATGGCGGCAGTATTCCGGCTGCGCGCGCGGGATGCAAGCCGCCTTGGTTCACGCGGCTGTCGCCGAATTGGCGCAGAGCAGCAGGGCTTGCAGTCGCTCGCAGCACCGGTGCAGGATGAGCGATCAGAAATTGAAAGACGATCATCGTGTTTGACCCCAACCTGCCCATTCTGACCCCGCCCGAGGTGGTGGCGGAAAGCTTCACCGATCCCGCCGCCGCCGTGACCCGGCTGGAGCAGATTTACGCGCAGGCGACCGATTTTCTGCTGGGCCATTTCAGCGCCGCCGTGACGGGCAAGCGCCCCGGCGGGCGGGTGCGCGCCTGCTATCCCGAGATTCGCCTGACCACGACCAGCTTCACCAAGACCGACAGCCGCCTGGCCTTTGGCCATGTCGCCGGCCCCGGCACCTATTCAACCAGCGTGACCCGGCCCGATCTGTTTCGCAACTACCTGATCCAGCAGATCACCTTGCTGATGGCCAGCCACGGCGTGCCGGTCACGATCGGCGCGTCCGACACCCCGATCCCGGTGCATTTCGCGGTGGCGGGCAACCCCGGCGTGTCGGTGCCGCAGGACGGCACGCTTGAATTCTCGCTGCGCGATGTGTTCGACGTGCCCGACATCGACACCACCAGCGACGATATCGTCAACGGGCTGCGGCTGGTCAACCCCGACGGCTCGCGCCCGCTGGCCCCGTTTACCGCCCAGCGGGTGGATTATTCACTGGCGCGGCTGGCGCATTACACCGCCACCGACCCCAGCCATTTCCAGAACTTCGTGCTGTTCACCAACTACCAGTTCTACGTGGACGAGTTCGAAAGCTGCGCCCGTGCCGCCCTGGCCGATCCGGCCCGCGGCTATACCGCGTTCATTACCCCCGGCAACCACCAGATCACCCGCCCCGACGACCCCTTGCCGCTGATGCCCAAGATGCCGCAGATGCCGACCTATCATCTGAAGCGCGAGGATGGCCAAGGCATCACTCTGGTCAATATCGGCATCGGCCCCAGCAACGCCAAGACCGCGACCGACCATATCGCGGTGCTGCGCCCGCATGCCTGGCTGATGGTGGGGCACTGCGCGGGCTTGCGCAACAGCCAGTCCTTGGGCGATTTCGTGCTGGCCCATGCTTACCTGCGCGAGGACCATGTGCTCGACGACGATCTGCCGGTCTGGGTGCCGATTCCGGCGCTGGCCGAGATTCAGATCGCCTTGCAGGAAGCGGTGGCCGAAGTGACCGAGCTTGAGGGCTACGAGCTTAAACGCATCATGCGCACCGGCACGGTGGCGACGATCGACAACCGCAACTGGGAGTTGCGCGACAAATCCGGCCCGGTGCACCGCCTGAGCCAGAGCCGCGCGGTGGCGCTGGATATGGAAAGCGCCACCATCGCGGCCAACGGTTTTCGCTTTCGCGTGCCCTACGGCACCTTGCTGTGTGTGTCCGACAAGCCGCTGCATGGCGAGTTGAAATTGCCCGGCATGGCTTCGGATTTCTACCGCACTCAGGTCGCGCGCCATTTGCAGATCGGCATCCGGGCGATGGAGCGGCTGCGCGAAATGCCGATCGAGCGCATCCATAGCCGCAAGTTGCGCAGCTTTGAGGAAACAGCCTTCCTCTGATTGCCGAAAATTGGGCGGGTTCGGGCCGACGGGGCTTGATTTATCCCGCAAAAACCTGTGTAGCGGCAGCATTCGCCCCGAGCGGGCAGGGACAGGACCCGAAGCGGAATTCGGGCAGGAACAAGGAACCTCAAATGTCGACCAAACCGATGACCAAGACCCAACTGGTTGCTGCCGTGGCCGAAGCGATGGGCGCCGACAAGAAAACCGCTGGCGCCGCGCTGGACGCGATTGCCGCCGTGGTGGCGCGCGAAGTGACCGCAGGCGGTGCCGTGACGCTGCCGGGTCTGGGCAAGGTGCAGTGCCGCGCCCGGCCCGAGCGTCAGGTGCGCAACCCCGCCACTGGCGAGACCATGACCAAGGCCGCCGACAAGCAGGTGAAATTTGCCATCGCCAAGGCGCTGAAAGACAGCGTCAACGGTTAAGGCCAACCGGCCGCCCTTTGGGCGCTGTCAGGGCCGCCTTCGGGCGGCCCTTTTGTCTGGAGATTGCACATGGATCTGCGCGCCATCGCGATGGGGCTGACGTTCGCGCTGATGTGGTCATCGGCCTTCGCCACCGCCCGCATCATCGTGGCCGATGCGCCGCCGCTGTTTGCCCTGATGCTGCGG
Source organism: uncultured Rhodobacter sp. (assembly GCA_964419305.1). GTDB lineage: Bacteria > Pseudomonadota > Alphaproteobacteria > Rhodobacterales > Rhodobacteraceae > CAYQPD01. The sequence continues at coordinate 3,176 of CAYQPD010000029.1, forward strand.
TTTTCGGCCTCGGGGGTGATCGCGGTGGTGCTGGCGCGTGCGCTTGGCCAAAGCTGGCACCTGAGCCGCGCCCAGTGGCGCGCCACGGCGCTGTTCGGGCTGTGCCAGAACGGGCTTTACCTCGGCCTCAACTTCGTGGCGATGCAGTGGGTCGAGGCCTCATTGGCGGCGATCATCGCTTCGACCATGCCGCTTCTGGTGGCGGCCTTGGGCTGGCTGGGCTTTCACGAGCGCTTGCGGCCGCTGGGGGTGATCGGGCTGCTTGCCGGGTTCGTCGGTGTGGCGCTGATCATGGGGGCGCGGTTTTCCGGCGGGGCGGATGTGCTGGGGGTGGTGTTCTGCGCTGCCGGCGCGCTGGCGCTGGCGCTGGCCGCGCTGACGGTGCGCGGCGCATCGAGCGCGGGCAACCTGCTGATGGTGGTGGGCTTGCAGATGCTGGTGGGGGCGGTGCTGCTGACCCTGGCCTCGACCGCGCTCGAGACCTGGACGGTGCGCTGGTCGTGGCTCTGGGGCGCGGCGCTGGCCTATCAGATCGTGGTGCCCGGTCTGGCCGCGACCCTGATCTGGTTCGCGCTGGTGCACCGGATCGGGCCGGTGCGGGCCTCGACCTTTCACTTTCTCAACCCGTTCTTCGGGGTGGTGATCGCGGCGCTGCTGCTGGGCGAGGCGATCCGCCCGCTCGACATGCTGGGGGTGGCGATCATCATGGCGGGAATTCTGGCGGTGCAGCGATCCAGGGCACCGTTGCTATAGGCTCACGTTCTTGCGGCTGAAGAGGGGCGCTCGATGGCAATGGCGGTGGCCTCGCCGCCACCGATGCAGATCGCGGCGATGCCGCGCCGCAGGCCGCGCGCCTCGAGCGCGTGAAGCAGGGTGACGATGATGCGCGCGCCCGAGGCCCCGATCGGGTGACCCAGCGCGCAGGCCCCGCCGTTGACGTTCAGGCGGTCATGGGGAATGCCAAGCTCGGCCATGAAGGCCAGCGCCACCACGGCGAAGGCCTCGTTGACCTCCCACAGGTCAACGTCCTCAACGTGCCAGCCCAGCCGCGCCAAAAGCTTGCGCGCCGCCGGGGCAGGGGCGGTGGGAAAATCGGCGGGGGCCTGGGCGTGGCTGGCGTGACCCAGAATGTGCGCCCGGATCGGCAGCGAGTCGCTGCGGGCAACGGTGGCCGAGGCCAGCACCAGCGCCGCCGCCCCGTCCGAGATCGACGAGGAATTGGCCGCCGTAACCGTGCCGCCGCTGCGAAAGGCCGGTTTGAGGGTGGGGATCTTCTCGGGGCGGGCGAGGCCCGGTTGTTCGTCGCGGTCAACTTTGGTCGTGCCCGCACGGGTGGTGACGGCAACCGGCGCGATCTCGGCGGCAAAGCCCCCCGACGCCTGTGCCGCCAGCGCCCGGTTGAGCGAGGCCAGGGCATAGGCGTCCTGTGCCTCGCGGTCAAAGCCGAGCGTCTGCGCGCAATCTTCGGCAAAGCTGCCCATCAGGCAACCCTTGTCATAAGCATCCTCGAGCCCGTCGAGAAACATGTGATCCAGCGCCTGGGTATGGCCCAGCCGCGCGCCGCCGCGCAGCTTCGGCAGCAGGTAGGGCGCGTTGGTCATGCTTTCCATCCCGCCCGCCACCATCACGCCGGTGTTGCCGAGGGCGATCTGATCATGCGCCAGCATCACCGCCTTCATGCCCGAGCCGCACATCTTGTTGACGGTGGTCGCGGGCACGCCGCGCCCAAGACCCGCGGCAAACCCGGCCTGCCGGGCCGGAGCCTGACCCTGACCTGCGGGCAGCACGCAGCCCATGATCAGCTCTTCCACCCGGTCGGGGGCCACCCCCGCCCCGGCCAGCGCTGCCGCAATCGCGACCCCGCCAAGATCGGCTGCGGGCAGGTTGGCAAAAACCCCCTGAAACCCGCCGTTCGGCGTGCGCGCTGCCCCTACGATCACCACGTCCTGCATCCGTCACCCCCATCTGCCGCTTACCGAATGCTAACGAACCACGGCTAGAGTGCAAGAAATTGCCACCAGCGGAGCCGAACAATGGAACTTGTCGCAGACTGTCAGGGAGATTTGCTGATCGTGACGGCGATGGAAAACCGGATCGACGCCGCCGGGGCGATCCAGTTCAAGGATCGGATGCGCGAAATCGTCAAGGTTCCGGCCCGGCGCGTGCTGCTTGATCTGTCGCGCGTGGCGTTTCTTGACAGCTCGGGGTTGGGGGCGGTGGTGGCGGTGATGAAGCTCATCGGGCCGGAGCGCAAGCTCGAGCTGGTCGGGCTGACCCCGACAGTCGCCAAGGTTTTCCGCCTGACCCGGATGGATACCATTTTCACCATTCACCCGGCGTTGCCCGAAGGATTGCGCCATGCCGGTTGACCAGCCGGGGAGCGGGGCGGGAGGCAGCGCGGAACCGGGCAACGACCCCGATTGCACCCGGATCGTGATCCCCGCCGATCCGACCGCCGTGCGCGAAGGCCTGCGGGCGCTGTTCGATACCCTGCTGCTGCGCGGTCTGGCCGCGGCCGAGCGTGGCACGGCCGAGATCGTGCTGGCCGAGGCGCTGAACAATATTGTCGAACACGCTTACGCCCGCAACAGCGGCAAGATCGAGTTGACGCTGCAACTGCATTGCGCCGAGCTGGTCTGCCAGATCGAGGATCAGGGCGAAGCGATGCCCGGTGAGGTGCTGCCCCGTGGCCGATTGCCGGTGATCACGGGGCCCGACGCGCTGCCCGAAGGTGGTTTTGGCTGGCACCTGATTCGCGCCCTGTCGCGTGATCTGCACTACCGGCGGGTCGGCGGACGCAATCAGCTCAGCTTTCGGCTGGACGCGGGGCAATCCGGGGGCTGAAGCGCGCTGGTTCCCGCTCACTTCTCGGTCCAGCGCGCCTGCCGCTTGCCCGCTTGGAAACCCGCCCGTCACCGCCTAGAGTGGCGCCTGACAGCGGAGGATGTGATGCGCGATTTCCAGATGCCGGGCCGTTCGGCGGTGTTTGCCAGCAACGGGCTTTGCGCCACCTCGCACCCGCTCGCGGCCAAGGTGGCGATTGATACCTTGCAGGCCGGTGGCAATGCGGTCGATGCCGCCATCGCGGGGGCGGTGCTGCTGGGAATTTGCGAGCCGCAGATGACCGGGATCGGCGGCGATTGCTTCATCCTGCTCAAGCCCGCAGGGGAAGAGCGCGTGGTGGCGTTGAACGGGTCGGGGCGGGCACCGCTGGGGCTTGCCGCCGCGCCCCTGCGCGCGCGCGGCCTGACGGCGGTGCCCTTGCGCGGGATCGAGGCGGTCACCGTGCCGGGCGCGATCGACGCCTTCTGTCGCCTTGCCACCGATTGGGGCAGGCTGGATCTGGCGCAAACCCTTGCCCCCGCGATCCGCTACGCCGACGAGGGCGTGCCGGTAGCACCCCGCACGGCATCGGATTGGGCAACGGCGGCGGGCGATCTGCAAGGTGTCGCGCGTGATTTCTATCTGCTGGGCGGCAAGGCCCCGCGCGCAGGCCAGATCTTTCGCGCCCCCGGCCAGGCCGAAGTGCTGCGCCGTATCGCCGCCAAGGGGCGCGATGGCTTCTACCGCGGCGAGGTGGCCGACGACATGGTGGCCAGCCTGCGCGCCCTTGGCGGCAGCCATACGCTCGACGATTTTGCGGCTACCGCCTGCACCTATACCGATCCGGTCGCGGGCAGCTATCATGGGGTCGAACTGGTCGAACACCCGCCCAACGGCCAGGGCGCCACCGCGATCCTGATGCTGGGCATCCTTGCGCATTTCGATCTGGCGGCGCTTGACCCGTTCGGGGCCGAGCGCGCCCATCTCGAGGCCGAGGCGGCCAAGCTGGCCCATGACGCGCGCAACCGCTTCATCGCCGATGCCGATCACACCACCCGGCTTGGCCACATGCTTGCGCCGGAAACCGCCAGCCGCCTTGCCGCGCTGATCAACCCGGCCCGCGCCATGGCCAGCGCCGCCCCGCTGACCGAGGCGGTGCACCGCGACACCATCTATCTGACGGTGGTTGATCGCGACCGCATGGCGGTGTCGCTGATCTATTCGGTCTATTGGGCGTTCGGCTCGGGCTTCGCCAGCACCAGATTCGGGATCAACTTCCAGAACCGCGGCGCGGGGTTCACCCTGACCGCAGGCCACCCCAACGAGGCGGCGGGGGGCAAGCGCCCGATGCACACCATCATCCCCGGCCTGCTGCGCCAGAATGGTCGCGTCACTTTGCCGTTCGGCGTGATGGGCGGCGCCTATCAGCCCAGTGGCCACGTCCGCCTGATCACCAACCTCGTCGATTTCGGCCTTGATCTGCAAACCGCGATCGACGCCCCGCGCAGCTTTTCCGGCCCCGACGGCATGAAGGTCGAGCGCGGCTATGCGCCTGCCGTGTGCGCCCGGCTGGCCGAAATGGGGCATCAGGTAGTGCCAGCCGAAGAGCCGCTGGGGGGTGCGCAGGCGATCCTGATCGACGCCAGCGGCGTGCTGCAAGGCGGGTCCGATCCGCGCAAGGACGGCTGCGCCTTGGGCTACTAGATTTCTTCTTTGCTCAAATACTCACGCCTGTCCGGGGGCAGGCACCCCGTTGCACGGCGGAGTCTCAGTTCAACTGGAACTGCAACGGATAGCAGCCGTCCCGGAAATCACCGAACAGGTCGCCGAGATCGGGGTGATCCACCGGCTCGCCGGTGTCGTCGGGGATCAGGTTCTGCTCGGACACGTAGGCGACGTAATAGCTGTGGTCGTTTTCGGCCAGCAGGTGGTAGAACGGCTGGTCGCGCCGCGGGCGGCTGGCTTCGGGGATATTCTGATACCATTCCTCGGTATTGGAGAATATCGCGTCAACGTCGAACACGACACCGCGAAACGGGTGCTTGCGGTGCCGCAGCACTTGCCCGAGATGATATTTGGCCTGCGTCTTCAGCATCGTTCGACTCCTGCCGTGCCTCATTATCCTCTCGCTGCGGGCAATGTCCATCCGGCCGATGACGGCGGCGGGAAACAGTCTGTGGTCCCTGCCCTCACAGTGCGGTCGGGGCTGGTGTGGCCGGCTCGCGGTAATCTGATCCGAATTTGTGCCACGCCCCATTTCCCCGCGCCAGGTTTTGGCCTATGATCAAGAAAAATAAACGTGCGAGGGGCAGATGAGCAGACTTCTCCGTGCGTCGATCCTGTTGATTTTCCTCGCCTCTTGCGGCGGGGGCGGCAAGTTTTCGGCGCCCCGTGATCTGGAGAACGCCTGTGCCATCGTGCACGAGCGCCCGGAATACTATCGCGCCATGAAAGCCAGCGAGCATCGCTGGGGCATTCCGGTTGCGGTGCAGATGGCCGTCATTCACCAGGAGTCGAAATTCGTCGGCAACGCCCGCACCCCGCATCGCTTTGCTCTGGGCATCATTCCGATGGGGCGGCAAAGCTCGGCCTATGGCTATAGCCAGGCGCTCGATTCCACTTGGGAGGAATATCGAACCTCGCAGCGCCGCCGCAGCGCACGACGCGACCGGATTTCGGACGCCACCGATTTCATGGGCTGGTACATGAACGAATCCAACGCCAGGCTGGGCATTTCCAAGTCCGATGCGCGCAACCAGTATCTTGCCTATCACGAAGGCCGCAGTGGTTATGCGAATGGCAGCTACAGGGCAAAAAGCTGGCTGGTGGATGTGGCTGGCCGGGTTGACAGGCGGGCCGAAACCTACCGCGCCCAGTTGCACGGCTGCGGCAAGTAAGGGCGCTTCGCGTCCCGAAGGCATCTCGGAGAGTTGTTATCCGATAGCAAGCCCCTGATCTTGCCTAGCGCGGGCTCTGCGCCCAGATTTACGGCAGACATGAAACCTTGAAAGGAACATGACATGCTGCCCACTGTCATCACGACCTCGCTCAAGACCGCTGCCATCGCCCTGACCGCCCTCAGCCTCAGCCTTGCCGCCGTTGCTCCGGCGCAGGCGTTCGGTCGGGGCGAGCGCAATTTCCTCTACGGGGTCGGTGCCACCCTGCTGGTCGGCACGATCCTCAATGACGCCCGTCGCCACCGCGCCGCGCCGGTCTATGTCCAGCCGCAGCCGCAGCCGCAGCCGATTACCTATGGCTATGCCCAGACCAGCATCTATTCGACCCCGGCGGCGCAGGCCTTCAACGCCTATAGCCGCAGCCAGCGCCGCGCCATCCAGCAGCGGCTGGCGGCCTATGGCTACTACCGCAGCGGCATTGACGGCTCGTTCGGGCCGGGCACCTACAATGCGGTCGTGGCCTATGCCAACGCGACCGGCCATGCCCATGCGCTTGGCACCATGGCCGGCGCCTTCGGTTTCTACGATGCGCTGATCTACTGAGCCACCGAGACCACAGTCGGCGCCGATCACATCGGGTGATCCGCGCCGATCAGCCGTGTTTCACCATCACGTGGCGCACCACGGTGTAGTCTTCGAGCGCGTAGCTTGAGAGGTCCTTGCCGTAGCCGGATTGCTTCAGCCCGCCGTGCGGCATTTCACTGACCAGCATGAAATGGGTGTTGACCCAGGTGCAGCCGTAGCGCAGCCGGGCGGCGGTCTCCATCGCGCGGCCCACGTCGCGGGTCCAGACCGAAGAGGCCAGGCCATAATCGGAATCATTGGCCCATGTCACCGCATCTTCCGGGTCGGTGAAGCGGGTGATCGACACCACCGGGCCGAACACCTCGCGCCGCACGATCTCGTCGCTTTGCAGCGCCCCCGCGACCACGGTCGGGCGGTAGTAGAAGCCCTGATCCATCGCAGCACCACCGGTGGTGATCTCGATATGTTGGAGCTCGCGGGCGCGGTTGACGAAACTGGCCACCCGGTCGCGCTGGCGCAAGCTGATCAGCGGGCCGATCTCGTTGCTGCTATCGTCGGCCAGCCCCAGCCTGATGCTGGCCACGGCGGCGGTCAGGTCGGCCACCAGCCGGTCGTAAACCTTTGCCCCGGCATAGATGCGGCAGGCGGCGGTGCAATCCTGCCCGGCGTTGTAAAAGCCGAACGCCCGCAGCCCTTCGACCACCGCGCCGATATCGGCATCGTCGAACACGATGACCGGGGCCTTGCCGCCAAGCTCGAGGTGGGTGCGTTTCACCGATTTGGCGGCGGCGTCGAGCATCTTCTTGCCGGTGGCGACATCGCCGGTCAGGCAGATCATGTCAACGCCGGGATGATTGATCAGGGTCGAGCCCACGGTATGGCCGCGCCCGGTGATCACGTTCACCACCCCTTCGGGCAGTTCCTCGGCCAGAATCCGCGCCAGTTTCAGCGCCGTCAGCGGGGTCTGTTCCGAGGGCTTGAACACCACCGTGTTGCCGCCCGCCAGCGCCGGGGCCAGTTTCCACGCCATCATCATGTGCGGGTAGTTCCACGGCGCGATCGAGGCCACCACCCCGATCGCATCGCGCCGGATCATGCTGGTGTGCCCGGCCAGGTATTCGCCGGCGATGGTGCCATGCTGGCAGCGCACCGCCCCGGCAAAGAAACGCCAGCAATCGACGATAGCCGGAATTTCGTCGCCCCGCGCGGCATTGATCGGTTTGCCGCAGTTCAGCGCTTCCAGCGCCGCGAAGGCGTCGGCTTCGGCTTCGATCCGGTCGGCGATGCGCAGAAAGGCGGCGGCGCGCTCGGCCGGGGTGGTGCGCGACCAGGTGGCGAAGGCGCGCCGCGCCGCGGCCACGGCGCGGTCGATCTGGGCGCCCGAGGCTTCGGGCACATTCAGGATCAGCGCGCCGGTGCGCGGGTTCAGGATCGGCTCGGCGGCATCCTCGCCGGGTTCAAAACGGTCACCGATCAGAAGCTGGGTCTGGTGGGTCATGGCAGGCTCCGTCATTTGCCACCGCCTGCGGTCTCGGACCCGCCGCGGGTCAGATAATAGGCGATGAGGATGGGAAAGAAGGTGGTCGCGAACACCACGATGGCGACGACATTGGTGACCGGGCGCTGGCGCGGGCGGATCAGTTCGTTCAGCATCCAGATCGGCAGGGTCGATTGCTGGCCGGCGGTGAAGGTGGTCACGATCACCTCGTCGAACGACAGCGCAAAGGCCAGCATCCCGCCTGCCAGCAGCGCGGTGCCAAGGTTGGGCAGCAGGATGTGCCAGAAGGTCTGAAAGGCGTTGGCCCCCAGATCAGCCGAAGCCTCAAGCACCCCGCCCGACAGGCGGCGAAAGCGGGCGACGGCGTTGTTATAGACGATCACGATGCAGAAGGTGGCGTGACCCAGCACGATGGTCAGGGTCGAGAACGGGATGTCCATCAGGGCGAAGGCCGAGCGCAGGCTCATGCCGGTGATCACCCCGGGCAGGGCGATTGGCAGGATGATCAGCAGGCTGATCTGCTCGCGCCCAAAGAACCGCGCGCGCGACATCGCGGCCGAGACCAGGGTGCCAAGGATCAGCGCCAGCGCGGTCGAGACTGCCGCCACCTGCAGCGACAGCAGCAGCGGCGGCCAGATGTCGGCGCGGTGCCAGGCGACGGCAAACCATTTGAGCGTCAGGCCGGGTGGCGGAAAGGCATAGGTGCGCTGCTCGGTGGTGAAGGCGTAGATGAAGATGACCAGGATCGGCAGGTGCAAGAACAGCAACCCGCCGGTGGCGGCAAGGGTCAGACCAAGCGGCGCGCGCGGCTCAGAGGGCATCGAACGCTCCCGTCCGTTTGGCAATCGCCAGATAGGCCAGCATGATCACGATCGGCACCACCGCAAAGGCGGCGGCAAGCGGCAGGTTGCCCGCCGTGCCCTGCAACTGATAGACCGCCATGCCGATGAAATTGGCCGAGGTGCCGATGATCTGGGGGATGATGTAATCGCCCATGGTCAGCGAAAAGGTAAAGATCGACCCGGCGATGATGCCCGGCAGCGCCAGCGGCAGGATCACCGTGCGCAGGGTCTGGCCGCGGCTGGCGCCAAGGTCGGCGCTGGCTTCCAGCATCGCGGTCGGCACCCGTTCGAGCGCGGCCTGCATCGGCAGGATCATGTAGGGCAGCCAGACGTAGAGAAACACCAGCCAGGTGCCGAGGAACGAGGTCGAAAGCGAGTTGCCGCCGATGCCGGGCAGCGCCAGCGCCGCGTTCAGCACGAAGCCAAGGCCAAGGCTGTCGGCGGCCCAGGTGATGATGCCTTCCTTGGCAAGGATCAGCTTCCAGGCATAGACCTTGACCAGGTAGCTTGACCACAACGGCAGCATGATGCCGAGGTAGAACACCGCTTTCCAGCGCCCGCGGGCGTAGCGGGCGGCGAAATAGGCGATCGGAAAGGCCAGGATTGCCGCCGCCAGGGTAACGGCGGCAGACATCATCAGGGTGCGCAGGATGATGTCGAAGTTCGAGGGCCGCAGCAGTTCGGCGTAGGTCTTGAGGGTGAATTCGCGCACCACCAGGCCCGAAAACTCGTCGATCGAATAAAAGCTCTGCACCAGCAGCGCCGCCAGCGCGCCAAGGTAGATCACCCCCAGCCAGATGAGCGGCGGCGCGATCAGCAGCGCCAGCAGCAGGCCCGGCCTGCGCCAGAACAGCGCACTCAGGCGGTCGGCAATGCCGCAGTCGGGCAGGATGGCGGGGCGGGCGGTCATGCGCCCTCCATGATGTGCAGGGCGCGGGTGTCGAAGCCAAGGCCGGTCTGGCTGCCGGGCTCGGGCAGCGGCTGACCGGCTGGCACCAGCACCCCGATCTCGGTGCCGCCGGTGGCGATCTGGACCCGGGTGCCCGCGCCAAGGTAGCGCAGGGTGGTGACGGTGCCGGTGAGCGCGGCACCGGCGAGGGGGGCGAGGTGCAGCGCTTCGGGGCGCAGGCTGGACCACTGGGCGGGGCCGCCGAGGCTTTGGGTCAGCGCCGGGGGCAGCACGTTGGAAGAGCCGACGAAATCGGCGACAAACCGGGTGCGGGGCTGGTCGTAGATCTGGGACGGGGTGCCGATCTGGGCGATCCGGCCCTGGTTGAAGACGGCAAGGGTGTCGGCCATGCTCAGGGCCTCGCTTTGATCGTGGGTGACAAAAACGAAGGTGATGCCAAGGCGGCGTTGCAGGGTCTTGAGTTCGTCCTGCATCGCTTCGCGCAGCTTGAGATCAAGCGCGCCAAGCGGCTCGTCCAGCAGCAGCACGCGCGGCTCGCCCACCAAGGCGCGGGCCAGTGCCACGCGCTGGCGCTGGCCGCCGGAAAGCTGGGCGGGCTTGCGGTCGCCGAAACCGTCGAGCTTGACCAGCGCCAGCAGCTCTTCCGCCTTGGCGTAGCGTGGCGTGCGCGGGATGCCCTTGACCATCAGGCCATAAGCCACGTTGTCGCGCACGTTCATGTGCGGGAACAGGGCGTAATCCTGAAACACCGTGTTGACGTTGCGCCGATTGGGCGGGGTGTTCGAGACATCCTGCCCGAAGATGCGGATTGCGCCGTGGGTCGGTTTCTCGAACCCCGAGATCAGCCGCAGGCAGGTGGTCTTGCCCGAGCCCGAGGGGCCGAGCATGGCGAAGAACGAGCCTTCGGCGATGGTCAGGTCAACGGCGTCCACCGCGTGGATGGGGCCGAAGTGGCGCGAGACGGCGGCGAATTCGACGGCAGGGATCATCGGGACAGGACTCTCTGCTCCCCTCGGGGGAGGTATCGGATGAATGGGGGCGGCCGTTTACGCGCAGGCCACCCCCCGTAGGTCATGCAGGCAGAGGGGTGCTTGATCAGCGCCCGCCGATCACCCCGATATAGTCGCTGACCCAGCGGTAGTAGGGCACGCAGGCCCCTTCGCCCTGCGCGCAATTGGCGGTTGGCGTGGTCCAGAACCTGATTTTGGCAAAATCATCCATGCCGTTGGCGGTGCAGCCTTCGGCGGTCTGCATCCCCGAGCCATCGCTGCAGGCGGCGGGCACCACCGGGTTCGAGCCGAACCACACCGAGAGGTCGGATTGCAGGTTCGAGGCGAGGGTATGTTCCATCCACAGGTAGGCGCAGTTGGGGTGGGCGGCGTCGGCCTCGAGCATGGTGGTATCGGCCCAGCCGGTGGCCCCTTCGGCCGGGATCACCGAAGCGATCGGCAGGCCCTCGGAGGCCAACAGGTTGACCTGGAACGGCCACGAGCCCGAGGCCACCACGCCTTCGTTCTTGAAGTCGTCCATCTGGATGTAGGCATCGTGCCAGTAGCGCGAGGTCAGGGTGCGCTGGACCCGCAGCAGATCAAGCGCGGCCTTGTATTGATCCTCGTTCAGCTCGTAGGGCGAGGTGATCTTGAGGTCGGGGTTATGGGTCATCAGGTAAAGTGCGGCATCGGCGATATGGATCGGGCCGTCATAGGCCTGCACCCGCCCCTTGTTGGATTGGCCGTCGGGCAGGGTCATCTCGGAAAACACCACGTCCCACGAGGTCGGCGCGGCACCCTTGAAGGCGTCGGTGTTATACATCAGCACGTTCGGCCCCCACTGGTAGGGCACGCCGTAATGGACGCCGCCGACCGTGAACCACGGCGCATCCTTCAGCCGGTCATCGACCTTGGCCCACGACGGAATCAGGTCGGTGTTGATCGCCTGCACCCGCTTGCCCGCCACCAGCCGCAGCGAGGCGTCGCCCGAAGCGGTGACCAGATCGAACCCGCCCTCGTTCATCAGGGCCACCATCTCGTCGCTGGTGTTGGCGGTTTTCACGTTGACCTTGCAGCCCGAGGCGGCCTCGAATTTGGTCACCCAGTCGTAGGCGGCATCGGTCTCGCCGCGCTCGACATAGCCCGGCCAGGCCACGATGTTCAGTTGACCTTCCCCGGACCCGAGGCTGGTGATCTGGGCGCTGGCCGGGGCAATGGCCAACAGCAAGGCAAGGGCGGTGGTGCCCGTCAGTTTCAGCGTCGTCATGGTGTGGCTCCCTCTTGGTTTCGTCGGCACATACTTGTGGCGAAAGCCTAGGGTCGCGGGATGAGGTTTCGCAATATCAAAACGCAGAAAGCTGGTATCGGTTTTGCCGATATGTCTGACCGCCCAGGCGCGGGGTTGCGGCACCGGCGGATGCCTTCGGCGAGGATATTTGGTCCGTGAGAAAGCCGGGGGTCAGCGCGTCGGGATGGCGCTTTGCGCCGAGCGGATGAAGTTGAGGGCGGGCGGGCTGAGCGGCGCGCCCTTGCGCCAGGCCAGCCCGACCTGAACCGAGGGCAGATCGCCCGAGACATCGCGGATCTCGATGCGGTCGCCTTCCAGCGACCACGGGCGATAGACCAGCGAGGGCAGGATCGCGAGGCCCGCGCCGGTGGCGACCAGCGAGCGCACCGCCTCGACCGAGCGGGTGCGGAAGGCGATCTGAGGTTTGACGGCCAGCGCCTGCATCAGGCGGCGGGTCGAATCCTCGATCTCGTCCACCATCAACTGGATCAGCGGCTGGCCTGCCAGTTCGTCAAGGCTGATTGCGGTTTGCGCCGCCAGCGGGTGCGCCAGCGGCAGCCACAGCCGGTAGGGCGAGACCAGCAGGGTTTCGACATGCAGCGCCATGCGGTCCTTGACCGACGAGGTCAGCAGCACCGCGACATCCAGCTCGCCCCCGATCAGCAGGTGTTGCAGGTAGTCGCCATTGTCTTCGATCACGTTCAGTTCGACCTGGGGGAAGGCACGGCGAAAGCGCGACAGGATGTCGGACAGCACATAGCCCGCCACCAGCGAGGTGACGCCCAGCGACAGCCGACCGGTGGCCTGTTCGGCATCGTCGCGAAAGGCGGTGCGGGCGGTGGCGACATCGGCCAGAATCTGGCGCGCATGGCGCAGGAAGGCGGCACCCTTCTGGGTGATCTCAAGCCCGCGCGGCAGGCGCTCGAACAGGGTGACGCCCAGATCGTCTTCAAGGGCGCGGATCGCCTCGGTGACCGAGGACTGCGAGATCGACAGGGCGCGGGCGGCACCGGACACGCTGCCTTGCTCGGCGGCGGCGGTGAAGAACTGCAACTGGCGCAGGGTGAAGGCCATGGCGGCTCCGGACGGGGTGGCTGGCAACCTGCCCGTTGCGATGAGCGGGCGCAAGCCGGTGATGCGCTGCCGCCGGGGTCAGCCCGAGCGCAGGGTATGTGCAAGTCCGGCAATCAGATCGGATCGGGTGGCAAGGCCAAGCAGCCGCCCGTGACTGACCACCGGAACCACCTGCTGGTGCGCGTCGGCCATCAGCGCGACCAGCGGCGCCAGCGGGCTGTCGGGGGCAAGGGTCGGCACC
>CAYQPD010000029.1:16422-23353 GCA_964419305.1 uncultured Rhodobacter sp.
AAGCGGCGGGCAGTGGCCTCGGCCTCAGCCGCCCCGATCAGCCGGGCAAGGTCTTCCGGCCCGATGTTGGCGGCCAGGTTCAGGCGTTGCAGGATGGCTGACAGATGATCGGCGGAAAGGCCAAGGCGGCGGCCCGGAGCGCGGTCGGCGGTGCCCTGCGGGCTGCGATCGGTGGGCTGGCGGAACGGATAGACCCGCCCGGTGGCGCGGTTGTAAAGCGTGGCCAGTGCCACCAGCAGAACGCTTGCCACCATGATCGGCGAGAGGGCAAAGCCAAAACCCGCAGCACGGACGCTGTCGTCACCCAGCACCATCGCCAGCGCCATCGCGGCACCCGGCGGGTGCATCGCGCGCGCCAGCATCATCACCGCGACGGCCAGTCCGATCGCCACGCCGCCGGCCAGAATGGGTTGGGGCACCAGCGTCACCACCGCGATGCCGATCAGCGCCGAGAAGGTATTGCCGATGATCACCGACCAGGGTTGCGCCAGCGGGCTGTTGGGCACGCTGAAGATCAGAAACGCGGTCGCGGCCAGCGGGGCAAGCAGGGGCAGGTCGGCCAGCGGCAGCGCCGGGTTGGCGGGCAGGGCAAAACGGGCAAAGGTGGCGAGGCTGGCGATGCCAAGCCCGGTGCCGAGTGCGGCGCGCATGACCTCGCGCCGGGGTGGGCGGGCCACCGCGGGGCCAAGGGCGCGCAGGATGCGGCGAAGGCGGTGCCGCGTCACGGGATCGAGGGCCATCGCTTAGCGCCGCATCATGGCAAGGCGCAGCAGGGCGCGCTCGATCACCGCCATGGCGGGGGCGCGGCTGCTTGAGCGCAGCGTGAGATCGGTCTCGACCAGCAGGCCAAGCGCGGTTTCCAGATCGCGCAGCGGCCAGCCCCGCAACTCGGCCAGCATCCGCTCGCGGCGCGGGCCGAACACCGGCGGGCGCAGCCGTGCCATGCCCGAAGCGGCCCCGGCGGGGTCGGCGCTGGCGGCGTGCAGGGTGCGAAAGTGGCGCAGCGCGCCGATGCACAGCGCGACCGGAGTCACGCCCTGGCCCTCAAGGCGGCGCAGCAGCGGGCCGACCGCGTTCAGGCGGCGTTCGGCCACGGCGTGCAGCACGTCATCGACTTCGGCCTCGATCGTGGCGGGGGCGCAGGCGGCGACCTCGGCCGGGGTCAGCGGGGTCGGGTCACCCCATTTGTAAAGTGCGATCTTTTCCACCATCTGGCGGAAATCGCCGGGGTCCAGCGCGCGCGCCAGGGCCGAAAGATCGGCCAGGGCATCGGGATTGATCCGGGTCAGACCGGCCCCGGTCAGGGTGGCCTCGATTTCCTCGCGCGAGGGCGGATCGTCGTAAAGGCCGATGGCGACCGCGCTGCCGTGATCCTCGAACAGTTTCTTCAGCGCCGATTTGCCGGTCAGGTTGCCGGCGGTGACGATGAGCGTGGCGTCGCCCGGACGCCAGTCCTTGAGGGCAGCGGCGATCTGGGGTGCCAGCGCGTCGGTCGCATCTTCCAGAAACGCCACCCGCGGGCCGGGGAAAAAGCCCTGCGCGCGGGCCGCGTCGCTCAGGGCGGCGGCATCCTTGCGCAGATCACCGGCGGGAATCCGGGCAAGGCGCATCTCGGCCTCGCCCTGCGGCCCGATCAGGGCGGCAATCACCTGCTGGCGGCGCAGCGCCACCCGCATCGCATCCGCACCAAAGATCAGCAGGCCGGTGCGCTTGGGGTCGGGTCGGGCGAAATAACGGCTGGCCTCGGCTCCCGCAAGCTTCATGCCGCCGCCCACTGCCCTGCGGTTGCCAGCAGCCGCGTCACGATCTGGTCGGCCAGAATCCGCATCAGGCGCAGGGCGGCGTCTTCCTCGGCGGCAAGCCCCGCCACGGTCGAGCCGGTGGCCGAGTAGGCGGTAAAGCTTTCCACCCGCCCAGCCGTGACGTGGGTGCCGGCGTTATCGCTTAGCACCCAGTCCACCGCGCCGGTCAGGTGGTAGCGGGTGATGGCGTTCTGCGGCGTGATCCCGACCCCGACGGCGGTGGTGGTGATGGTATAGCCAAGCTGAAAGCGCGGGGCTTGCGGGCGGCCAAGGCGGTCTTCCAGCCGCCCCACCAGATCGAAGCCGTTCTTGTCGCTGGGGTCGGCGATCCGGATCGTGCCTTGCAGGCCAGCGGCAGGCCCGCCCGGCCCGTAGGCCGGAGTGAACGTGCAGGCCACCAGCGGGGCGGCCAGCAGTCCCAGCACGGTGCGGCGGTTAAATGACGACATTGACGATGCGACCCGGAACCACGATCAGTTTCTTCGGCGTGACCCCGCCAAGGAACCGGATCACATCCTCATCCGCCAGCACCAGCTTTTCAACCTCGGATGCGGGCATATCCTTGGGCACGCAGATTTCCGCCCGCCGCTTGCCGTTGATCTGGATCGGCAGGGTGACGGTATCGCGGGTCAGCAGCGCCGGGTCGGCCTTGGGCCAGCGCGCCTGCGCCACCAGCCCCGCGCCGCCCAGCATCGCCCACAGGTCTTCAGCCAGGTGCGGCACCATCGGCGACATGAGTTGCGCCAGCACCTGCGCCGCCGCCTTCATCGCCGGTGCGCTGGCAGTGGCGCGCGCCAGGGTGTTGGTGAATTCATAGAGTTTCGCGATCGCCTTGTTGAAGGCAAAGGTCTCGATCCCCTGGGTCACGTCGTGGATGGTGCGATGGGTGGCGCGCAGCAGATCGGTGTCCCCTTCGCCGGGCGCGCCTGCGGGCATCATGGCGATGCGCTGACCCAGCAGCCAGACCCGGCCCAGGAACTTGAACGCGGCCTCGGCCCCGGCGGCGGTCCATTCGACATCGCGCTCGGGCGGGCTGTCCGACATCACGAACCAGCGCGCGGTATCGGCACCAAAAGCCGCGATGATGCTGATCGGATCGACCACGTTCTTCTTCGATTTCGACATCTTGGCCGAGGGGATGACCTCGACCGCCCGACCGTCGGCCAGCCTGCCGTCGGTCACGTCTTCGGGCAGGTGATAGACCGGGCGACCGGCGGCGTCGCGGGTCTGATAAATCTCGTGCGTCACCATGCCTTGGGTGAACAGCGCGTTGAACGGCTCGATTGCCTTGGCGGGCAGGTGGCCGGTCTTGTGCATCGCGCGGGCGAAGAAACGCGAGTAGAGCAGGTGCAGGATCGCATGCTCGATGCCGCCGATGTATTGATCGACATTCATCCAGTAGTCGGCTTCGGCCAGATCGGTCGGCGTCGCCGCATGGGGCGCGGTGAAGCGGGCGTAATACCAGCTTGAATCGACAAAGGTGTCCATGGTGTCGGTTTCGCGCCGCGCCGCCGCCCCGCATTTCGGGCAGGTGGTCGCAGCCCAGGTCGGGTGGTGCGCCAGCGGGTTGCCGGGAGAATCGAAGCTCACATCATCGGGCAGCATGACCGGCAGGTTTTCCTTCTTTTCCGGCACCACGCCGCAAGCCGGGCAATGCACCACGGGGATCGGGCAGCCCCAGTAGCGCTGGCGCGAAATGCCCCAGTCGCGCAGCCGGTAGTTGGTAACGCCCTTGCCGAGCCCGAGCGATTCGCACTGGGCGATGGCGGTGGCCACGGCGGCGTCGCCGGTCTGCACCGCAGCCCCGGCAAAGCCGCGCACATAGCGCACGGCTTGCGATTTCATCGGCACGTAAGCTTCGGTCAGCGCCGCCTCGGCCGCCCCTTCGGCCACGAACACGCTGTTGATCGCAAGCCCGTATCTGGTGGCAAATTCAAAGTCGCGCTGGTCATGCGCCGGGCAGCCGAAAATCGCGCCGGTGCCATACTCCATCAGCACGAAGTTGGCGATATAGACCGGCAATTGGCAGCCTCGATCAAGCGGATGCCTGACCGTGATCCCGGTGTCGAAGCCGCGCTTCTCGGCGGTTTCCAGCGCCGCCTCGGTGGTGCCGCCGCGCCTGCACTCGGCCACAAAGGCGGCCACATCCGGGTCTGCCGCCTCCAGCGCCCTGGCCAGCGGATGATCGGGGCTGATCGCCGCAAACGATGCCCCCAGCAGCGTGTCGGGCCGGGTGGTATAGACCTCGAAGCGCTCGAATCCGGCAGGTGCCCCCACCGTCTCGAACGCAAACTGCAAGCCGCGGCTCTTGCCGATCCAGTTGGCCTGCATCAACCGCACCTTTTCGGGCCACTGCGTCAGCCCGTCCAGCGCTGCCAGCAATTCGCCCGAATAGTCGGAAATGCGGAAAAACCACTGCGTCAGCTCGCGCCGCTCGACCACCGCGTTCGAGCGCCAGCCGCGCCCGTCGATCACCTGCTCGTTGGCCAGCACGGTGTGATCGACCGGGTCCCAGTTCACCACCGCCGCCTTGCGGTAAACCAGCCCTGCTGCCAGCATGTCGATGAACATCGCCTGCTGCTGGCCGTAATATTCGGGGTCGCAGGTGGCAAACTCGCGGCTCCAGTCGATGCTGAGGCCAAGCGGCTTCATCTGCGCCCGCATGTCGGCAATGTTGCCATAGGTCCAGTCTTTCGGGTGCCCGCCGCGCTCGATGGCGGCATTCTCGGCCGGCATGCCGAAGGCATCCCACCCCATCGGATGCAGCACCGAGTAGCCCTGCAGCGCCTTGGT
Organism: uncultured Rhodobacter sp.; assembly: GCA_964419305.1. Taxonomy (GTDB): domain Bacteria; phylum Pseudomonadota; class Alphaproteobacteria; order Rhodobacterales; family Rhodobacteraceae; genus CAYQPD01. The sequence continues at coordinate 21,018 of CAYQPD010000029.1, forward strand.
GCGCGCCACCACGTCGCCCATGGTATAGTTGCGCACATGCCCCATGTGAATCCGCCCCGACGGGTAGGGGAACATCTCGAGCACATAATACTTGGGGCGCGCCGGGTCGTGGCGCGCGACAAAAACGCCTGCCTCCTGCCAGGCTTCCTGCCAGCGGGCTTCGGTTCGGGCGGGGTCATAATGCGACATGGGGGCCTCTTTCGCGCAAGCGTCGCGCCCGATTACACCGACCCGGCGGCCAAGGTCCAGAGCGGCCATGCCCCTTCACCTTTGCCCAAATATTCCGGGGTCCGGGGCAGAGCCCCGGCCTTACAGCCTGCTGTCGGCGATGCGCAACTGGCGCGCACGGGTCAGGATGGCGTCTTCGATGGCGTGCTGGGTTTCCGCCGCGACCACACCGCCGCCCCGTGCCACCAGCGCCACCGTCAGTGATCGCGCATCCAGCGCCGGATCCTGCACATAGATCGTGGCGCGGTAGGCCCGTCCGCCGCCGGGCGGGGTGCCAAAGCCGGTGACGATCACCCCGGTGAAGGGATCGACCGATTCGATCGGCAAAAAGTTCAGCACGTCCAGCGCCGCATTCCAGATATACTTGTTGACCTCGACCGTGGTGTTGGGATCGGCGTTGTTCTTGAACAGATCCCAGATGGTCGAGCGCTTGGGGGTGTCTGCCGCAAGCAGGGCGCGCTGCTGGTCGGCGGCCTGAGCGTTTTGCAACTGGGCGTCGCTCGGGATGCCGGTCGAGTTGCGGCGGAACAGGCCGCTGTCGCCGCTGCCAATACCGCTGCCGCAGGCGGCAAGCGCGGTCAGAAGGCTGCCGATCAGGGCGGCGCGCACAAGACGGTGCAGAGTCATTCGGTCCCCCGGGTTCCCTGTTGCTGTCTAACTTAGGCACCGGCACCGGACAAGGCCTTTCCCGCCGAGGCGAGTCTGGCGGGACTGCGGCGGGACTGTGGCATTGCTGCACCATCGCCCGCGTCTTTCCGGCAGGCGGCCCGGTGCTGATTGCATTCGCGGCCCCGGCGATGGAAACAGGGCCATACCAATTCGGATTCCCCTGAATTGGGCCGCACCTTGATAATGAGGGAACACTATGAAAAAGATTCTTCTTGCGACCACCCTGCTCGCCGCTTCGACTGGACTTGCCGCTGCCGAAGTGCTCCTGTCGGGTGACGCCCGCATGGGCGTCATCTATTCCGCAACCGGCAATGGCGCTGACGGCCTTGCCGGAACCGCCGACGACGTATTCGGCACCAACTTCACCAGCCGTGCCCGCGTTAACTTCGCGGCGTCGGTTCAAACCGACGGCGGTCTGAGTTTCGGCGCTTCCTTCGCAGCTCACGACGCTGGCGGCGCCGCCAATGGCAGCGCCGGTTCGGTTTACATCTCGGGCGCCTTCGGCACACTATCGATGGGCGACGTCAATTCCGCCGCTGAGGAGGCTGTCGACCAGGTTTCTGGCGTCGGCCTGACCGGTCTGGGTGACCATAACAACATAGTCTACATCGGTGGCGGCGCTGCTGCCAACGATCCGGCAGCTTTGTTTGCCTACTCGAGCGGCGCGCTGAGCTTCTATCTGTCGGCGACCGATGCTTCGGGCGAAATCTTGGGGACCGACGGCATCGCCATTCACCCTGCTAACGCCGGTTCGTTCGGCGTTGCCGCGAAATACTCGGTCGACGCTTACACCGTCGCTCTGGGCTTCGAAGACGACTCCGTCGACACCAAATGGACCCTGGGTGGTTCGGTTGGCTTCGGTGCGGCGACCGTGAAAGTCATTTACGCGGACCAATCGTCGACCATTCTGGCCAACGACGGTGCAGAATACGCTCTGTCGGTGGACTACACTGCTAACGCCCTGACCCTCAGCGCGTTCTACCACAGCGATGCCCGTCCGGCAGTTGCGCAAAATTCCTACGGTATCGGCGCTTCCTACGACCTGGGCGGCGGTGCCAGGGTTGTTGGCGGTGTTGTGAACCGTGACAACGGTGCGTTCAGCGACACCGTTGCCGACTTCGGCGTGTCGTTCTCGTTCTGATCCTTTCGGATTGATTGCGGAAAGAGCGGGCTTCGGCCCGCTCTTTTCATTTGCTGCGGCCATTGTGGCTGTGTTGTGACCATTGCCTGAAGTTGGGGTGCCCGATGTCGCTGGATCAGATCAGAAGCAGGATCGCAGCCGCCGAGGCCGCGGCTGGGCGCGCGCCGGGGACGGTGACGCTGATCGCGGTCTCTAAGGTCCAGCCGATCGAGCGGGTGGTGGCGGTGCTGACGGCCGGGCACCGGGTGTTCGGCGAGAATTACGTGCAGGAAGCCGCCGCCAAATGGCCTGATCTGCG
>CAYQPD010000030.1:0-22084 GCA_964419305.1 uncultured Rhodobacter sp.
GGGTGTTCGGCGAGAATTACGTGCAGGAAGCCGCCGCCAAATGGCCTGATCTGCGGGCCCGGTTCGGGCCGCTGGCGCTGCACATGATCGGGCCGCTGCAAAGCAACAAGGCCAAGCTGGCGTTCGATCTGTTCGATGCGATCCACACCGTCGATCGGCCGTCACTGGTGCAAAAGCTGGCGCAATTGGCGCAGGCGCGCGGGCGCTGCCCCGAGCTGTTCGTGCAGGTCAACACCGGGGCCGAGCCGCAGAAGGCCGGGGTGCTGCCCGCCGCCGCTGATGCCTTCATCGCCAGTTGCCGGGCGCTGGATCTGCCGCTTGCCGGGCTGATGTGCATCCCGCCCGAGGGCGAGGATTCGACGCCCCATTTTGCCGCCCTTGCGGCACTTGCCGCGCGCAACGGGCTGGCCGGGCTGTCGATGGGGATGAGCAGCGATTTTGCAGCGGCAATTGCCGCAGGGGCCACCCATGTGCGGGTGGGCAGCGCGATCTTCGGCGCACGCGATTACGGCTGAGCCCCCTCAGGTCAGCCACACCCGTGCCTGTGGTGGCAGCGCAATACCGCCTTCGTGCGCCAGCACCGGCTGATCCGACAGGGCGTCGTGCAGCAGCGCAGCACCTTGCGCGCGGGCAAAGGATGAGGGCAGGTTGCGCCACTGATCGCTGAAGTTGAACAGGCACAGCACGGTGCCGGTCGGGGCGCGGCGGGCCACCGCGAACACCCCTGGCAGGCCGCAATCGACCACCTCGGTCGGGCTGGCCGCGTGCAGCGCGGGGGTGGCGCGGCGGCGGGCCAGAATGTGCCTGACCCCGCGAAACACCCGCGCCGCCGGGGTATCATTGTGATCACGGTTTTCCGTCAGGGCCCAGTCCATCCGGGGGCGGTGCAGCCAGCGGCTGTCATGGGCATGACCCGGGTCTGACAAATAGCTGTAGTCGTTCAGCATCGCCAGTTCGTCGCCCATGTAGATCAGGGGGATGCCACCATAAGCTGCGATCAGGGCATGGCCCAGCAGAATGCGCTGGATGGCGGTCTCGATTGCCACACCATCGCCGGCGGCCAGTGCCGATTCCAATCCGGCCAGCGAGGCAAAGCTGCCCGAGATGCGCTTGTCGCCGGTTGCCGGGTTATCCTGAAACAGCGCGCCGCGGGCAAAACTGCCGGGAAACCGCCCTTGGTAGAAATCCGACAGAAAGGCGCGGTGCGCGGGGCCGCTGATACCACAGGCGCGCGCGTCCTCGTCAGTGATCGCCCAGCCGATATCGTCGTGGCAGCGGATGTAGGTGGCGTAGGTGGCGTTGGTCAGGGTGGCGGGGAAATGGCTGCGCAGCACGTGGGTCATCAGGCGGGTGTCGCGGGTGGCAAGCGCGCTCCAGAACTGCACCATCAGCGAGTTGTGGTAGGCCAGATTGCCCTCGCGCCCGTCGTGCTGCCCGCGCCCGAGGTAAGGCAGCATCTCGGCGGGGCCGACGATCGCCTCTTCAAGGTGGATCACCGCGGCGGCGCTGATCCGGGTGCAGGCGCGCAGCGCTTGCAGGATCATGTGGACCTCGGGTTCCGACTGGCAGCGGGTGCCAAGGCGTTTCCACAGGAACGCCACGGCGTCGAGACGCAGCACCTCGACCCCCTTGTTCGCCAGATCAAGCATGATCCGCACCGCTTCGAGAAAGACCTGCGGGTTGGCCCAGTTCAGATCCCACTGGTGTTCGTTGAAGGTGGTCCAGACCCATTTGCCGATTGCCGGGTAATGGCTGAAATTGCCCGGTGCGTGGTCGGGAAACACTTCGACCAGAGTCGATTCATAGCGCTTTGGAAGGGTATCATCGTCGAACATCAGGTAGTAATCGCGATAGCGCGGGTCGCCCCTGGCGGCGGCGCGCGCCCAGGGATGCTCTTTGGCGGTGTGGTTCAGCACCATGTCGATACACAGGCTGATGCCGCGCTGGCGCAGCGCTGTCGCGACGCGTGTGAAATCTGCCATGCTGCCGAAGGCGGGGTTGATGGCGCGGTAATCCATCACCGAATAGCCACCGTCACTGTCGCCGGGGCGTGGCTTGAGGCACGGCATGAAATGCACATAGGTTATGCCAAGGTCTTGCAGGTAGTCTATTTTATCGAGCACACCCAACAGGTTGCCGGCAAAGCGGTCAAGGTAGAAGACATAGCCCGCGCGGTCGGGGCGAGCAAACCAGTCGGGTTCAAGATCGCGTTGCAGATCAAGGTGCTTGAGATCGGCGGGGCGGGCGCGCCAAAGGCGGCGCAGGGTGGCCAGCAGGTTGCGCCGGAACGCCGGATAGTCCGGGCGGTGGCCGTAAAGCGCGTCCAGCATCGGCCACAGGTCAGGTGCGCTGCGCGCCAGCCGCAGGGCGAAAACGTCGTCATCCGCATTTGCCAGCCGCGCCATAGCATCTCTCCCGTCGGCGGCAGGATAGAGCGTCCAAAGCGGTTTGGGAAGGGGTCAGGGGCGCACGATCAGGCGGGTTCCGGGCGTAAGGCGCGCAATGATCCACCGCAGATCAGCGCGCGCAAAGGCGACGCAGCCCGCCGTGGGGTGGCGTGGCTTGCGCCAGGTGTGCACGAAGATCGCCGAGCCGTGGCCGGGAAGCGCCGGATCCGCGTTCCAATCGGTGATCAGGATCAGGTCGTAAAGCGGATCGGGGCGGCGCAGCGCTTCGTGGCCGAAACCATGCGGCGCGCGCACCAGGCGGTTGTAGGCGGGGTCCGTCGGATCATCCGACCACAGATCGCGCGGGCCGATGGCACGGGCCCAGCCCGGCAGGGTGCTTGCCGCCAGCCGGTCGGGGCGGAACAGCAGCGCGGTGATGCGGTGGCAACCCGCCGGCGTGGCCCCGTCGCCCTCGCGCTTGGTGGCGGTGATGCCGCCGCGACCGATCGCACAGGGCAGGTGCCGCCCCATGAAGCGCGCGCCCCAGCGACCGACCACGAGGTCGGCAGGGGTCATTTCAGGTGCCCCGATTTGGCGGCCTTGGTGGCCAGATAGGCCGCGTTCAACGGGGTTTCACCGACATGCAGCGGCACCCGCTCGGTGACGGTGATGCCGTGGGCCTGCATCATCGCGATCTTGCGCGGGTTGTTGGTCAGCAGCCGCACCGCCGAAAAGCCCATCTGGCGCAGCATGCCAGCGCCCAGCCGGAAATCGCGCTCGTCATCCTCGAAGCCCAGCCGGTGATTGGCCTCGACGGTATCAAAGCCCTGATCCTGCAACGAATAGGCGCGCATCTTGTTGGCCAGACCGATGCCGCGGCCTTCCTGATTCATGTAAAGCAGCACCCCCGCCCCTGCGGTCCCCATCTGCGCCAGCGCCGCGCGCAGTTGCGGGCCGCAGTCGCATTTCAGGCTGCCCAGCACATCGCCGGTAAAACAGGCCGAATGCAGCCGCGCCAGCACCGGAAGGCTGCGGTCGGGGCGGCCGATCTCGATCGCGTAGTGTTCCGCGCCGCCATCCTCGGGGCGAAAGATGTGCACCCGCCCGGCCATCGAGGCCGCCATTGGCAGCCGCGCCGACACCACCGGATGCAATGGCGAGGCGCGGGCCAGTTCGGGCGCGGCTTCGGCCAGCGCGATCAGGGTCAGGTTGGCCTCGGCCGCCAATGCCTGACCGTTGGCTACCGGCAGCACCAGCGCAGCGGGCAGCAGGTGGGCCGATTTGAGCAACGCCAGTGCGGCGCGGTGCAGATCGGCCGGGCCTTCGCGCAGGCTGTGAAACGGGCCTTTCATCGGCACCGCCAGATCGTCGGCGGGGTCGGCCATGGCGGCCAGCCACGCGATCCCGGCGTCGGGCGGCACCGCAAGGCGGGCCAGATCGCCGTCATAGGCGCGGGCCTTCAGGGTTTCGGCGCGGCGCGCGGTGATCGCCAGTTCCGGCACACCAAGCGCGCGCAGCTCGGCCAGACGGGCCGCCGACAGCGCCTCGACCGCCACCACCAGCGCCGCCTGCCCAAGGCCGGTCAGCACCACGGGCACCCCCATGCGCAAATCGCCGCGGGCGCGGGCAAGGCGTTCGACAATGCTGGGGGCAAGGGTCATGCGGCGTCCTTTCGCCCTCTATCTAACGATCTGCGGCGGAAATTGAAACATATCCGCCGTGCGCGACAACTTGGCGTGAGAAACCTGTCGCACGGCTTGCCCGATCACGGAATGGCGCGCAACTGTCAGAAAAAGAAGTGGAGCGTGATCATGGTGGCGTTGCGAAAAATCCTTCTGGTCGATGACGATGACGATCTGCGCGAGGCGCTGAGCGAGCAGTTGGTGATGACCGAGGACTTTGACGTGTTCGAGGCCGCCACCGGGGCCGAAGCCATGGATCGCGCCAAGGCCGGCCCTTTCGATCTGGTGATCCTCGATGTCGGCCTGCCCGATACCGACGGGCGCGAGCTGTGCCGCCGGATGCGCAAGGTCGGGGTGAAATGCCCGGTGCTGATGCTGACCGGGCATGATTCGGATGCCGACACGATTCTGGGGCTGGATGCGGGGGCGAACGACTATGTGACCAAGCCGTTCAAGTTTCCGGTGCTGCTGGCGCGCATCCGGTCGCAGTTGCGCACCCATGAACAATCGGAAGACGCGATCTTTCAGCTTGGCCCCTATACCTTCAAGCCGGCCCAGAAGATGCTGCTGGATGCCAAGGAAAAGAAGATCCGCCTGACCGAAAAGGAAACCAACATCCTGAAGTATCTTTACCGCGCAAGCCAAGGGGTTGTGGCGCGTGACGTGCTGCTTCACGAGGTCTGGGGTTACAATGCCGGGGTCACCACCCATACGCTGGAAACCCACATCTACCGCCTGCGCCAGAAGATCGAGCCCGATCCCGCCAACGCGCGCCTGCTGGTGACCGAGGCTGGCGGCTATCGGCTGGTGGCATAAGGGACATATTGTTGCCAGAATTCGCACCTATGTTAAGGAACATGTCAGATTGTCGATCTATATCTGATCTCACGAGTTCCCCTTGTCGTGTCGGGGTTATGGCACGGCTTCCTCCCTGTTGGACCTGGCCGGGCCGCGTGCCCGGCCTTTTTTTGCCTGGTGCAACGGGCATGTAACGTCACGCGCCTGATCACCGCAGGGGGCTTTCAATTGGCGCGAGATTGCTTATGTATCCGCCAGAGGCAAACGCGCACAGTGCGGCGTGGGCTTGGACAAGGGGTGTGATGATGTCAGTCAGGTCTGGTCTGGCGATGGTGGCATTGGCGGCGGCTCTGGCCGGTCCGGTGGCGGCTGCCGATCTGTCGTTTACGCTGGCCAACAACTCGGGCGTCGATCTGACCGAGTTCTATGCAACGGCGGTGGGCGTGGACAACTGGGAAAGCAATATCCTGGGCGGTGCCGTGCTGGCCTCGGGTGCCAGCGGTCAGGTGACGATCACCAACAGCGGCGATGTCTGCGACTACGATCTGCGCATGGTGTTTGCCGATGGCGACGCGCTGGAAGCGCAGGGCAACCTGTGCGATACTGGCAGCTACACCATCAACTGATTGCCATGAGCCGAATTTGACGCGCCGCTACGAAACCGCGGCGCGTTTTGCTTTGCCGCCAGCGATGGACCACAAGCCGGATTTGTGATGCAAGGGGGCAAAGGAGTCTGCACATGGCTTTCACCCTTGCCACCTGGAACATCAACTCGGTTCGCTTGCGCGAGGGGCTGGTGGCGCGGCTGATGGCCGAGGCCAGCCCCGACATCCTGTGCCTGCAGGAATGCAAGAGCCCGGTTGATCTGATCCCGACCGAAGCCTTCAAGGCGCTGGGCTACCGCTACATGGTGGCGCGCGGGCAGAAGGGCTACAACGGCGTCGCGATCATCTCGAAGCTGCCGATCGTGGATGTCGGCGAGCGCGACTTCGCGGGCACCGGCCATGCCCGCCATGTGGCGGCGGCACTGGAAAACGGCGTCACCATCCACAATTGCTATGTCCCCGCCGGGGGCGATATTCCCGACCGGGCGGTGAATGCGAAATTCGCACAAAAGCTCGATTTCCTGACCGACATGCGCGACTGGTGCCGCTGGGAAAAGCCCGACCGCGCGATCCTGGTGGGCGATCTCAACATTGCGCCGCGCGCGGATGATGTCTGGAGTCACAAGGCACTGCTGAAAATCGTCAGCCACACCCCGATCGAGGTCGAGCACCTGGAGGCGGTGATGGCGGCGGGCGACTGGGTTGATGTGACCCGCGCCGACATTCCCGCGGGGCAGCTATACAGTTGGTGGAGCTACCGCGCCGCCGAATGGGACGCGGCCGACAAGGGGCGCAGGCTGGATCACATCTGGGCCACCCCGGATATTGCCAGCGCCGCCCATTCCAGCCGCATTCTGCGCGAGGCCCGCGGCTGGCTGCAACCCAGTGACCATGCGCCGGTGTTTGCCACCTTCGATCTCTGACCTTTGCCTCTTGGCCTTTCGGGCCGACGTGCGCATATAGGGGCCAAGCGATAGCCGGATGAGGGAACAATGTTCGGATTTGGAGACAAGAGCGGTGCCGCCAACGGCGGGGCCAACGGGGCGCTGCCGCAGGCCGACCTGATCAGGGAAACCACGGAAGCGAGTTTCATCAAGGACGTGATCGAGGCCAGCGCCGAGGTGCCGGTGATCGTCGATTTCTGGGCCCCGTGGTGCGGGCCGTGCAAGACGCTGGGGCCGATGCTGGAAGCGGCGGTCAGGGCCGCCGGTGGCAAGGTGCGGATGGTCAAGGTCAACGTTGACGCCAACCAGCGCATCGCCGCCACCCTGCGGGTGCAGTCGATTCCGACGGTGTTCGCGTTCTGGCAGGGCAAGCCGGTCGATGCCTTTCAGGGCGCGTTGCCGGGGTCGGAAGTGAACGCCTTCGTTGCCAAGGTGGTGGCGCTGGCGGGGGACGGTGGTCTGGCCGAGGCGCTGGAAGTGGCTGAAGGGATGCTGGCCGAAGGGGCGGCAGTCGATGCGGTCGAAACCTTTGCCGCCATCCTGGGCGAAGAGCCGGACAACGCGGCGGCTTACGGTGGGTTGATCCGCTGTCACCTGGCGCTGAAGGATATTGATCAGGCCCAGGCGCTGGCCGACGCCGCCCCGGCCAAGATCGCCCACGCCAAGGAAATCGACGCGGCGCGGGCGCAGATCGAGCTGGCGCGCCAGGCTGCCAACGCCGGGCCCGAGGCCGAGCTGGCCGCCGCCGTGGCCGCTGATCCGGCCAACCCGCAGGCGCGCTTCGACTTTGCCCTGGCGCTGCATGCGGCGGGCAAGGTGGAGGCGGCGGTGGACCAGTTGCTGGAACTGTTCCGGCAGAATCGCGAGTGGAACGACGGTGCGGCGCGGGCCCAGCTTTTCATCATTTTCGAGGCGTTGAAGCCGCAGGATCCGATCGTGCTGAAAGGGCGGCGGCGGTTGTCGTCGATGATATTTGCCTGACGGCGGTGGCGCGCTAGGTGGTCGGCCATGAGGCAAGCGATTGATCTGCCCGACACGATTGCGGTCTTTCCGCTGCCCGGTGCGCTGCTGCTGCCGCGGGCGCGGCTGCCGCTGCACATTTTCGAGCCGCGCTATCTGCAAATGCTCGATGACACGTTGAAAACCAGCCATCGGCTGATCGGAATGATCCAGCCGCGCGAGGTGCCGGGCGGCGGCGAGGGCCGGTTGCAGGCGATCGGTTGCGCCGGACGGCTGACCGGGTTTTCCGAAACCGAAGACGGGCGCTACATGATCACGCTGTCGGGCATTTCGCGATTTCGGGTGCTCGAGGAAGTGCATGGCTTTGCGCCCTATCGGCGCTGTCGGGTCGGCTGGAGCGGTTTCGAGCGCGACAGGGGCGCGCCCGAAGCCGACAGCGGCTTTCAGCGCGGGCCGTTTCTGGCGCTGTTGGGGCGGTATTTTCAGGCCATGGCGCTTGCCACCGATTGGGGCAGCCTTAAGGACGCGGATGAAGAGTTGCTGATCAACTCGCTGGCGATGCTGTGCCCGCTGTCGTGCGCGGACAGGCAGGCGTTGCTGGAAGCGCCGTCGCTGGCGACGCGGCGCGAAACTCTGGTGACGCTGATGGAATTCGCGCTGCGCGGTGGCGGCGAAGGCGAGGTGAAGCAATGAGCGACGAGGTGCGCGAGGTGGCGTTGTTTGACCGCCGGATGCTCGAGGCGCTGGTCTGCCCGCTGACCCAGACGGTGCTGAGCTATGACGCCGAGCGCGGCGAGTTGGTCTCGCGCGCGGCGGGGCTGGCGTTTCCGATCCGCGACGGGATTCCGATCATGCTGGTGTCCGAGGCGCGCAAGCTTGACTGAGGCCTCGGTCGGGTGGCAGGCGCTGGCGAGTATTTGGGCAAAGAAGAAACCGGGGTCAGAGCGCCTGACCGGCCAGCAGGCGCGGCAGATCGCCGGTCAGGCCGGCCGCCTGCCGGATCAAGCCGCGGCGCAGGGCGGGCAGCGCGTTGACGGCGGCAAGGCCGAGGTCGCGACCGACGCGCAGGATCGGATTGTCGTTGGAAAAGAGGTGGTTGACCGCATCCATGCCAAGCGCAAGAGAAGTTGAATCAAACCGGCGCCAGCGCTGGTAGCGGGCCAGCACGTCGGCCGCGCCAAGGTCTTCGCCGCGCCGGGCGGCTATGACCAGTACCTGCGCCAGTGCCGCCACGTCGCGCAGGCCAAGGTTCAGGCCTTGCCCCGCGATCGGGTGGACGCCGTGGGCGGCGTCGCCCACCAGCGCCAGACGCTCGGCGATGAAGCTGTTGGCCAGCGTCAGGTTCAGCGGATAGCTGAAGCGCGCGCCCGCGAGGCTGATCGCGCCCAGAAAATCGCCAAAGCGCGGGCGCAGGGCGGCAAGGTATTGGTCATCGGGCAGGGCGGCGATGGCGCTCGCGGTGGCGTCGGACTCCGACCACACGATCGACGAGTGGTGCCCCCCCGGCAGCGGCAGGATGGCCAGCGGTCCGTTGGGCATGAAAAACTGATGCGCGATGCCGCGGTGGGGATTTTCATGGGCGATGGCGGTCACGAGGGCGGTCTGGCCGTAGCTCCAGCCGGTGCGGGTGATCCCGGCGCGGGCGGCGGTGCCGCTGCTGCGGCCATCGCAGCCGATCAGCAGGCGGGCGCGCAGGGTCTTGCCCGAGGCGAGGGTGACCTCGGCTTCGGTCGCAGTGGTGGTCTGCGCCACCACGGTTTCGCCCGATATCACGGTGATGTGGGGGTTTTCCGCCAGCGCGGCCAGAAAAGCCGCGTAAAGGTGGCGATCTTCCAGCATGAAGCCCATCGGGCCTTCCTCGATTTCGGCGGCGTCGAAGGTCAGAAAAAACGGGGAGGGGCCGCTGCCCGCGCGCCCGTCGCTGGTCTTGATCTGGAGGATCGGCTGCGAGCGGTCGGCCACCCGTGACCACACCCCCAACACCGTCAGCAGGCGCTTCGAGGCAATCGCCAGCGCATAGGCGCGGCCATCAAAGCCAAGCGTGGCGCGGGCCGGGGCAGGGCGGCTGTCGATCACGGTTACGCTCACGCCGCCACTGGCCAGCGCCAACGCAAGGGCCGGGCCGTTCAGCCCGCCGCCGACGATCAGGATGTCCGTGTCCGGGGTCATGCTGCCAATATGGCGGTGCGCGCGGGATTGTCCATGGCCTGCGGAGCCGTTAGCTTCGCGTCAACGCAGGGGGCACGGCGATGGCGGACGCATGGCGGGCAATGACGGCGGGCGATCTTGGTCGCGGGATCGGGGCGGGGAAGATCGATCCGGTCGATCTGACCGAGGCCTACCTTGCGGCAATTGCCGCGCATCCCGACGGGGCGCGCATCTATGCCCGCACCACGCCGCGCCGGGCGCGGGCGATGGCCATGGCGGCGGCGGGGCGGGCGAAGGCGGGGACGCGGATCGGGTTGCTGGACGGGGTGCCGCTGAGTTGGAAGGATCTGTTCGATGCGGCGGGAACCGCATGCGAGGCCGGGTCGGCGCTGCTGGCGGGCCGGGTGCCCGCGCGCGATGCCGAGGTGCTGGCCAACGCGACGGCGCAGGGGCTGGTCTGTCTGGGCAAGACCCACATGTCCGAGCTTGCGTTTTCCGGGCTGGGGCTGAACCCGGTGACGGCGACGCCGCCTTGCGTCAATGACCCGCTGGCGGTGCCTGGGGGATCGTCGTCGGGGGCGGCGGTCTCGGTCGGGTTCGGGCTGGCGGCGGCGGCGATCGGGTCGGATACCGGCGGGTCGGTGCGGATACCGGCGGCGTGGAACGATCTGGTGGGGCTGAAAACCAGCCATGGGCGGCTGTCGCTGCAAGGTGTGGTGCCGCTGTGCGAGACGTTCGACACGGTTGGGCCGCTGGCGCGATCGGTCGAGGATTGCGCGCTGCTGCTGGCGGCGCTGGAAGGCGGGCGGGCGGCAGACCTGGGCGGGGTCAGCCTTGCCGGGCAACGGTTGCTGGTGCTGGAGACGCTGGCGCTCGACGATCTGCGCGAGGCTCCGGCCAAGGGGTTCGAGGCGGCGGTGGTGCGGCTGGCGCGGGCCGGGGCGCGGCTTGAGACCGGGGCGGTGCCGGAAGTGATCGAGGCGATGGAGTTGGCGAAGATCTTGTTCACGCCCGAAGCCTGGGGCATCTGGCGCGAGGTGATCGAGGCGGCCCCGCAACTGATGTTCGCGCGTATCCTTGAGCGTTTCCGCTCGGGGGCCATGGTGGCGGCGGCGGATTATGTGGCGGGCTGGCGGCGGCTGCGCGCGTTGCGCGGGCTTTGGGCGGAAAGGACCGCTGCCTACGATGCCGTGATCCTGCCGACCTCGGCGATCCTGCCGCCGAATGCGCAGCGCCTGCTGGACGACAGTGACTATTACGTGCGCGAAAACCTGGTGGCGCTGCGCAACACAAGGATCGGCAACATGTTCGGGCTGTGTGTGCTGACCCTGCCTGTCGGGCAGCCGTCCTGCGGCATCAGCCTGATGGCCGGGCCGGGGCAGGAAGAGCGGCTGTTGCGGCTGGGGGTGGCGGTCGAGCGCGCGCTGGGGTAGCCGCGCGCTTATCCCTTCCTGGCGGTCGGTCTTCGCGGTGATCAGCTTCGAGGCCCGCGAAGGGCTGATGAGCGGCGGCAACGCGGGCGAAAAAGTCACAACATCGCCAAGCAAGCCATGGCGGGTCTTGGGTTTTTCTGGACCGCGCGGGCCCGAGTGGCTATCGTGGGGCAAACGGGGCGATACGACCCTGGCGCATGAGGCGGCAATGAACTTTCCCGAGCGGTTTTCCGAACTGCCTGATTACGCGTTTCCGCGGCTGCGCAAGCTGCTGGATGCGCACACCCCGGGCGGCGCGCCGATTGCCATGACGATCGGCGAGCCGCGCCACCCGATGCCCGATTTCGTCGGGCGGGTGCTGGCCGCCAATCTTGATGGCTTTGGCGTCTATCCTCCGAACGATGGCACGCCCGAGCTGCTGGCGGCAATCAGTGGCTGGATTGCGCGCCGTTATCGGGTGACGGTCGGGCCGGATCGGTTGATGGTGCTGAACGGCACCCGCGAGGGGTTGTTCAACGCCGCCGTGGCGCTGTGCCCCGAGCTGAAGGGTGGCGCGCGCCCGGTGGTGCTGATGCCCAACCCGTTCTATCAGGTCTATGCGGTGGCGGCGCTGGCGATGGGGGCCGAGCCGATTTATGTGCCGGCCACGGCTGCAACCGGATTTCTGCCGGATTACGCGGCCCTGCCGCGTGATGTGCTGGACCGGGTGGCGATTGCCTATCTGTGCTCGCCCGCCAATCCACAGGGCGCGGTGGCCGACGCCGCGTACTGGGCGGGGCTGCTGGCGCTGGCGGAAAAACACGATTTTCGGGTGTTCGCGGATGAATGCTACAGCGACATCTGGCGCAGCGCGCCGCCCTGCGGGGTGCTGGAAGCGGCTGCGGCGGTCGGGGCCGACCCCGAGCGGGTGCTGGCGTTTCATTCGCTGTCCAAACGCTCGAACCTGCCGGGGTTGCGCTCGGGCTTTGTCGCGGGCGGGGTGGCCGCGATTGCCGCGCTGCGCAAGTTGCGTGCCTTTGCCGGGGCACCTTTGCCGCTGCCGCTTCAGCGTGTCGCCGAGGCGGCGTGGAGTGACGAGGCGCATGTGGCGACCAGCCGCGCGATGTATCAGGAAAAGTTCGCCCTGGCCGACCGGATTTTCGCCGGGATGCAGGGCTATGCGTCACCCGAGGGCGGGTTCTTTTTGTGGCTGCCGGTCGCGGACGGCGAGGCGGCGGCGCTGAAGTTATGGCGCGAGACCGGCGTGCGGGTGCTGCCGGGGGCTTATCTTTCGCGGGATGTGGCCGGGGGCAACCCCGGCAAGGGTTATGTGCGGGTGGCGCTGGTCGCCCCCAGGGACGAGATGCAGCGCGGGCTGATCAGGCTGCGCGACTGCCTTTACGGGTAAGGACGGATTGCATGGCATCCTATCAGGCGCGGCGGCGTGAACCGCTTCTCGATCAGACCACCCAGGCGATGCTCGAGCGCCGCGGGCGCGAGCTGCTGGGCGTGGTTTTGGTCGCGCTGGCGCTGGCGGTGGCGGCGCTGCTGGGCAGTTACTCGCCGCAGGATCCGGGCTGGATGGTGGCCACCGATGCGCCGGTGCAGAACCTGCTGGGGCGGGCAGGGGCGGCGATGGCCTCGACCCTGATGATCATCTCGGGGCTTGGGGCCTGGGGGATTGCGGTGGTGCTGGCGGCCTGGGGGCTGCGCTACATGCTGCATCGCGGTGAAGACCGCGCCCTTGGCCGGGCGGTGTTTGCGGTGATCGCGGTGGCGCTGGCCTCGGTGTTTGCCGCGACCCACGTGCCGGGCGCGGACTGGGCACATTCGTTCGGGCTGGGCGGGTTGTTCGGGGATACCGTGCTGGGGGCGGTGCTGGGGGTGGCCCCGGTGCAGGCCGGGTTCGGGCTGAAGCTGGCGTCGCTGGTGTCGGGGCTGGGGCTGCTGGGGCTGGGGCTGTTTGTCACCGGCTTTGATCGGCGCGAGCTGCGGGCGATCGGGCGGTTCCTGCTGGTCGGGCTGGTGGTCTGCTATGCGGCGGCGATGTGGCTGGCCGGGCGCACGGCAATCGGCACCGCCCGCGCCGCGTCGGCGCTGCAAGCGCGTCGGCACCAGCGCCGTGCAGCGGCTGCGGTTCCGGCCGAGCCGGTGATTGATGCCGCCCCGGCCTGGGGCCGCCCGGCCAGCCTGCGCGCCGATCCTCGGCCGGTTGCGCCGCAGCCGGTGGCGATGCCGGTTGAGATGGCTCAGCCGCGCGAGCGCCACGGCCTGCTGGCGCGGATGCCGCAGCTCATGCGGCGGGTGATCGACCCGGCCCCGGCCCCTTTGCCGCCGCGCCTGACAGACGCCGCAAGCTATGCCGACCTGCCCAGCGCAGACCGGATCAGGGCGCGGATCTCGGATGCGATCCGGGTGCGGGCGCAGAACGGTCAGCCCACGTCGGCGGTCGAGTTGTCACCAATCAGCGCTGCCATTGCCCGGCGCGAGCCTGCGGTGACCCGCGCCCATAGCCCGCTGCCCTCGTTTGCGGCACCGAGGCGCGGGATGCCGATCCCGGTTCAGCCAGTGGGGACAGACCCCGAGGACTGGGCCGGTGACGGGCAGGATGACGCCGCTGATCTGGCCTGCATTGCTTCCGTGCCGGACCCCGACGACGATTTTGCGCCGCTGCCGGTGCTGCGGGCCTCGCGCCTGATGATCGAGCCGAAGGGGCTGGTGCTGGCGGCGGTGAAAAAGCCGACCATCCCCTCGCGCCGGGCCGAAGCCGAGGCGCAGCCGCATCTCAAGTTCGACGACCACCAACCCGCCTATGAACTGCCGCCGCTGTCGCTCTTGTCGAACCCCGACGTGACGCAGCGCCACCAGTTGTCGGTCGATGCGCTGGAAGAAAATGCCCGGATGCTGGAATCGGTGCTCGACGATTACGGCGTCAAGGGCGAGATCGTCTCGGTGCGCCCCGGCCCGGTGGTGACGATGTACGAGCTGGAACCCGCGCCGGGGCTGAAGGCCAGCCGGGTGATCGGTCTGGCTGACGACATTGCGCGTTCCATGTCGGCGCTGTCGGCGCGGGTCTCGACCGTGCCGGGGCGCACCGTGATCGGGATCGAACTGCCCAACGTGCACCGCGAAAAGGTGGTGCTGCGCGAGATTCTGTCGGCCCGCGATTTCGGCGACAGTGCGATGCGGCTGCCGCTGGCGCTGGGCAAGGACATCGGCGGCGAGCCGGTGATTGCCAACCTGGCCAAGATGCCGCACCTGCTGATCGCGGGCACCACCGGCTCGGGCAAGTCGGTGGCGATCAACACCATGATCCTGAGCTTGCTTTACAAGCTTTCCCCCGAGGAATGCCGGTTGATCATGATCGACCCCAAGATGCTGGAGCTGTCGGTCTATGACGGCATCCCGCACCTGTTGTCGCCGGTTGTCACCGACCCGAAAAAGGCGGTGGTTGCGCTCAAATGGGTGGTGGGCGAGATGGAGGAGCGCTATCGCAAGCTGTCGCGGCTTGGGGTGCGCAACATCGAGGGCTACAACGGGCGGGTGCGCGAGGCGCTGGCCAGGGGCGAGGCTTTCAAGCGCACGATCCAGACCGGGTTCGATGTGGACACCGGCGAGCCGGTGTTCGAGACCGATGAATACCAGCCCGTCACCCTGCCCTATATCGTGGTGGTGGTGGACGAGATGGCCGACCTGATGATGGTGGCCGGGAAGGAAATCGAGGCTTGCATCCAGCGTCTGGCGCAGATGGCGCGGGCCAGCGGCATTCATCTGATCATGGCCACGCAGCGCCCGAGTGTCGATGTGATCACCGGCACCATCAAGGCCAACTTCCCGACCCGGATCAGCTTTCAGGTGACCAGCAAGATCGACAGCCGCACCATTCTGGGCGAACAGGGGGCGGAACAACTGCTGGGGATGGGCGACATGCTTTACATGGCGGGGGGGGCCAAGATCACCCGGATTCACGGGCCGTTCGTCAGTGACGAAGAGGTCGAGGAAATCGTCAACCACCTGAAATCCTACGGGCCGCCGGACTACATGTCGGGCGTGGTCGAAGGGGTTGACGAGGGTGCCGCTGACGATATCGACATGGTGCTGGGGCTGGGCGGCGACGGCAGTGACGACGCACTTTATGATCAGGCGGTGGCGGTGGTGGCCAAGGATCGCAAGTGTTCCACCAGCTATATCCAGCGCAAGCTGGGGATCGGCTACAACAAGGCCGCGCGGCTGGTCGAGCAGATGGAAGACAACAGCGTCGTCACCCCGGCCAATCACGTCGGCAAGCGCGAGATCCTGCTGCCCGAGCATTGAGCGGCGTTGTGCAGGCCGAGTCATGATGGGGCCTGAAAGCGGAGGATATTTTGTGCGGGCTAATCCAGATCAACCACTTGGCGCATGTTTCGCGTATCCTGAAGCCCTGCGCGCCGCGCAGGGTTTTGCGGTTTCATGAGGAGATGCGATATGGACACGGACAGGATTGCCGGTTCGGCAAAGGTGCTGAAAGGCAAGGTCAAGGTGGCAGTCGGCAAAGCGGTTGGTGATGCCAAGCTGGAATCCGAGGGCCGCGCCGACAAGATCGAAGGGACGGTGCAGAACGCCGTGGGCGGCATCAAGGATGCGCTCAAAGGCAAATGAGGCGGCGGTGAACCTTTCAAGCCATGGAGGCATATGATGTCCTTGGGAACCATACTTCTGATCCTGCTCGTGATCTTTCTGCTCGGGGGGTTCAGCGGGCTCGTCGGCGGTTATGGCTATGGCTTCGGCCATAGCGGGATCGGCGTGATCGGGGTCATTCTGATCATCGTGCTGGTGCTGGTGCTGACCGGACGACTTTGACGGCGTGGCGTGGCGCGCGGGTCTGGGTCGCGCCCGCTCGCGGCCTTGTGTGCGGATGGGGGGTGCCGGGCGCTGGCGCGGCGGTTATATGGGGGTCATGAGCATAGCCCGCATATTCCTCGCCCCGCTTGCCTTGCTTGCCTTTGCCGCCCCGGCGCTGGCCGAGCCGATTCCGCTGGCCGATCTTTCGGGCTACCTGAACGGGATATCGACCGCCGAGGCCGGGTTCACCCAGATCAACGGTGATGGCACGACGGCCAGCGGCAGGCTGATCATCAAGCGCCCGGGGCGGGTGCGGTTCGAATATGCGCCGCCCGACCGCAGTCTGGTGCTGGCGGCCGGCGGGCAGGTGGCGATTTTCGACGCCAAATCGAACCAGCCGCCGGAACAGTATCCGCTGAAGCGCACCCCGTTGAACCTGATCCTGGCGGCGAAGGTCGATCTTGGCGCGGCCCGGATGGTGGTGGGTCATTTCGAGGATGGCCCCACCACGCGGGTGCAGGCGCAGGACCCCGAGCATCCGGAATACGGCCAGATCGAGCTGATCTTCACCGCCGACCCGATCACCCTGCGCCAATGGGTGATCACCGATGATGCGGGCGGGCAAACCACGGTCCTGCTGGGCGAGATGGTCAGCGGTGGGTCATACCCGCCGTCGCTGTTCAACATCACCTACGAGACCGAAAAGCGCCTGCGCTAACGGCTGCCCGCCAGTTCGGCCACCACCGCCAGTGCTGCGGCGCGCGGGTCGGCGGCCTGCCAGATCGGGCGACCGATCACGATGTGATCGGCCCCTGCTGCCACCGCCTGCGCCGGGGTGGCTACCCGCTTCTGATCGCCCTTCGCTGCGCCGACCGGGCGCACCCCGGGGGTCACGATCAGCCTGCCCTGCGCCTGGGGCAGGGCGCGGATTGCGGCGGCCTCTTGCGGGCTGGCGATCACCCCGTCGGCCCCGGCCTCAAACGCGCGGGCGGCGCGCTCGAGGGTGATGGCGTGGATATCGCCGGGGCGGATCAGGCCCTCGTCAAGGTCGGCGCGATCGAGCGAGGTCAGGATGGTGACGGCGAGGATTTTCAGGCTGGTCGCCCCCTTGCCAAGCGCCGCGGCGCGCACCACCTGCGGATCACCATGCACGGTGAGAAAGTCGAGGTCATGCAGGGCGATGCCGCGCACCGCCGCCTCGATCGTGGCCCCGATGTCAAAGAGCTTGAGATCGAGGAAGATCCGCTTGCCGTGCTCGTGCTTGAGATCAACGGCCAGCGCAAAGCCGCCGCCGGTCAGCATCCCCAGCCCGATCTTGTAGAACGACACCGCGTCGCCGAGGCGGGAGGCGAGGTCCAGCCCTTGGACGATGTTGGGCACATCGAGGGCAACGATCAGGCGGTCATCGGGCATGGTCAGGCTCCGTGGTGGTCGGCAATGGCGCCGGGGGCTTCACGCCCCCGGACCCCCGTGGAGTATTTGGGCAAAGAAGAAGGCACAAGTCGAGTCGGGTTGGGGCGCGGAGTTTTCCAGGGCGCGGCAGGACGGCGCAAAATCGACCGGGGCGGTCTGTGGCAATCTTGCATCAAGGGGCGGGGCTTCCCATCTTGGCCTCAAGGTCTGCCATGACGATGTGCCGCTGCCGGGCATCGCGAAGGTCAGGCGCTTTGGCAAAGGAGACAGTTGATGAACCTCGAGAAATTCACCGAGCGCTCGCGCGGGTTCCTGCAAGCGGCGCAAACGGTTGCGGCGCGCGAAAGTCACCAGCGGCTGGGGCCGGAACACCTGCTGAAAGCCTTGATGGATGACGATCAGGGGCTGGCCAGCAACCTGATCCGCCGCGCGGGCGGCGAGCCTGCGCGGGTGGTCGAGGCGGTCGATCTGGCGCTTGCCAAGCTGCCCAAGGTCAGCGGTGACGCGCAGCCGTTCATGGATCAGGGGCTGGTCAAGGTGCTGGACGAGGCCGAAACCGTGGCCAGGAAGGCCGGGGATTCGTTTGTGCCCGTCGAGCGCATCCTGATGGCGCTGTGCATGGTGAAATCGAAGGCCAAGGAGGCGCTGGACGCGGGTGCGGTGACGGCGCAAAAGCTCAACGCCGCGATCAACGACATCCGCAAGGGCCGCACTGCCGATAGCGCCAGTGCCGAGGAAGGCTATGATGCGTTGAAGAAATACGCCCGCGACCTGACCGAAGCCGCGCGCGAGGGCAAGATCGACCCGATCATCGGGCGTGACGAAGAAATCAGGCGCGCCATGCAGGTGCTGTCGCGCCGCACCAAGAACAACCCGGTGCTGATCGGCGAGCCGGGCGTGGGCAAGACCGCGATTGCCGAAGGGCTGGCGCTGCGCATTGTCAACGGTGATGTGCCAGAAAGCTTGCGCGACAAGAAGCTGATGGCGTTGGACATGGGCGCGCTGATCGCCGGGGCCAAGTATCGCGGCGAGTTCGAGGAGCGGCTGAAAGCGGTGCTGAACGAGGTCACGCAAGCTGCGGGCGAGATCATCCTGTTCATCGACGAGATGCACACCCTGGTGGGGGCGGGCAAATCCGACGGGGCGATGGACGCCGCCAACCTGATCAAGCCGGCCCTGGCGCGGGGCGAGTTGCACTGCGTCGGGGCGACCACGCTGGATGAATACCGCAAGTATGTCGAAAAGGACGCGGCACTGGCGCGGCGCTTCCAGCCGGTGCTGGTCAACGAGCCAACGGTGGAAGATACCATCAGCATTCTGCGCGGCATCAAGGAAAAGTATGAGCTGCACCACGGGGTGCGGATCAGCGATGCGGCGCTGGTGGCGGCGGCGACGCTGTCGCACCGCTACATCACCGACCGTTTCCTGCCCGACAAGGCGATTGATCTGATGGACGAGGCTGCCTCGCGCCTGCGCATGGAGGTGGACAGCAAGCCCGAGGAACTTGATGCGCTGGATCGCCAGATCCTGCAATTGCAGATCGAGGCCGAGGCGCTGAAGAAGGAAGACGATGCCGCCAGCAAGGACCGGCTGGAAAAGCTGCTGAAGGAACTGTCCGGTCTGCTGGAGCGATCATCCGAGATGACCGCCAAATGGCAGGCCGAGCGCGACAAGCTGGAGGTGGCGCGCGACATCAAGGAGCAGTTGGACAAGGCGCGCGCCGAACTGGATCAGGCCAAACGCGACGGCAATCTGGGGCGGGCGGGCGAGCTGTCCTACGGCATCGTTCCGGGGCTGGAAAAGCGCCTGAGTGAGGCCGAGGCGCGCGAAGGCGACGCGCTGGTGTCCGAAGCGGTGCGCCCCGAGCAGATTGCCGAAGTGGTGGAACGCTGGACCGGCATTCCCACCAGCCGGATGCTGGAAGGCGAGCGCGAAAAGCTGCTGCGGATGGAAGAAGAACTGGGCAAACGGGTGATCGGTCAGCGCAAGGCACTGACCGCCGTCGCCAACGCGGTGCGCCGGGCGCGGGCCGGGCTGAACGACGAGAAGCGCCCGCTGGGCAGCTTTTTGTTCCTTGGCCCGACCGGCGTCGGCAAGACCGAGCTGACCAAGGCGGTGGCGGAATATCTGTTCGACGATGATGCCGCCATGGTGCGGATCGACATGTCCGAATTCATGGAGAAACACGCCGTCGCCCGCCTGATCGGCGCGCCGCCGGGCTATGTCGGCTACGAAGAAGGCGGGGTGCTGACCGAGGCGGTGCGGCGCCGCCCCTATCAGGTGGTGCTGTTCGACGAGGTGGAAAAGGCCCACCCGGATGTCTTCAACGTGCTGTTGCAGGTGCTTGATGACGGCGTGCTGACCGATGGCCATGGCCGCACCGTCGATTTCAAGCAGACCCTGATCGTGCTGACCTCGAATCTCGGGGCCTATGCGCTCAGCCAGTTGCCCGACGGGGCCGACCCGACGGCGGCGCGAGCCGAGGTGATGGAAGCGGTGCGGCAACACTTCCGGCCCGAATTCCTGAACCGGCTGGACGATCAGATCATCTTCGATCGGCTGAGCCGTGACGACATGGGGGCGATTGTCGAGATCCAGCTTCACCTGCTGGAAAAACGCCTGGCCGGGCGCAAGATCAGCCTGGTGCTGGATCAGGCCGCCAGGGACTGGCTGGCCGACGAGGGTTATGATCCGGTGTTCGGGGCGCGGCCGCTGAAGCGGGTGTTCCAGCACCACCTGCAAGACCCGCTGGCCAGCATGATTCTGGCGGGCGACGTGCTGGATGGCGCTACCGTGACGATCAGCGCCGGTGCCGGTGGCCTGATCATCGGCGACCGCATCAGCGCCTCGCGCCGCGAGAAACCGCAGGACGCGGTGATTCACTGAAGGCGAGGGGGGAAGGGCACCTGCCTTTCCCCTTTCATCTTCGCCCAAATATCCTCGCCGAAGGCGGCAGCGGTGCCGCCTGGCGCAATTGTTTCAGTGCTGTCCCACGATTGTGAGACAAGATGATTTTGCCTTTTGCCGTGAAGCGTCCAGATTGCCCCATAGGCAACGCAGGGGAGGCAAGGATGCGCCGGGGATTCGCAAGTGATCTGCACTGGTCGGACGTGACACCAAAAGCAATGTGGCTGAACCGCCGTCAGTTGATGGCCGGGGCAGGGGCGCTGGCCTTTGCCGGGCCGGCGGCGGCCAGAATCGCCACCGTGCCCAGCCCCTATTCCACCGCTGACGCCCCCAACAGTCTTGAGGACATTACCAGCTACAACAACTATTACGAGTTCGGCACCGACAAGTCGGACCCCGCGACCCATGCGCAGCGCCTGACCGTGGACCCCTGGGCGGTGCAGATCGACGGTCTGGTGGACCGGCCCGGCAGCTATGATCTGGGCGATATTCTGGCCGGGGTCACGCTGGAAGAGCGCATCTACCGGCTGCGCTGTGTCGAGGCCTGGGCGATGGTGGTGCCGTGGATCGGCTTTTCGCTGGCAACCTTGCTGGAGCGGGTCGGGGTGCAGCCGGGGGCCAGGTTCGTGGCCTTCGAGACCCTGCTGCGGCCTGACGAGATGCTGTGGCAGAACCACGCGATTCTCGATTGGCCCTACCGTGAAGGGCTGCGGCTGGACGAGGCGATGAACCCGCTGGCGATTCTGGCAACCGGGCTTTATGGCGAAACCATGCCCAAGCAGAACGGCGCGCCGCTGCGGCTGGTGGTGCCGTGGAAATACGGCTTCAAGTCGATCAAGGCGATCGTGCGCATCAGCCTGGTGGATGCGATGCCGCAGACCACCTGGAACATGCAGAGTTCCCACGAATACGGCTTTTACTCGAACGTCAATCCGACCGTCGATCATCCGCGCTGGTCACAGGCCAGCGAGCGGCGGATCGGCGCGGGCCTGTTCGGAGCGCGCCAGGATACGCTGATGTTCAACGGCTACGCCGAACAGGTGGCGGGGCTTTACGCCGGACAGGATCTGGCGGTCGATTTCTGATGTGGGCGCAGCGGATCAACGACCTGCTGCGCCGGGTGCCCGCCTGGCCGCTTTATCCGCTGGGCATGCTGCCCTTCGCCTTTCTGATCTGGCAGGTTGCGGCCGGGCACCTGGGGCCTGACCCGCTGAAGGCGATCGAGCACCGGCTGGGTGACCTTGGCTTGCAGTTCCTGCTGGCGGGGCTGTGCGTGACCCCGCTGCGCGACCTGACCGGGGTGGTGATGATCCGCTATCGCCGGGCGCTGGGGCTGTTGTGCTTTGGCTATGCCAGCTTGCACCTGGCAACCTGGATGTTCCTTGATCTGCAACTGCGCTGGTCCGAGATCGGAGCCGACCTGACCAAGCGGCCCTACATCATCCTCGGCATGGTGGGGTTTGCCGCCCTGGTGCCGCTGGCGATCACCTCGAACAACCTGTCGCTGCGGCGCCTCGGCCCGGTGCGCTGGAGGCGCCTGCAAAAGCTCGCCTATGTTGCGGCTTTCATGACGGCGCTGCATTATCTGGTGCTGGCCAAGGCCTGGACGCCAAAGCCGATGCTCTATTTTGCGGTTGCCATGCTTCTGCTGGGGCTGCGAGTCGTTCGGCTGCGCCGCAGCACGCCGGCACCCGCGCGCTAGCTGCAGCACCGGCGCAATGATCTTGCGCGCCACCGGGGCAGTCTTGTGTCGGAAATTGCCCGACCCCCCAGATGTTGCGCAACATTCCGCCGCCTGTAAAAAAGATGCGACGTGGCTGTTTTTTCCCCTTGCGGCGGCCAGCGCGGCTCCGTAAACAGCGCCTCACCGCAGCGGCAACGTCGCGGTTCAGACGAAAGTCTGGCGAACTGAAGATGCGGCGGTTGGTTACGCTGGAAGTGCAGCGTGCTGATTTGTTTTGTCTTCGTGCTCTTTGACAATTTGATATCTGAAGAGATATGTGGGCG
>CAYQPD010000031.1:0-1388 GCA_964419305.1 uncultured Rhodobacter sp.
CGACGAGTTCGGCCCCTCGATAGCGCTGATCGCCGCCGGGTATAACGCCGGGCCGGGACGGCCGCGGCGCTGGATCGCGGCGTTCGGCGATCCGCGCCGGGCCGATGTCGATGTGGTGGACTGGGTCGAGACCATCCCGTTCAGCGAGACCCGGAGCTATGTGATGCGGGTGGCGGAAGGGGTGGTGATCTACCGCGCCAAGCTGAGGGGCGTGGCCGGGCCGGTGCGGATTTCAGCCGAGTTGCGCGGCGGCTGAGGCCGGGGATATTTGGGCCAGCGAGAATGGGGGTCAGGCGCGGGCGGTAACGCGTTGACGCCACAGGGTGAACAGGCCCGCCGCGACCACGACGCCCGCCCCGAGGGCGACGTTGGGGGCAAGGGTCTCGCCGAACACGGTGATGCCAAGCAGCGATACGAACACCAGTTGCAGGTAGGCAAAGGGTTGCACCGCGCTGGCCTCGGCCACCGCCAGCGCCTTGATCAGGCACCAGTGGCCAAGGGCGGCGGTGGCGCACAGTGCCGCCATCCAGCCCCAGTCGGCGGCGCTCATCGGTTGCCAGAACCAGACCCCGACCAGGGTCATGGCGGCGGCACCGGTGGTGCCGGTCCAGAAGAAGCTGACGGCGGCGGAATCACCACGGGCGACAAAGCGGGTGAGCAGGCCGTAAAGCGCGAACAGCAAGGCCGAGAGCAGCGGCAGCAGTGCCCAGGGCGAAATGACCGCGATCCCCGGTTGCAGGATGATCAGCACCCCGACAAAGCCCGCGCCGATCGCGGCCCAGCGCCGCCAGCCGACACGCTCGCCCAGCACCGGGCCGGACAGGGCGGCGACCAGCAGCGGGTAGCAGGCAAAGACGGCATGGCTGGCGATCAGCCCGATATGAACAAAGCCTATCACGATGATGCAGACCTCGGTCACCAGCAGCACGCCGCGCAGGCTTTGCCGCAGCGGATAGCGCGAGCGGGTGGCGGCGCGCAGGCCGCCGGGCTGGCGGCTGGCCAGCACCATCACGAAGGCGGCGAAGAACCAGAACCGGATCATCACCACCATATAGACGTTGTAGCTGCCCGCCAGGTGGCGCGACAGCCCGTCCTGCAGCGCGAAAATCGCCGAAGTCGCGATCATCAGCGCGATGCCAAGGGGCAGATTCTGCGGGGTCATCGGATCAGGATCCCGGCACTCATGTGGCGTTTGCGGCCAAAGCCGGGCAGGCGACTGACCGCAAATCCCGCCGCCTGCAAGGCCCTGCGGACATGCCCGGCGGCGGTATAGGTGGCAAAGCTGCCGCCGGCGGCGGTATGGCGGGCGACCTCGGCCAGCAGCTCGTCGGACCACAGTTCGGGGTTCTTCGCGGGTGAGAAGCCGTCGAGATACCAGGCGTCGGCGC
>CAYQPD010000031.1:1488-3228 GCA_964419305.1 uncultured Rhodobacter sp.
AGGCGATCAGGGTAGCGAGCAGATTGAGGCCGGTGCCGAAACCGAGTTCCGCGATGTGAAAGCCGGGGTGCAGGCGGGCGGGCAGGTCGTTGCCGGCAAGAAACACGTGGCGGGTTTCGGCCAGGCCGCCCGCGGCCGAGAAATAGGGGTCATCGAAGCGGGTCGCGACCGGAACGCTGCCATCGCGCCAGGTCAGGGCGGGACTCTGGTCTGTCGTGATCATCTGCGTTAAGCCCCGGCCCGGTGAATGCGCGCGACAATGGGCAAGGATGGCAGCAATGGCAACGCCTGATCTGACGGTGATGGGTGGCGGAATCTTCGGGCTGGCGGTGGCCTGGGCGGCGGTGCAGCGCGGGGCAAGGGTGCGGCTGATCGAGGCGGCGCGGATCGGGGCCGGGGCCAGCGGCGGGCTGGTCGGTGCCCTGGCCCCGCATGTGCCGGAAAACTGGAACGACAAGAAGGCGTTCCAACTGGCCAGCCTGCTGATGGCGGGCGCGTGGTGGAAGGGCGTCGAGGCGGCCTCGGGGCTGGCTGTCGGCTACGCGCGGACCGGGCGGGTGCAGCCGCTGGCGGACGATCAGGCGGTGGCGGTGGCACGGGCGCGCGCGTTCGGTGCCGCCACGCTGTGGCAGGGGCAGGCCGAGTGGCGGGTCGAGTCGGCCGGGGCGGGGCCATGGCAGCCGCATAGCCCCTCGGGTTGGGTGGTGGTGGATACGTTGAGCGCGCGGCTGAACCCGCGCCTTGCCGCCGCCGCGCTGGTGGCGGCGATCCGGGCGCGGGGCGGCGAGGTGGTCGAGGGCGCGCCGGGCGAAAGCGCAACCGGGCCGGTGGTCTGGGCCACCGGGGTGGCGGGACTCGCCGCCCTTTCCGCCGATCTGGAGCGTGCGGTTGGCTGCGGCGTCAAGGGTCAGGCGCTGAGCCTGGGGTTTGACGCCCGTGAGGCACCGCAACTGTTCGTTGCTGGCCTGCACATCGTCCCACACGGCGATGGCACGGTGGCAATCGGCTCGACCAGCGAGCGCGAATGGCGCGACCCCAGCGCCACCGACGCCCAGCTTGACACGCTGCATCAGCGCGCGGTGGCCGCCTGCCCGGCGCTGGCCGGGGCACCGGTGCTGGCGCGTTGGGCCGGGCTGCGGCCACGGGCCCGGTCGCGCGCACCGATCCTTGGCCCGTGGCCGGGGCGACCGGGGCAGTTCATCGCCAACGGCGGTTTCAAGATCGGCTTCGGCATGGCCCCGAAGGTGGCCGAGGTGATGGCCGATCTGGTGCTGGAAGGGCGCGATGCGATCCCGGCGGGGTTCCGGGTCGAGGCCAATCTCCTGGCCTGACTGGCTCCCCTGCGGCCGTTTCTTCTTTGCGCAAATACTCCACTGACAAGCGCCCGACCCATGGCCGGGCGGCAGGGTGCGCCCCCCCCGACTCCGGCCCGCTCAGCGCCGCGGCAGGTCGTCAGCCAGATGCACCCAGGGCACCGCCTCGTCGCTATGGTAATGCCCACTCGGGCAATAGCTGGCGGGGTCGTCAAGGGTTGCGGCAAAGAAATGCATCTCACCGGGATAACGCGCGGCGCGGTAGCTCATCGGGGTGCCACAGGTGGGGCAGAAGCTGCGCGTGACGCCGGGCGACGAGACGTAGGTTGCAGGCAGCACCCCGGTCCAGCGCCAATGCCCGTCGGCCATGCCGAAATACGAGGTGAAGGGCGAGGCGGTGGCGCGCCTGCAACTTTCGCAATGGCAG
>CAYQPD010000031.1:3328-6944 GCA_964419305.1 uncultured Rhodobacter sp.
CTCCTGCCCCAAGTCAAGCGCGCGAAACTTCAAGATGTTGGGGATAAGGGCGAATGCCCGCCCATGGATGGGGCTACGTGATTGACACGCGCCGCGCGAGGCCAGAGCATGGCGGCAGATCGGAATCACCCGGAGCGCCCCCATTGCGGCTTACCCGCCTGCGCCTCAACGGCTTCAAGAGCTTCGTCGATCCGACCGATCTGGTGATCTCGGCCGGGCTGACCGGGGTGGTCGGGCCGAATGGCTGCGGCAAGTCGAACCTGCTTGAGGCGCTGCGCTGGGTGATGGGCGAAAACCGCGCCGCCCTGATGCGCGGCGGCGAGATGGAGGATGTGATCTTTGCCGGGGCCGCCAGCCGCCCGGCGCGCAATTTCGCCGAAGTCGCGATCGTGATCGACAACGCCGACCGGCTGGCCCCTGCGGGGTTCAACGAGGCCGATCAGATCGAGGTGGTGCGCCGGATCACCCGCGATGTCGGCTCGGCCTACAAGGCCAACGGCCGCGAGGTGCGGGCGCGCGACATCCAGATGCTGTTTGCCGATGCCTCGACCGGGGCGCATTCGCCCGCGCTGGTGCGGCAGGGCCAGATTGCCGAGCTGATCAATGCCAAGCCGCGCAGCAGGCGGCAGATCCTGGAAGAGGCGGCGGGGATCTCGGGGCTTTACCAGCGCCGCCACGAGGCCGAACTGCGGCTGAGCGCGACCGAGGCCAATCTGGCGCGGGTGGATGATGTGGTCGAGGCGCTGGCGGCGCAACTGGCAACCCTGGCGCGGCAGGCGCGCCAGGCGGCGCGCTACCGCGAGATCGGCGAACAGCTGCGCCGGGCCGAGGGCATGGTGCTGTTCACCCGCTGGCGCGAGGCCGATCAGGCGCGCGCCGAAGCCGAAGCGGTGCTGCGCGCCTGCCTGATTGCCGCCGCGCAAACCGAGGGCGCTGCCAGAGCCGCGGCCACGCAGCGGGCGGCTGCCGAGGATGCGCTGCCGCCACGGCGCGAAGAAGAAGCGATTGCCGGGGCGGTGCTGCAACGCCTGACGCTGCAACGCGATGCGCTGGACGATCAGGACGCCCGCGCCCGCCAGACCATCGCCACCCTGACCGAAGGGATCGCGCAACTGACCCGCGACGCCGAGCGTGAAGCCGGGCTGAACCGTGATGCGGTTGATACCATTGCCCGGCTGGAGTGGGAGCACGCCCAACTGGTGCGGGCGCACGACGGTCACGACGCGCGTCTGGCCACTGCCGCCCAAGCGGCGCGCGCGGCGGCGCAGGAACTGGCGGGCTGCGAGGCGGCGTTTGACGAGCGCAGCGAAGACGTGGCCCGGCTGGCCGCCCGCCACCACTCGACCGAGCGGCTGCTGCTTGATCTGCGCGCCACGCTGCACAAGGCCGAAGCCGATGCCGATCGGGCGCGCAGCGCGGGTGCGGCGGCGGCAGCGGCCGAAGACGCCGCCGCCCGGGCTGCGCTTGCCGCCGAAGCGGCGCTGACCGCGGCGATCGCGCAGGCCGCCGCCAGCGAGGCTGCGCTGAGCGCCACCGAGCAAGCCCGCGCTGCGGTGCAGGGGCGCGAAGCGGACGCCCGCGCGGCCCGGTCGGCGGCGGAAGGCGAGGCCAATGCCCTGCGCGCCGAAGTTGCCGCCCTGGCGCGGCTGGTGGCACGCGAAGCGCAAACCGGAACCCAGATGCTGGACCGGGTGCAGGTTGATCCGGGCTATGAGCAGGCGCTTGGCGCGGCGCTGGCCGACGATCTGCGCGCGCCCGAGGTTACGGGGGCGGTGGGTTCGGGCTGGGCCGGACTGCCCGACTATGACGTGGGTCAGCCGCTACCAGCGGGGGCCAGTGCGTTGGCTGATCACGTGCGGGTGCCCGCCGTGCTGCGCCGCCGGATCAGCCAGATCGGGCTGGTGGCGCGGGCTGACGGGGCGGGGTTGCAGGCTGCCCTGCGCCCCGGCCAACGCCTGGTCAGCATCGAGGGCGATCTGTGGCGCTGGGACGGCTGGCGCGCAACTGCGGAAGATGCGCCCTCGGCTGCCGCCCTGCGGTTGCAACAGTTGAACCGTCTGGTGCAGGTCAAGCGCGATCTCGAGGACGTGGCCGCCCGCGCCGATGGCGCCCGGCTGGCGCATGACCAGTTGCAGGCCCGGCTGGCCGAGCTGGCGCGGACCGATCAGGCCGCGCGCGAGGCCCGCCGCGCTAACGATGCCCGCGTTGCCGAGCTTAACCGGGCCGCCAGTCGGGCTGCGGCTGATCGCGAAATCGCCGGCGGCAAACTTGAGGCGGCAGGGCTGGCGGTGGCCCGCCATGACGACGACGCGGCGCAGGCGCGCGCACAACGGGCCGAGGCCGAGGTGGGGCTGGCAGCGCTGCCCGATCTGGCCGCCGCGCGCGCCGCGGTCGAGGCGCTGAAAACCGAGGTCGAGGCGGCGCGTGCCACCATGCTGGCCCGGCGCTCGGCGCATGACGAATTGCGCCGCGAAGGCGAGGCGCGGGTGCGCCGCCAGCAGGACGCCGCCCGCGAACTGGGCAACTGGCGGCACCGGCTGGAAACCGCGGCCGAGCGCAGCACCGATCTGGCCGAGCGCCGCGCTCGCGCCGAGGACGATCTCAAGGAGGCCACCGCCGTTCCCGGCGAAATCGCGCTCCGGCGCGACCAGCTTGCGGCGGCAATCACCGCGGCCGCCACCCGCCAAACCCGCGCCGCCGATGCGCTGGCGGCTGCCGAAGGCGCGTTGCGCCGCGCGCAAGAGGGGCAGCGGCTGGCGGATGGGCAGGCGGGCGAGGCGCGCGAGGCCCGCGCCCGCGCCGAGGCCCGCCGCGACGGTGCCGCTGAAGCGGTGCGGCATGCCGCCGGGCGGATCAGTGAGGTCGCCGATCAGACCCCGACCGCGCTGCTGGCAAGCCTGGCGACCGACCCTGCCACCATCCCCGGCACCGATGCGCTGGAGGCCGAGGTCGCGCGCCTCAAGCGCCTGCGCGAGGCTTTGGGGGCGGTCAACCTGCGCGCTGAAGAAGATGCCAAGGCGGTGCAGGCCGAACACGACACCCTGGCGCGCGAGAAGGCCGATCTGGTTGAGGCGATCAAGAAGCTGCGCGCCGGGATCAGTGGCCTCAACCGCGAGGGGCGCGAGCGCCTGCTGACTGCGTTCGAGGCGGTCAACGCCAGCTTTGGCACCTTGTTCACCCATCTGTTCGGCGGCGGCGAGGCACGGCTGGTGCTGGTCGAAAGCGACGATCCGCTGGAGGCCGGGCTGGAAATCATGTGTCAGCCGCCGGGCAAGAAGCTGGCGACGCTGTCGCTGCTGTCGGGTGGCGAGCAAACCCTGACCGCGCTGGCGCTGATTTTCGCGGTGTTTCTGGCCAACCCCGCGCCGATCTGCGTGCTCGACGAGGTGGATGCGCCGCTGGACGACGCCAACGTCACCCGCTTTTGCGATCTGATGGACGAGATGACACGGCGGACAGAGACCCGGTTTCTGGTGATCACCCACCACGCCGTCACCATGGCGCGGATGGACCGGCTGTTTGGCGTGACCATGGCCGAACAGGGGGTCAGCCAACTGGTCTCGGTCGATCTCAAGAAGGCCGAGGCGCTGGTGGCGTAAGGCGGCTTGGTGGCAGC
>CAYQPD010000031.1:7044-21870 GCA_964419305.1 uncultured Rhodobacter sp.
CGGTCGATCTCAAGAAGGCCGAGGCGCTGGTGGCGTAAGGCGGCTTGGTGGCAGCACCACCAGCCGGTCGCTCAGCCGCAGTTCGCCATCCTCGACCACCTCGCACAGCACCCCGCGCAGGCGCAGCGCAGGGTGGCCGGGGGCGGTGATCCAGTCTTTCGCGGCCGCGCCGTAGCGCGCTTTCCATTTGACGCAAGCGTCGTTGAACAGATCCGACACCCGCACCACCGCCGACCCGGCGCGGATCAGGGTGCCTGCGGGCAGGTTGGCCTCGCTGCAATCAAGATCGGCGACGATGGTATCGCCGGGATGGGGGGTGCCTGCGCGGTCGCGCCACACCAGATCCATCACCCGGCTGGGCAGGATCGAGACCTGAATGCGCGGATCGGGGCGGCCGTCGGGCAGCCTCATCCAGGGGTGGTGCAGCCAGCGCTCGCCCGGCACACCTTCGGCCCGGGTCAGGCGCAGCATGGCGGGAAAGTCGCGCTGGTTGAAGCCGGGGCGAAAGCACAAGGTGGCAATCGGCGCGTCGGTCTTGGGTGCGGCCAGCACTTGCGGCAGGGCGGCGGCCAGCTCATTTGCGGTAACATTCATAGCGCGGCCAGCAGTGCGGCCGTGGGCCAGGCGTCGGCGGGCAGCCCCAGCCGCACCTGTTCTTGCTGCACCGCCGCCCGTGTGGCAGCGCCCAGAATACCGTCGATCTTGCCCACCTCGTAGCCCCGCGCCGCCAGTTTCTGCTGCAACGCTTTCATCTGATCCGGCGACAGGGCGGGATCGGGGTTGCCCGCCGCGTAGGGCTTCGCCCCTTCCAGCCGGGTCGCGAAATAGGCGGCGGTGGTGACATAAACAAAGCTCTTGTTCCACTCGAACAGCACTTTGAAATTTGGATAGGCCAGAAAGGCCGGCCCCTTGCGGCCCTGCGGCAGCAGCACCGACGCGCGCAAACCTTTGGCCAGTTTGCCTTCGCGCGCGGTGATCCCCATCGCGACCCAGTCGGCCACCGGGCGCTGGATCTGCAACCCGGTCTGCGCCCAATCAAGGCGCTCGGGCAGCACCACCTCTTGCAGCCACGGCTCACCCGCGCGCCAGCCCAGCCCTTGCAGCATCCGCGCCCCTGACAGCAGCGCGTCGGGTACCGAGGTCTTGAGGCTGATCACGCCATCGCCGTCGCCATCGACGCCGCGTTCCAGAATGTCCCTGGGCAGCATCTGCACCATGCCGATCTCGCCCGCCCAGGCCCCGGTGGTGGTGGCGGGGTCGAACATGCCCTTGGCATGCAGTTGCAGCGCGGCATGAACCTGGGTCTGGAACAGCTCGGGGCGGCGGCAATCATGGGCCAGCGTGAGCAGCGCGTTGCGGGTGTTGAAATCGCCCTGCACCGCACCGAAATCGGTCTCGAACGCCCAGAACGCCAGCAGAATGCCGCGCGAGACGCCATATTTCTGCGCCGCCCGCTGAAAGATGGCATCATACTTGCGCGAATTTGCAGCACCATTGCTGATCCGGTTCTGGCTGATCAGGGCTTGTGAGAATTCGAGAAAGGTCTTGCGAAACACCCCCTGCGCATGATCGGCTTTCAGCACTTTGCCATCTTCCTGCGCGCCATGAAAGAAGCCGTCGATCGCATCCTGCCCCAGCCCGTTCGCCCGCGCCTCGGCCTTCATCACGGCAATGAAATCGGCAAACGAGCCACCACAGGGGGCGGCAAGGGCGGGGCTGGTGGCAAGGGC
Source organism: uncultured Rhodobacter sp. (assembly GCA_964419305.1). Taxonomy (GTDB): domain Bacteria; phylum Pseudomonadota; class Alphaproteobacteria; order Rhodobacterales; family Rhodobacteraceae; genus CAYQPD01. The sequence goes on from CAYQPD010000031.1 coordinate 8,775, forward strand.
GGCCAGCACGGCCAGCGGCAACAGACGCATGAAAGCTCCTTCAGGCGGAAAACAACGGTTCAGACTAGCGCCAGCAGCACCACCACCGCAAGCCCGCCCGCCCAGGCCCGCCACAGCACCCGCACCGCCGCGTCGATGTCATCCGGTCCGGCGTCAGAGCGGCCTTCGGGATAGACCGGGGCGAAATCGCGCATCTCGCCCTCATAGCTGCGCGGCCCCGACAGGCTGACGTTCAGCACCACCGCCATCGCCGCCTCGGGCCAGCCGGCGTTGGGTGAGCGGTGCAGCGGCGCGTCGCGCAGGATCGGGGCGGCGGCATCAAACCGGCCGTGGCTCAGCGCGATCAGCCCCGCCGTCAGCCGCGCCGGGATCAGGTTCAGAAGATCGTCAAGGCGCGCTGCGGCCCAGCCAAACTGCTCGTATCTGGGGGTGCGGTGGCCGATCATGCTGTCGGCAGTGTTGGTGATCTTGTAAAGCAGCAGCCCCGGCAGACCGGCGACCAGAAACCAGAACGCAGGTGCCACCACCCCGTCACTGAAATTCTCGGCGGCACTTTCGATCGCCGCGCGCGCCACCGCCGGGGCATCGAGCGCCGCAGTATCGCGCCCGACGATCCGCGCCACCGCCCGCCGCCCGTCGCCCAGCGACAGCCGCAGCGCGTCGCCCACCGCCTGCACGTGACCCACCAAGGATCGCTGCGCCAGCAGGATCGCGGCCACCATCACCTCGAACACCCCGAAATCCGGCAGCGCATGGATCGCCCAGCCGAAGGCCAGCGCCCCCGCGCCAAGCCCCGCCATCGCCGCCACCCCCCGCTCCCGCCGCGCGCCCCCCACGTTCAGCCGCTGCTCGGCCAGCGCCACCGCGCGGCCCATCAGCACGGCAGGATGCGGCCAGCGCTGCCACAGCGCGCGCGGCTCGCCCAGAGCGGCGTCGAGCAGCAAGGCCGGGATCAGCAAGGTCGCCGTCATCGTTTCACCTCGGCCCAGCCATAGCGGCTTTCACCTGCAACGTCGTGCCATTTTCGGCACGCGGCGCAAAGTATTTTCCGCTTTTCCCGTATCGTCATAATTCGCTACCATTTTCCAACGAAACTTGCAGCCAGAAGCGGGGGGTTCGGATGTGCGAATTTCTGCCACAAGCGGTGCGCGATGAACTGGCGGCGGCGCGCCGGACCAATCCGAACCGCCGCTCGCGCCTTCGGGTGCACAGCGGTGAGGCGGTGTTTCCCATTTTGCACCTGTGGTCGGATGGCTTTGCCATCGACGCCGAGCGCACCGCCCACCTGCGCGGTCTGGTCGATATCTATGACGGCACGCGCCACCTCTCGCAGTGCCTGATCCTGGCCTCAAGGGTGGCCAACGACGAGCTGATCTGCCGCTTCAAACGCGCCACCGCCACCACCGACCGGCCCGCGCTCGACTATTGCCGGGATGATGCCACCCCCGCAGGCTACCTGCCGCGCTTCTGACCCGCCGTTTCTTCTTTGCCCAAATACTCGAAAACCCCTGCCACCGGCATCCCGCCAGTTATTGCAGATCGGCAAATGCCGCTTGCAGCCGCGCCACCGCCTCGGCCACCTGCGCGCGCGGCGCGGCCAGGTTGAAGCGCAGGAACGTCTCGCCGCCAAGCCCGAAGGTCGCGCCGTGGTTGGTGGCGATCCGGGCGCCCTTCTCGACCCGCGCAATGCACTCGGGTGCCGCCATGCCGGTGGCGGAAAAATCGACCCAGGCCAGATAGGTGCCTTCCAGCGCCATCGAATGCAGGCCGGGAATGGCATTGACCCCGGCATCGAACAGCCGCCGGTTGGCTTCGAGATAAGCCATCAGCGCGTCAAGCCACTGCGCGCCCTCAGGCGAATAGGCCGCCGTCACCATGAACATGCCGAACGAATTTGGCGAGATCCCCAGCGCATTGACCCTTGCGGCAAAGCGGGCGCGCAGGGCCGGGTTGGGGATGATCACGTTGCCGGTATGGCTGCCCGCGATGTTGAAGGTCTTGGTCGCCGCCGTCAGCATCACCAGCCGGTCGCTGATCTCGGGCGCGGCCAGCGGCATCACGGTATGATGGTGGCCGGGAAACACCAGGTCGTGGTGAATTTCGTCGCTGACCAGCACCAGATCATGGCGGGTGCAGAAATCGGCCACCCCGCGCAGCTCGTCCACGCGCCACACCCGCCCGCCGGGGTTATGCGGCGAACACAGGATCAGCAGCTTTTCCGCGCCGGTCATCTGCGCGTCCCAGGCGGCAAAATCCATCTCGTAGCGCCCGCCCCGCAGCGCCAGCGGACACTCGACCACCCGCCGCCCGGCGGCCTTGGTGACCCGCGCGAAAGCGTGATAAACCGGCGTCAGCAGCACCACGCCATCGCCCGGCGCGGTGAAGGCATCGACGCACAGCGCGGCACCATTGACCAGCCCGTGGGTGGTGAAGATCGCTTCGGCGGGCACCTGCCAGCCATGCCGGTTGGCCATCCACCAGCGGATCGCCGCCAGATAGTCGCGGTCATCGCCGAAGTAGCCGTAAATTCCGTGCGCCGCCATTTTCTCGATCGCGGCCTGCACGCACTGCGGCGGGCGGAACTCCATGTCGGCCACCCACATCGCGATGCCCCCGTCGCAGGGCACGCCGTAATGGTCTTCCATCATGTCCCATTTCACCGAATGGGTGCCGCAGCGGTCGATCACTTCATCAAAACTCATCGCCTGTCCTTCATCGCAGGTGGCCCGGGGCCAGACCCTAAGGGAAAGTTGCCAAAGACTTACCCCGAGCGCCGCTGGAAACCAAGTCGGCGCGAGAGATTGGTGAATTATCTACCGAACATGTTGCATAGTAAGATATTATCCCATGAACCAGACAGTTCGCGGGAACAAAATACTCTTGTATCCCTTTTGCGCGCCAGTCGCCACAGCCATTGCACGCCTGCCCGTCATCGCTTAAATCGAAGCCATGATACGCTCGATCCTGATCCACCCCGACCCGCGCCTGCGCAAGCTCTGCGAGCCTGTGCCGCAGATCACGGTCGAGCTTGGTCGTCTGGCCGAAGACATGCTGCAAACCATGTATGCCGCCCCCGGTGTCGGTCTTGCGGCACCCCAGGTCGGTGTGACCCGCAGCCTGCTGGTGATGGATTGCGTCAAGGATCCGGCCGCCGCGCCGCGCCCGATGGTGTTGTTCAACCCGGTCGTCACCTGGGCCTCATCGGACCTTTCGACCTACGAGGAAGGCTGCCTGTCGATCCCCGACCAATATGCCGAGGTCGAGCGCCCGGCCGAAGTGCGGGTGCGCTGGACCGGGCTTGATGGCACTGAGCAGGAAGAGCATTTCTCGGGTCTCTGGGCGACCTGCGTGCAGCACGAGATCGACCATCTCGCGGGCAAGCTGTTCATTGATTATCTGCGCCCGCTCAAGCGCCAGATGATCACCCGCAAGATGGAAAAGCTGAAACGCGACATCGCGCGGGAAGCGCGCGAAAACGGCACCCGCGCCTGATGGCCGCCAAGGCTTGCCTGCGCTGGCCCGACCCGCGCCTGAAGACGGCAGCAGTGCCGGTGGCCGCGATCACCGACGAGGTCAGGGCGATCTGGGCCGATATGGTTGATACCATGGAGGCAATGCCGGGCTACGGTCTGGCGGCACCTCAGATCGGGGTCATGCTGCGGCTGGCCGTGGTCGATGCGTCAGAGGCGCGCGGTCAGGCGGTGCTGATGGCCAACCCCGAGGTGCTGCATGCCTCGGGTCAGGTGCGCGAGCATCAGGAGGCCAGCCCCAACCTGCCCGGTGTGGCGGCGGTGATCGCGCGTCCGCGGGCGGTTTTGGTGCGTTTTCTCAATGCCGAAGGCGCGATCGAAGAGCGCGATTTCGTCCTGCTCTGGGCGACTTCGGTGCAGCACCAGATCGACCACCTGAACGGCCGGATGTATTTCGATCACCTTTCGGCGTTGCGTCGCCGGATGCTGCTGACCAAGGCGGCAAAGCTCAGGGGCCGGGCATGAAGGTGGTGTTCATGGGCACCCCCGATTTTGCGCTGCCAATCCTCGATGCGGTAGCCCGGCAGCACGAGGTTGTGGCGGTCTATACCCAGCCGCCCCGCCCCGCCGGGCGTGGCCAGCAGCCCCGCCCCTCGGCGGTGCAGACCCGGGCGCAGGCGCTGGGGCTTGCCACCCGCCACCCCACCAGCCTGCGCGAGCCGCAGGCTGTGGCGGAATTTGCCGCTTTGGGGGCAGATGTTGCGGTGGTAGTGGCCTACGGGCTGATCCTGCCGCAAGCGGTTCTTGATGCGCCACGGCTGGGCTGTCTCAACATCCACGCCTCGCTGCTGCCGCGCTGGCGTGGGGCCGCGCCGATCCAGCGCGCGATCCTGGCGGGCGATACCGAAACCGGGGTCTGCATCATGCAGATGCAGGCGGGGCTTGATACCGGGCCGGTGCTGGTTCGCGCGACCACCCCGATCGGCCCCTCTGACACCGCCGGCGATCTGCACGACCGCCTGTCGGCCCTTGGTGCCGACCTGATCGTGCAGGCCCTCGACACCCTGCCCGATCTGGTGCCCGCGCCGCAGCCTGACGCGGGCGCGACTTACGCCGCCAAGATCGCCAAGGCCGAAGCGCGTATCGACTGGACCCGCCCCGCGACTGAGATCGACCGCCTGATCCGCGGCCTTGCGCCCTTTCCCGGGGCCTGGTGCACGGTCGGGGCCGAGCGCGTCAAGCTGCTCGGCTCGCACCTTGCCGCAGGTTCCGGCGCGCCGGGGCAGGTGCTGGCGGGCTTTACCATCGCCTGCGGCGCGGGCGCGGTGGCGGTGACCTTGGCACAGCGCGACGGCAAACGCCCGCTGGCCACCGCCGAGCTGCTGCGCGGCTTTGCCCTGCCCGACCATCTCGACTGACCCCCATTCACAACGCGGCCCCGACACCCCATATTGCGGGGGCAAGGATCACGAGGTGCGCCATGCCTGTTCTGCTGTTCATTGTCATCATCGGTGCCGCCGCCGGATTTCTGGCCACCCGTCTGATGCGGGTCGAGACCGATGTGCCCACCACCATCGTGATCGGCATCGTCGGCGCGGTAGTGGGCTGGCTGCTGCTCGGAATTCTGGTCGCGGTGACCGGCTGGGTCGCGATGTTCGTCGGGGCCGTGCTGGGGGCGATGGTGCTGATCTGGGCCTGGCGCACCTACATCAGCCGCTGATCCGCCGCATCGCATCCTTCAGCCGAAAGCCCTTTCCGCCCGCGTCCTGCCACAGCAACTGGCCCTGCCATGCGGCGAACAGCAGCGCCGCCGTCTCGCGCCCGTCCGCCGCCGCGCCCAGCCGTGCCGCCAAGGCGGCCTCGATTCGGGCGCGCCAGCTTTCCGCCCGCGCCCGCAGCGCCGCATCGCGAAAACCGGCGGCAAGATGGGCCAGATCGACCGCCTCGGGGCACTGTGCCCCCAGCGCTTTCAGCAAGCCCTGCGCCCCCTTGGCGGTCATCGGCGCTTCCGCCTCGGCCACCGCCGTCGCGGCATCGAGCGCGTCCCAGGCCGCAACCAGAGCCGCGCGCAGCATCGCCTCGCGCGAGCCGAAGCGCTGCACCAGGGTTGCAGCCGCCAGCCGCGCCGCCTGCGCCACGCTGGCGAATGTCACCGCCTTGTCGCCCCCCGCCGCCAGCAACTGCCGCACGGTGGCCAGGACCGCATCGTCGGAAATGAATTTGGTGCGCGCCATGACCCGATGATAAACGAACGTTCGTATATGCCAAGCAAAAACTGCACCCCGCCCTACCTTGCCGCGACCCCCGGTTTGTAGGGTGCCATCCCGGCCCGCGCCAGCGCGTCGGCGCGCTCGTTCTCGGGGTGGCCGGCGTGGCCCTTGATCCAGCGCCACTCGACCGCGTGCTGCGCCTGAAGCGCATCAAGCCGCTGCCACAGATCGACATTCTTCACCGGCTTGCGGTCGGCGGTTTTCCAGCCGTTGCGTTTCCAGCCGTGAATCCAGGTGGTGACGCCATTCTTGACATAGGCGCTGTCGGTCACGATCACGATCCCCGCCCGCCGGGTCAGCGCCTCCAGCGTCGAAATCGCGGCCAGCAGTTCCATCCGGTTGTTGGTGGTCAGCGCCTCGCCCCCCGAAAGTTCCAGCTCTTTCACCACCACGCCGCCGCCGTCGCGTGCCAGCATCAACACGCCCCAGCCGCCCGGGCCGGGATTGCCGCTGCACGCGCCATCGGTATAGGCCACCAGTTCGGTCATTGCTCCAGAACCTCCATTCGCCCCAGCGGTGAGTCGGAGCCGCCAATTTCTCCTTTGCAAAAATATCCTCGGGGGGTCTGGGGGGCAGACAGCCCCCCAGCCTTGGCCCCTCAACCCGGCGCGCGCAAGCTCCGCGGCACCTTGAATTCCACCGCTTCGGTGGCGGTTTCCACCAGTTCCACCGCAGTCTCGAACCGGGCGCGAAAGGCGTCGATCACCTCGTTGACCAGCACCTCGGGGGCCGAGGCCCCGGCGGTGATCCCGACCGCCGCAATCCCTTCCAGCGCGCGCCAGTCGATGTCACCGGCGCGCTGCACCAGTTGCGCGTAGCCACAGCCCGCCGCGCGCCCGACTTCGACCAGCCGGCGCGAGTTCGACGAGTTCGGCGCGCCGATGACCAGCAGCGCGTCGATCCGCCCCGCAATCGCCTTGACCGCCGCCTGACGGTTGGTGGTGGCGTAGCAGATGTCTTCCTTGTGCGGCCCGATGATCGCCGGAAAGCGCCGGTGCAGCGCCGCCACGATGCCCGCCGTGTCATCGACCGACAGGGTGGTCTGGGTGATATAGGCCAGCCGGGCCGGATCACGCACCATCAGCCGGGCGACATCGGCCACGGTCTCGACCAGCAGCACCGCGCCTTCGGGCAACTGGCCCATCGTGCCGATGGTTTCGGGGTGGCCGACATGCCCGATCATCACGATCTGCAAGCCCGCCTCATGGTGACGCTCGGCCTCGATATGAACCTTGCTGACCAGCGGGCAGGTGGCATCGACCCAGATCATCTGCCGCCGCGCCGCCTCGGCGGGCACCGCCTTGGCCACGCCGTGGGCGGAAAAGATCACCGGGCGGTCAGGCGGCACCTCGTCGAGATCCTCGACGAACACCGCCCCCAGCGCGCGCAGCCCATCGACCACAAACCTGTTGTGCACGATCTCGTGGCGCACATAAACCGGCGCGCCCCATTTCTGAATCGCCAGCTCGACGATCTTGATCGCCCGGTCCACCCCGGCGCAAAAGCCGCGCGGCGCGGCCAGGTAAAGGGTCAGCGGTGGCCGGGTCATGCGACGTGGCTTACTTTACCGCCGAGTCGATCTCTTCGACCTCGGGGCGCGGCTCGCGCGGCGGGCGACCGATCACCTCGCGCAACTCGTCGAGCTCGATGAAGTTGTCGGCCTGACGGCGCAGCTCGTCGGCGATCATCGGCGGATGGCTGCGGATGGTCGAGACCACCGACACCCTGACGCCCTGACGTTGCAGGCTTTCCACCAACGGGCGGAAATCGCCGTCGCCCGAGAACAGCACGATGTGGTCAAGATGCGGGGCCAGCTCCATCGCGTTGACGGCCAGCTCGACGTCCATGTTGCCCTTGACCTTGCGCCGCCCCTGACTGTCGGTGTATTCCTTGGCTGCCTTGGTGACCATGGTGAAGCCGTTGTAGTGCAGCCAGTCCACCAGCGGCCGGATCGGCGAATATTCGTCGTTCTCCAGCAGCGCGGTGTAGTAGAAGGCGCGCAGCAACTTGCCCCGGCGCCGGAACTCGGCCCTGAGCAGCTTGTAGTCGATGTCGAACCCCAGTGCCTTGGCCGCCGCGAACAGGTTTGACCCGTCGATGAACAAGGCCAGACGATCATCCTTGTAAAACATTATTTCCCCCAAAATGCTGCGTCGATCAAGCTTCCCTGAGTGGTCAAGGTGCTATAGTCAGCGCCGACAAACGCATGGCTCAATACAAGTGCAAATAGAATACATGCAATCCCCTTGACATGAAAGAGTAGCATTGGCCGTGGGTGAAAATAGTCCGGCTCTGGTTGCACTGGGGGCAAACCTGCCGTTTCAGGGCCGCAGCCCGGCAACGAACTTGCGCGCGGCGCTGGCGGAATTTACTTCCGAAGGGCTTGAAATCGTTGCGCTCAGCCGGTTTTTCGCCACCCCCTGCCTGCCCGCCGGGGCCGGTCCCGATTATGTGAACGCCTGCGCCGTGGTTGACGTGGGGGCAGGCAGGGATGCGGCCGCGATCCTGGCGGCTCTGCACCGAATCGAAGCGCGCCATGGCCGTCAGCGCGGCGCGCGCTGGAGCGGGCGCACACTGGATCTTGATCTGCTGGCGCTGGGCGACATGGTGCTGCCCGATGCCGCCACCCAGACGCGCTGGCGCAACCTGCCGCCTGCCGATCAGGCGCGCGCGACCCCCGATCACCTGATTCTGCCGCACCCGCGGCTGCAGGACCGCGCCTTCGTGCTGGTGCCGCTGGCCGAGGTAGCACCCGACTGGTGCCACCCGGTGCTGGGCCGCAGCGTGGCGCAGATGCTGGCCGCCCTGCCCGCCGCCGCGCGTGCCGCCATTGTGCCGCTGTAAGCCGGATGCGGTGGATTACCTGCTTGTCAAGGGTGTTGGCGGCGCTTACATAGGCGCTTTCATGCCCCAATCCCAGACGGAGTATCCCCATGGCCCGCGTGACGGTCGAAGATTGCGTTGACAAGGTGCCGAACCGGTTCGAACTGGTCATGCTTGCCGCACACCGGGCGCGCGAGATCACGGCGGGCTCGCCAGTGACGGTGGATCGCGACAACGACAAGAACCCGGTCGTGGCGCTGCGCGAGATCGCTGACGAAACCCAGGGCGCGGACGCCCTGCGCGAACGGATGATCGAAAGCTACCAGACCCAGATCGAGGTCGATGAGCCGGTCGAAGATCAGATGGCGCAACTGATGAGCAGCGAAGGCGATCGTCCGATGCAGGACGACATGTCGGAAGAGCGCATGCTGCGCATGTTGATGGAAGCGCAGGGCGACAGCGACAACTGAGGCTGAGCCGCCTGAACGGGGTGCGGGCATGATCGACGTTGAAGACCTGCTAGCCCTCGTGCGCAACTACAACCCGCGCACCAACGCCGATCTGATCCGGCAGGCCTACGCCTACGGCCGACAGATGCATGAAGGCCAGACCCGGCGCTCGGGCGAGCCCTATTTCAGCCATCCCGTCGCGGTGGCCGCGATTCTGACCGAACAGCGGCTGGATGATGCCACCATCATCACCGCGCTGCTGCACGATACCATCGAGGATACCAAATCGACCTACGCCGAGGTTGCGCGCCAGTTTGGCGACGAAATCGCCGAGCTGGTCGATGGCGTGACCAAGCTGACCAACCTGCAACTGTCCTCGACCGAAAGCAAACAGGCGGAAAACTTCCGCAAGCTGTTCATGGCGATGTCGAAAGACCTGCGGGTGATTCTGGTCAAGCTGGCCGACCGCCTGCACAACATGCGCACGATCAAAAGCATGCTGTCCGAAAAGCAGGCACAGAAGGCGCGCGAGACGATGGAGATCTATGCCCCGCTGGCCGGGCGCATGGGCATGCAATGGATGCGCGACGAGCTGGAAGATCTGGCCTTCCGGGTGCTCAACCCCGAGGCGCGCAACTCGATCATCCGCCGCTTCATCACCTTGCAGCGCGAAACCGGCGATGTGGTGCACAAGATCACCGCCGACATCCGGCTGGAACTGGAAAGGGCCGGGATCGAGGCCGATGTTTACGGCCGCGCCAAGAAGCCGTTCTCGATCTGGCGCAAGATGCAGGAAAAGGAACTCACCTTTTCAAGCCTGTCGGATATCTACGGCTTTCGTGTGATCTGCGGCAGCCAAGCCGATTGCTATCGCATCCTGGGGGTGATTCACCAGCGCTGGCGCGCGGTGCCCGGCCGCTTCAAGGATTACATCAGCCAGCCCAAGTCGAACGGCTACCGCAGCATTCACACCACCGTGTCGGGGCGCGACGGCAAGCGGGTCGAGGTCCAGATCCGCAGTCGCCAGATGCACGAGGTGGCCGAAGCCGGGGTGGCGGCGCATTGGAGCTACCGCGAAGGGGTGCGCGCTGAAAACCCGTTTGCGGTTGATCCGGCCAAGTGGATCGCCGGCCTGACCGAGCGGCTGGACGAAGACGATCACGACGAATTCATGGAAAACGTCAAGCTCGAGATGTTCACCGATCAGGTGTTCTGCTTCACCCCCAAGGGTGACGTGATCCAGTTGCCGCGTGGCGCCACGCCGCTGGATTATGCCTATGCCATCCACACCAGGATCGGCAACTCCTGCGTCTCGGCCAAGGTCGATGGTCTGCGGCTGCCGCTGTGGACCCGGCTCAAGAACGGCCAGTCGGTCGAGATCATCACGGCCGAGGGTCAGCGCCCGCAGGCGCAGTGGATCGACCTGGTGACCACGGGGCGCGCCAAGGCGGCGATCCGGCGGTCCTTGCGCGAAGAAGACCGCGGCCGGTTCGTCAAGCTGGGGCAGGAACTGGCGCGCGCGGCCTTTGCCCACGTTGGCCGCAAGGCCAGCGACAAGGCGCTGCGCACCGCCGCCCGGATGCTGGGGCTGGCCGACGAAAGCGAACTGCTGGCCCAGATCGGTTCGGCCGAGCTGACCGCGCGCAAGGTGGTGGAAACCCTTTACCCCGAGTTGGCTACCACCCAGCCCGAGGTGGTGGATGCCCAGCGCCCGGTGGTGGGTCTGGCCCCCGATCAGGCGTTCAACCGGGCGCGCTGCTGCCAGCCGGTGCCGGGCGAGCGCATCGTCGGCATCATCTATCGCGGGCGCGGGGTGATGGTGCACAGCATCGACTGCCCGGCGCTGGAGGAATTCGAGGACCAGACCGAGCGCTGGGTCGATCTGCACTGGCACGCCGGACGGCACGCGCCGGTGCATACCGTCAGTCTCGATCTGACCATCGCCAATGACGCCGGGGTGCTGGGGCGGATCTGCACCCTGATCGGCGAGCAGAAGGCCAATATCTCGGATCTGCAATTCGTTGACCGCAAGCCCGATTTCTATCGCCTGTTTGTCGATGTCGATCTGCGCGATCTCGAGCATCTGCACCTGGTGATGACGGCGCTGGAAGCCGAAACCGATGTCGCCCAGATTGCCCGCCGCCGCGATCTGGGCAAGAAACCCTGAGCCGCAGGACCGGGACGTGATCTTCAAGCGCCGCAACCCGCTGACCTTGCTGCAATGGCTGAAAGCGCTGGTCTGGCCCAAGGGCGGCTGGTCGCGCGCGGCGCGTTATGTCAACCACCGGGTGCGTCGGCTGCCCGACTCGCCGCACCGCATCGCGCGCGGCATCCTTGCCGGGGTGCTGGTGTCCTTCACCCCGCTGTTCGGGTTTCACTTGGCTCTGGCCGCCCTGATCGCGCTGGTGCTGCGTGGCAACGTCATCGCGGCGCTGCTGGCCACCTTTGTCGGCAATCCGATCACGTTTCCCTTCATCGCAGTGGGCTCGGTCGAGCTTGGGCACGCGCTGCTGGGGTCGGGCCACGGCCTGCCCGCATGGCAGATCGTATCCGGTTTCGGCCGGGCCGGGGTCGAGTTCTGGGCCAACATCCGGGCCATGTTCAGCGCCGATGCCACCCATTGGGAAAGCCTGGGCGCGTTCTTCCACGGGGTTTTCCTGCCCTATCTGGTGGGCGGGGTGCCGCTCGGCATCGCGGCGGGGCTGGCCAGTTACTACCTCAGCCTGCCACTGATCATCGCCTACCAGAAGCTGCGCCGCAAACGGCGCGAGGACCGCATTGCCAGATTGCGCGCGGCGCGGGAAAAAGCCGCCCCGATCGGCGGGGATGACGACAGCCCCGGATCGCCGTAAGCTGCGCATCAGACAACAGCATCACCGGCGAGGAGCGGCAATGAAACCACTTGGCAAACTGCGGTTGGGGGTGAACATCGACCACGTGGCAACCTTGCGCAATGCGCGCGGGGCGGTCTGGCCCGAGCCGCTGCGCGCGGCGCTGCTGGCCGAAGCCGCCGGGGCCGACGGCATCACCGCCCATCTGCGCGAAGACCGCCGCCACATCAATGACGCCGATATCGCGGCGCTGATGGCGGCGCTGACGGTGCCGCTGAACCTCGAGATGGCCGCGACTTCCGAGATGCAGGCGATTGCCCTGCGCCACCGTCCGCACGCGATCTGCATGGTGCCGGAAAAGCGCGCGGAACGCACCACCGAAGGCGGGCTGGATGTGGCGGGCGATGCGGCACACCTGGGCGATTTCATCGCGCCGCTGCGCGCCGCCGGGTGTCGGGTGTCGCTGTTCATCGGTCATGTGCCCGCGCAGATCGAAGCGGCCGCCCGGATCGGCGCGGCGGTGGTCGAGCTGCACACCGGCCATTATTCCGACCTGCACGCGGCGGGCGATGCGGCTGCGGCCGAGGCCGAACTGGCCGCCTTGCGGCGTGGCGCGGCGCTGGCGCACTCGCTGGGGCTGGAGGTCCACGCCGGGCACGGGCTGACTTACGCCAACGTCGCCCCGATCGCCGCCATTCCCGAACTGCGCGAGCTTAACATCGGCCACTTCCTGATCGGCGAGGCGGTGTTCATCGGCCTTGGCCCCAGCATCGAGGAAATGCGCCGCCGGATGGATGTGGCGCGCGGCCTATGATCCTTGGCGTCGGCACCGATCTGGCCAATATCGACCGCATCGCCGCCACCCTGGCGCGGTTTGGCGACCGTTTCCGCAACCGGGTGTTCACCGCAGCCGAACAGGACAAGGCCGAAAACCGCGCCCATGTCGCCGCCACCTATGCCAAGCGCTGGGCGGCCAAGGAGGCGTGCTCCAAGGCGCTGGGCACCGGTCTGAGGATGGGGATCGCGTGGCGCGACATGGCGGTGGGCAACCTATGTAGCGGCCAGCCGGTGATGCACCTGACCGGCTGGGCCGCCGCGCGTCTGGCCGCCATGACCCCGGCAGGCTGCGAGGCGGTGGTGCATGTCAGCCTGACCGACGATCCACCCTGGGCGCAGGCCTTCGTGGTGATCGAGGCGCGCCCGACCGGCGGGTCAACTTGACAGCCGCCCGCCCCGCGCGCATGTAGCGCCCC
>CAYQPD010000032.1:0-21696 GCA_964419305.1 uncultured Rhodobacter sp.
GGTCGCGGCTGATCTGCGCCATTTCTGATCGCCCGTGCAGGGTGAAACCATCGCCGCCCGTCACCCGCAGGTCCAGGGTGGCGGCGCGCACCTCGTCCAGCCCGAAACCGGCATCGAACAGCCGGATCATCGGGCCGATGGCGCAGGAGGCGTTGTTGTCCTTGGCCTTGCCCAGCAGCAGCGCCGAGCGGCCCTCGATGTCGCGCAGGTTCACGTCGTTGCCAAGGCAGGCCCCGACGATGCGGCCCGCCGAGGAAACCGCCAGCACCATCTCGGGCTCGGGATTGTTCCACGCGGATGCCGCCAGAATGCCGACATCGGCGCGGTGGCCGACCGCGCTGAGCGGTTGGCCCTTGGTAAAGACCTCGGCATCCGGGCCGATCCCGACTTCGAGGTATTGCGACCACAGCCCCTCGTCGATCAGCGCCACCTTGACCGCCGCCGCCTGCGCCGAGCCGGGGTGGATGTCGGACAGTGAGTCACCGATCCGGGCCGCGATGCGGGCGCGGATCGCGCTCGCGGCGCTGGCGTTGCCGCCTGCGCGTTCCTCGATCACCCGCTCGACCATCGAGCGCGCGAAGGTCACGCCGCAGGCCTTGATCGCCTGCAGATCGCAGGGGGCCAGCAGCGGCGGCAGATCGTCCACCCCGGCCACCTTTGCCACCCGCCGCCCCGCCACCCGGCGGATATAGCGGGCGGGGTCGGGCATCTCGCAGATGTCGCGGCAAAGCGGCGCGTCGGGCGTGGTGATATCGACCAGCCAGCCGTCGCGCAGCGTGACCAGAATCGGGCCACCCGCGGTCGGGTCATCCATCCGGCCAAGCAGGGTTGCGGATTCAGCGGCCATGGCGCGCCAGAAGTTTGAGGGCGATTGGCGAGAATGCTTTTCCCGCCGCGCATTTTTGTTTGCCGGATTTGATTTCAATCAAATCCGGTCGCGCCTGCCTGCCCGTGGCAGGCGCGTTGGCACGCGCCAGCCCAGCCAGGCGCGCCCGGATTTCCCCGGCATTGCGCCGAGCCTTACCCCCCTTGCCCAACGGCTGTCGCCTTTTGGGCAATGGACCGGGAAACGCTCTGCCAGAGCGTTTCCTGATCGGTCCAGGCACAGGTCCGGTGGCCATGGCGCGCCCCTAGTGGTTGTTGCGCAGCGGCGGCGTGCCGTGCGCCACGTCGTGGAAATCGGTGGCCCCGCGCAGCGTCATGCCCTCGGAAAACGGCTCGACCAGATCGCGGAAAATCTTCTGCCACGGGGTCTGGTTGGCCGGGAAGGGATAGCCCCCGGCTTCGGCCAGCGCCTTGGCCCGCGCCGCCAACTCGGCGGGCGGCAGCAGGATGTCGGCGGTGCAGGCGCGCAGATCGACCCGGATGCGGTCGCCGTTTTTCAGCAGTGCCAGCCCGCCGCCCGCCGCCGCCTCGGGCGAGGCGTTGAGGATCGAGGGCGAGCCCGAAGTGCCCGACTGCCGCCCGTCGCCGATGCAGGGCAGGGCGGTGATGCCCTGCTTCAGCAGATAGGCCGGCGGGCGCATGTTCACCACCTCGGCCCCGCCGGGATAGCCCAAGGGGCCGGTGCCGCGCATCACCAGGATGCAGCCCGCGTCAATCGCCAGTGCGGGGTCGTCGATCGTGGCATGGAATTTCTCGGGACCGTCGAACACCACCACGCGGCCCTCGAACGCCATCGGATCGGCCGGGTTTTCGAGATAACGCTTGCGGAATTCGGGCGAGATCACGCTGGTTTTCATGATCGCGCTGTTGAACAGGGTGCCCTTGAGGTTGATGAAACCGGCCTCGGCGCGCAGGGGTTCAGCCGCCGTGAAGATCACCTTGGCGTCCTGACTGCGCCGCTTGGTGCAGTTGTCGGCGATGGAATGGCCGTTCACCGTCAGCGCCTCGGGGTGGGGCAGCAACCCGCCCGCGATCAGCTCGCCCACCACGGCGGGCACCCCGCCCGCATGGTGAAAATCCTCGCCCAGATAGCTGCCCGCCGGTTGCAGGTTGACCAGCAGGGGGGCCTTGTGGCCGACCGCCTGCCAGTCGTCGTTGTCGAGTTCCAGCCCCAGATGCCGGGCGATGGCGTTGAGATGGATCGGCGCGTTGGTCGAGCCGCCAATCGCCGAGTTGACCACGATCGCATTTTCAAACGCGGCGCGGGTCATGATCTGGCTGGGTTTGAGGTCTTCCCACACCATTTCGACGATGCGCTTGCCGGTGGCAAACCCCATCTGGCCACGCTCGCGGTAGGCGGCCGGAATCGCGGCGGAACCGGGCAGTTGCATCCCCAGCGCCTCGGCGAGGCTGTTCATCGTGCTGGCGGTGCCCATGGTGTTGCAATAGCCGACCGAGGTTGCCGACGAGGCCACCAGTTCGGTGAAGCCGTCATGGTCAATCTCGCCCGCTGCCAGCAGTTCGCGGGCTTTCCAGATGATGGTGCCGGACCCGGTGCGCTCGCCCCGGAACCAGCCGTTCAGCATCGGCCCGACGGAAAAGGCAATCGCCGGAATGTTGACCGTCGCCGCCGCCATCAGCAGCGCGGGCGTGGTTTTGTCGCAGCCGATGGTCAGCACCACCCCGTCGATCGGATAGCCGTAAAGCGATTCGACCAGGCTCAGGTAGGCCAGATTGCGATCCAGCGCCGCGGTCGGGCGCTTGCCGGTTTCCTGAATCGGGTGCACCGGCACCTCAAGCGGCACCCCGCCCGCCGCGATGATGCCATCGCGCAGCCGCGCCGCCAGCGTCACATGGTGGCGGTTGCAGGGCGACAGGTCGCTGCCGGTCTGGGCAATCGCGATGATCGGCTTGCCGCCCTGCAATTCCTCGCGCGTCAGGCCGTAGTTGAGGTAGCGTTCCAGATAAAGCGCGGTCATTTCGGGGTCGGCGGGGTTGTTGAACCACAGCCGCGAGCGCAGCTTGTCGGGGGTCATTCTGGCCATCTGTTTCGCCTTCTGGCAAACGCGGGTTGCGTTGCAATCGCTTGATTTTCACAGCTATCCTGCCAGTATGGCGGCCGGATGACGCCACATTAGCGGCCTTCACCGGGCACCACAATTCAAATAGCGGTGCGGCGGATGGCAGGTTATTTCTGAAGCGAAGGACAGACGATGGATTACCAACCCCACGGCAAGCATCTGGTGGCGGGCGAATGGGTGGGCGGCGGGGCGCAGTTCCACTCTGAACCTGCCAGCGGGCCGGCGCATGCGTTCTCGGTCGGCACGGTCGAGCTGGTCGATCGCGCGGTGCAGGGGGCCGAGGCCGCTTTCGCCAGCTTTGGCCGCAGCAGCCGGGCCGAGCGCGCCGCGTTGCTGGGCGCGATTGCCGACGAGATCGAGGCGCGTGGTCCCGCCATCACCGCCATCGGCAGCGCCGAAACCGGCCTGCCCGCCGCCCGCCTCGAGGGCGAGCGCGGCCGCACCACCGGCCAGTTGCGGCTGTTTGCGGCGCATATCCTGAAGGGCGATTACCTTGACCGCCGGGTTGACCCCGCGCTGCCCGAGCGCAAGCCCGCGCCGCGCCCCGAGATCCGGCTGATGCAGCGCCCGATCGGGCCGGTGGCGGTGTTTGGCGCGTCGAACTTTCCGCTGGCGTTCTCGACTGCCGGGGGCGACACCGCCAGTGCGCTGGCGGCCGGCTGCCCGGTGGTGGTCAAGGGTCATTCGGCCCACCCCGGCACCGCCGAGATCGTGGCCGAGGCGGTGTTTGCCGCGATGGCCAGTAGCGGCGTGCATCCCGGCGTGTTCTCGCTGATCCAGGGCGGGCGGCGCGATGTCGGCAGCGCGCTGGTGACGCACCCGCTGATCCGGGCGGTGGGGTTTACCGGCAGCCTTGCAGGCGGGCGCGCGCTTTATGATCTGTGCGTCAGCCGCCCCGATCCGATCCCGTTCTTTGGCGAGCTGGGCTCGGTCAACCCGATGTTCCTGCTGCCTGCCGCACTGGCCGCGCGCGGGGCGGCGATTGCTGCGGGCTGGGTCGCCTCGCTCACAATGGGGGCGGGGCAGTTCTGCACCAACCCCGGCATAGCGGTGGTGGTGGGTGGGTCGGCGGCGGATGAATTTGCCGCAGCCGCCAAGGCGGCGCTGGCACAGGTGGCACCGCAGGTGATGCTGACGAGCGGCATTGCGGCCGCCTACCGCGCCGGGCGTGACCGGGTGGCGGCGGCGGTCGGGGTGCAGGCCCTGCTGACCTCGGTCTGCGACCAGCGCAACGCCACCCCCTATCTTTATCAGGTTTCAGGCGACGACTGGCTGGCGAACCGGGCCTTGGGTGAAGAGGTGTTCGGGCCGCTGGGGCTGATCGTGACGGTGCGCGACGCCGGTCAGATGCGGGCGCTGGCGGCCAGCCTGCATGGCCAGTTGACCTGCACCCTGCATCTCGACGCGGGCGATACCGAGGCCGCCCGCCGCCTGCTGCCGATTCTCGAGCGCAAGGCCGGGCGGGTGCTGGCCAACGGCTATCCGACCGGGGTCGAGGTCTGCGACGCGATGGTGCACGGCGGGCCTTATCCGGCCTCGACCAATTTCGGGGCCACCAGCGTGGGCACCCTGTCGATCCGGCGCTGGCTGCGCCCGGTGTGCTATCAGAACCTGCCGGCCGACCTGCTGCCCGACGATCTGGCCTGAGGCGGAAAACGAACGCCCCGCGCCTTGACGGGCACGGGGCGTATGCGGCGCGTGAGCAGGGAGGGGCTCACATCGCCAGCAGGCGGGTCAGGTCGCTCGAGGTCGCCGCACGGAACTCGATCAGGGTGCCGTTGGCGTCCACGCGCTGATAAAAGCCCTTGCGCACTTGCTCGAAGCTGCCGTCGATCATCGTGACCACGACGCCGGTCGAGTATTGCAGGATGTGGGCCACGGCGGGGGCCTGGGTCACGACAGCCCCGCGTTGCAGGTTGGCGCTGGTGGCGGCGTCGGCCAGGGCGGGCGCGGCTTGCAGGCCAAGGCCAAGCAGCACGGCAGCAGCGATCACGCGGGCGGGCGTTTTCAGGGTCAGGGTCATTTTGGTCTCCATCGGTTTTCCGGCCCAAGCGCCGGGAATAAGCCTTTGTCCCATGGACCAGTCGCCCAAGCTACGGGGGGCAGACCTTTGCCGGGGTCCGCCCGGACCATTGCTGCGTTGCAGCGCCAATGGTCGGCGCCGACATCAGACCAAAGGCGTAATAGTGACGCCGGGGCTGATCGGATTGCGCCGCCGAGCGTCAGGCCCGCCGCGGATCCGCCTCGGGCGATACGGGCAGCGGCTTTGCCCCGACGCCGTAGTCGGCAAAGGCGGCAGCCGTTTCCGCGATCTGCGCGTTGCTCAGCACATGGCCGCCGCCGATTGCCAGCAGGTGGTAATAGTGGTGTGCCAGCGCCTCAAGCTCTTGGGCCAGCCACATCGCCCGGGTCAGATCGGCCCCGCCCACCACCATGCCGTGGTTGGCCATCAGGCAGCCTGCGCGCCCGGCCATTGCCGCCAGCACATGATCTGACAGGGCGTCGGTGCCATAACGGGCATAGTCGGCCACCGCGATGTCAGGCCCGCCGAACGCCGCAATCATGTAGTGGATCGCCGGGATCGGTTTGCGGGCAATCGCCAGGATGGTGCAGAACGGCGCATGGCTGTGCACCACCGCGTTGATCTCGGGCCGGGTGCGCAGAATGGCGCGGTGAAACCGCCATTCCGACGACGGTGGCCGTGGCCCCTGCCAGCCACCTGCCGGATCATCAAGCGCCATGCGCGCGATCATCGCAGGGTCAAGCGCTTCGGCAGCCACGGCGGTCGGGGTGATCAGCAAGCTGTCGCCGCAGCGCACCGAGATATTGCCGGATGCGCCGCGATTCAGCCCCTTGACCTCGAGTTGGCGGCAGGCGGTGACGATGGCGCGGCGGGTATCGGCTTCGGTCATGGTCGGGCTCCCTGGCGCCAAACGGTCACAGTCGCACCAGCAGGTCGGCCAGCAAGGCCGCGATCCTGGCGCCTGCGATCGCGGCATTGGCCAGCACCGCCTCGATGCTGTCGGGTTGCTGTTCGGGTCCGCCGGTGGCGGCGTTGGTGATGGCCGAAAGCCCGAGGCATGGCAGCCCGACATGCGCCGCCGCGATCACCTCATGCACGGTGGACATGCCGACCGCATCTGCCCCCGCCGCACGCAGAAACCGCCGCTCGGCCGAGGTTTCCAGCGACGGCCCGGCAACCCCGGCGTAGATGCCCTCACGCAGCGCGGTGCCGCTCGCGCGTGCCACGGCGCGCAAGCGGGCCAGCAGATCGGGGTCATAGGCGCGCGACAGATCGGGAAAGCGCGGCCCGATCAAAGGGTCGTTCGGTCCGGTCAACGGGTTGGTGCCGGTGAAGTTGAGGTGATCGGTGATCGCCATCACCTCGCCGGGGCGAAAGGCGGGGTTCAGCGCCCCGGCGGCGTTGGTCACGATCAGCCGCTGCGCCCCAAGCCGCGCCAGAAGGTAGATCGCCAGCGCGATGTCGCCGGGCTGCCTGCCTTCGTAAACATGCACCCGGCCCTGCATCACCACCACGCCCCGCCCGTGCAGCCGCCCGAACACCAGTTGCCCCTGGTGCCCCGGCGCGGTCGTGGCCGAAAACCCGGCAATCGCGGCGTAGGGCACGCTCACGCGCTGCGTCACCGCATCGGCCAGCCCGCCAAGGCCCGAGCCGAGGATCAGCGCGGTATCGACCGGCGGCAGGTCCGGCGGCAGGCTGGCAAGGGCGGCGGAGAGGCGTCGGGTCATGGTCATGGCGGCTTCGGGCTCAGGCGATGGCGGCACGGATGCGCGGGATCAGGGCGCGCACTTCGGCCAGAGTGTCGGTCAGGTCGATCCGGGCAAGGCGGCCGTCGCGCACCACCTGCTCGCCGCCCAGAAAAACATGGCGGACATCGGATTTCGCGGTCGAGAAGACCAGATGGGTCATCGGGTCGAACATCGGCACGGCATGGGGGCGGGTGGTGTCGATCACGATCAGGTCGGCGAACTTGCCGATCTCGAGGGAACCGATGCGGCCTTCGGCGGCCAGCGCGCGCGCCCCGGCCCGCGTCACCATGTCCAGCGCCTGACGGGTGCTGACGGCATCGGCGCGCTGGCTGACCCCCTTGTGCAGCGTGGCCGCCAGCCGCAGCGCCAGCCAGGGGTCAAGATCGTTGCCCGAGATCGCGCCGTCGGTGCCAAGGCTGACCGTCACCCCGGCCGCCAGCAGATCGGGCACCGGTGCGATCCCCGAGGCCAGCTTGAGGTTCGACATCGGGTTATGCGCGACCGTGACTCCGCGCCGGGCCAGAATCGCGATTTCTTCGTCGTCAAGATGGACGCAATGCGCCAGCACGGTGCGCGTGTCGAGCAGGCCGAGCTTTTCGAGATGGCGGATCACCGAGCGCCCGTAGCGCGCGGTCACGGTGGCCTGCTCGGCGCGGGTCTCGGCGGCGTGGGTGCTGAAAAAACCGCCGTGGCGGTCGGTCAGCGCCCGCGCCGCAATCAAGGTGTCGGGGGCGCAGGTGTAGCTGCCATGCGGCAGACAGCCTGCGAACACATCGTCGGCCTGCCCGAACTCGTCGAAGAACGCCTCGGCGTCGCGCAGCCGCTGCGCCGCGCTGGCCCCATCGACCCCCGGCCCGTCGATGAAGATGCCCCCGGTTGCCACCCGCAGCCCGACCGCGCGCGCCGCCGCCACGGTCTGGCGCGGGTGCCAGAACATGTCGATCACCGTGGTCACGCCGGCCAGCAGCAGCTCGGCAAAGCCAAGCGTCGCCCCCAGCCGCACGGTGGCCGGGGTCAGAATTGCCGCCTCGGCGCGCCAGACCTTTTGCAGCCAGGCCTCCAGCGGCAAATCCTCGACCAGACCGCGAAACAGGCTGTCGGCGGCGTGGCAGTGGCTGTTGATCAGGCCGGGCATCACGATGCTGCCGCCCGCGTCGATCACCCGGGTCGCCGGGGGGGCATCGGCGCTGGCCCCGATCCAGGTGATGCGGCCCCTCGCCACCGCCAGCGCGCCGTCCGGGACCACGCGACCCTGTTCATCGGCGGTGACAATACAGGCATTGGTGACAAGCAGATCGAACATCAAGCAACCCCGGTGCGGCAGCGAACGGCACCGCCACATAAGGCATCATTTTGCGCGCTTGGGAAGGCCACCCGCACCGCGCACCCGGCAAAGCGACCCAGGCCCCGGCTCGGGCAGAGCCTCAGTGCCGCACCGGGCCGGTCATTCCGCCGTCAGCAGTGGCGGTTTGAGGCCGGTCAGGCGGGGCTGCACCGGCTTTTCGATGCGCAGGACGATGGCCCCGTCGTTCACTTCGACCACCACCACCCCGCCCTTGATCAGACGTCCGAACAGCAGTTCTTCGGCCAGCGGCTTCTTGATGTGTTCCTGGATCACCCGCCCCAGCGGGCGCGCCCCCATCTTGTCGTCATAGCCCTTGTCGCCCAGCCAGGCGGCCGCTTCGGGGGTAAGCTCGATATGGACGTTGCGATCGAGCAGTTGCGCCTCGAGTTGCAGCACGAACTTTTCGACCACCTGCAGGATCACCGCCTTGCTCAGCGGCGCAAATGAGATCACCGCGTCCAGCCGGTTGCGGAATTCGGGCGTGAAGGTGCGCTCGATTGCCGCCGTATCTTCACCGTTGCGCCGGTCGCGCCCGAACCCGATCGCCTCGCGCGCCAGCTCGGTTGCCCCGGCGTTGGTGGTCATGATCAGGATCACGTTGCGGAAATCGACCGAGCGCCCGTTGTGGTCGGTCAGTTTGCCGTGGTCCATCACCTGCAACAGGATGTTGTAAACGTCCGGGTGGGCCTTTTCCATCTCGTCGAGCAGCAGCACGCAGTGCGGGTGCTGGTCAACCCCGTCGGTCAGCATGCCGCCCTGATCAAAGCCGACATAGCCGGGCGGCGCGCCGATCAGGCGCGAGACCGCGTGTTTTTCCATGTATTCCGACATGTCGAACCGCAGCAGCTCGACCCCCAGAGTGTCGGCAAGCTGTTTCGCGACTTCGGTCTTGCCCACCCCGGTCGGCCCGGCGAACAGGTAGTTGCCGATCGGCTTTTCCGGTTCGCGCAGACCCGCCCGCGCCAGCTTGATCGCCGAGGCCAGCGCCTCGATCGCCTGATCCTGGCCGAACACCACGCGTTTGAGCGATTTTTCCAGATCCCGCAGCACTTCGCTGTCGCCTTTCGACACCGTCTTGGGCGGGATGCGCGCGATCTTGGCCACCACCGCCTCGATCTCGCGCGGGCCGATGGTCTTGCGGCGCTTGCTGTCGGCCAGCAGATGCTGCGCCGCCCCGGCCTCGTCGATCACGTCGATCGCCTTGTCGGGCAGCTTGCGGTCGTGGATGTAGCGCGCCGCCAGTTCCACCGCGGCGCGGATCGCGTCGTGGGTGTAGCGCAGGTCGTGGTGTTCCTCGAAATAGGGCTTCAGCCCCATCAGGATCTTGACCGAATCCTCGACCGAGGGCTCGTTCACGTCGATCTTCTGGAACCGGCGCGACAGGGCGCGGTCCTTGTCGAAATGCTGGCGGTATTCCGTGTAGGTGGTCGAGCCCATGCAGCGCAGCTTGCCGCCCTGCAACGCCGGTTTGAGCAGGTTGCTGGCATCCATCGCCCCGCCCGAGGTCGCCCCGGCCCCGATCACGGTGTGAATCTCGTCGATGAACAGGATCGCGTCGGGGTGATCCTCCATCTCTTTTACCACCGCCTTCAGGCGTTCCTCGAAATCGCCGCGATAGCGGGTGCCGGCCAGCAGCGCGCCCATGTCGAGCGAAAAGATCGTGGCATGGGCCAGAATCGCGGGGGTCTCACCATCGACGATCTTGCGCGCCAGACCTTCGGCGATCGCGGTCTTGCCAACGCCAGGCTCGCCCACCAGCAGCGGGTTGTTCTTGCGCCGCCGACACAGCACCTGAATGCAGCGCTCGACTTCGGCCTCGCGCCCGATCAATGGATCGACCTCGCCCTTGCGCGCCTTGGCGTTGAGATCGACGCAATACTTGGCCAGCGCCGAATCCTTGGCCTCGCCCGGCTCGGCCTTCGGGGTCTCGGTCGGCTCGTCGGCCCCGGTCACCGGCTGGGCCTCGGCGTAGGCGGGATCCTTGGCCACGCCATGGGCGATGAAATTCACCGCGTCATAGCGGGTCATGTCCTGTTCCTGCAAGAAGAAGGCGGCGTTGCTTTCGCGTTCGGCAAAGATCGCGACCAGCACGTTGGCGCCGGTCACTTCGCTGCGCCCCGACGACTGCACATGAATCGCCGCGCGCTGGATCACGCGCTGAAACGCCGCCGTCGGCACCGCTTCCGAGCCTTCGACATCGGTGACGAGGGTCGCCAGATCATCGTCGATGAAATCGACCAGGGTCTTGCGCAGCAGATCAAGGTCAACCGAGCAGGCCTGCATCACCCGGCTGGCGTCGGGTTCGTCGATCAGCGCCAGCAGCAGATGTTCCAGCGTCGCCAGTTCGTGGCGGTGCGCGTTGGCCAGCGCCAGGGCGCCGTGAATGGCTTGCTCGAGGGTGGTCGAAAATGATGGCACTTTATGGTGCTCCTGTTCTGTCGGTCGGTGCAGCGGTGTCAATGCTGCCAACCTTGGCCTCATAGCCTTAAGGTTCGGTTTTATTTGCCGCGCTTCAAGTGTTATTTCGGTCGGGTCGTGGTTTCGTGTCGGGCAGGCGAAAAATGTGATCGCCAAAACGCAGCCCGGTCAGAATTTGTCTTTGCGGGCACGGATTTCCGCGAAAGTCTGCGCATCACCTGCCCCCGCCATGCCAAGCGCTGCCTTCAGCGCGGGGTCGGCGGCGCGCAGGAACGGGTTGGTGGCAAGCTCGTCGGCCAAGTGTGACGGCACCGTGGGCCGCCCGGCCGCCCGCAGCCTGCGGGTTTCCTCGGCACGGGATATAAGCGCGGGCGTCGGCGCTTCAAGGGTCAGGGCGAAACGGATGTTGGCCTCGGTGTATTCGTGGCCCGAAGCGATCAGGGTCTCGGGCGGCAGGGCAGCAAGGCGAGACAGGCTTTGCCACATCTGGGCCGCGCTGCCCTCGAACAACCGCCCGCAACCCATCGCCATCAGGCAGTCGCCGGTGAAGGCCAGCGCGCTGGCCGGAAAGTGCCAGGCGATGTGGCCCAGGGTGTGGCCGGGCACCGCGATCACCCGGCCGGTCTCGGCGCCGACCTTGATGGTCTGTCCGTCCGACACCGCGTGGTCAAGCGGCGGCAGGCGGTGGGCGTCGGCGGTGGCCCCGCTGAGCCGTGCGCCGGTGGCGGCGCGCAGGGCCTCAACCCCCGCGATATGGTCGGAATGGTGATGGGTGATCAGGATGTCGCTCAACCGCCAGCCGTGCTGCGCCAGCGCCGCCAGGATCGGGGCGGCATCGGGCACATCGACCACGGCGGTCGCCGCACTGGCCGGATCGTGGATCAGATAGCTGTAGTTGTCCTTGAGGCAGGGGATCGTTACCAGTTCAAGCACCATGGTCTTTTGCCCCGTCCTTGCTATTGTCATCGTCTTGGCTTCTTGCCCGAGTGTCGCCGTGAAAGGCCCGGTCTGCAATGCACCTTGACGTGCTTGATCTGCGCAATTTCTACTATCGCACCCAGCTTGGCCGGGTGGCGCAGCGCGCGATCCGGGATCAGGTGGTGGCGCTGTGGCCGCCGGCGCAGGGCCAGACCGTGGCGGGGTTCGGTTTTGCGGTGCCCTTGCTGCGCCCCTACCTTGCCAGTGCGCGCCGGGTGATCGGGCTGATGCCCGGCCCGCAGGGGGTGATGGCCTGGCCTGCGGGCATGGCCAACGTGTCGGTGCTGTGCGAAGAAACCGAGTGGCCGCTGCCGACCGGGATGGTTGACCGGCTGGTGCTGCTGCACGGGCTTGAGACCTCGGAACAGCCCTCGGCGGTGCTCGAGGAATGTTACCGGGTGCTGGGCCCCGGCGGGCGGGTGCTGTTCATCGTGCCAAACCGATCGGGCCTCTGGGCGCGGCGCGACGGCACCCCGTTCGGCTTTGGCCACCCCTATTCGCTGGGTCAGCTTGAAACCCAGATGAAGGCGCATGGCTTTGGCCTCGAGCGCCACGTGACGGCGCTGTTCTCGCCGCCATCGGAACGCCGGTTCTGGTTGCGCACCGCCGGTTTCTGGGAGCGTAGCGGTCGCCGTTTTGCCCCCGGACTGGCCGGTGGGGTGCTGATGGTCGAGGCCAGCAAGCAGGTCTATGCCCCCACGCGCGGCGGGTTGGGGGCGGTGGTGCGCCGCCCGCTGCGGGTGCTGGAAGGGGTGGGCAAGGGCGCGCCGGAGCCGGCGATGACCGGGCTGACCCGGCGCTGATTGGCGGCAGGGGGCCATCCGCGCGATGGCTGTTGGCCTTTCCGGCGGGGCATGGCATGTTGATGCCGCAGCACCGAGGAGCCGGACCGATGATGACACCGCAGGACGCCAGCATTGCCCGCGCCTCGATCCTGCTGTCGGGTCTGTCGGATGACATTGCCGGGGTGTTGCTGGCGGGCGCGCGGGTGCGCCATGTCGCGCGTGGCGCGACCCTGTTCCTGCAAGGCGAGGCCGCCACCGCGATCTACATCGTGCTGGAAGGCTGGGTAAAGCTTTACCGCCTGTCGCCCAGTGGGGCCGAGGCGGTGGTGGGGGTGTTCACCCGCGGCGGCAGCTTTGGCGAGGCGGTGGCGCTGCACAATGGCACCTACCCGGTGGCGGCCGAGGCGGTGACCGATGGCCGGGTGCTGGCAATCGAGGCCGATGCCTTGCTGCGCCTGATCCGTGAAAGCCCCGAGGTGGCGGTGGCGATCCTGACCTCGACCTTCAGCCATCTGCACGCGCTGGTGGCGCAGCTTGAGCAGTTGAAGGCCCAGACCGGGGCGCAGCGGCTGGCAGAATTTCTGCTTGATCTGGCGCTCTGCCCGACCGGGGCTTGTGCGGTGGTGCTGCCCTATGACAAGACCCTGATCGCCGGGCGGTTGGGGATGAAGCCCGAAAGCCTGTCGCGGGCCTTTGCCAAGCTCAAGGAGGTCGGCGTGCGGGTGCGCCAGAATCATGCCGCGATCGCCGACGTGGTGGCGTTGCGGCGGTTCGCCGAGGCCGACCCAAGCGACGCCTGGAGCGGGGTGGCATGACGCGGCTGGCGCGCGCCCTGGCTTTGATCGATGCCGCCAATGCGGCTGATCCGACGCGGGTGGATGGCCACCCGGCCGCCGCAGTTTACGGCGCGCGCATGAGCGCCGAGCTGGCGCGGCTGTTCCCGCAGGCGTCCGAGCCGTTGCAGATCGCGGCGCGCGGCCAGCATGTCGAGCGCTGGCTGCTGGCGCGCAGCGCCTGGCCCGAGGGCCGGACCGGCTATCTTGACTGGCGGCGCGAGCAGGGCCGTCGTCACGCCGCACGGGTGGCGGGGATCATGGCTGCGGCAGGCTATGGCGCAGACGATATTGCTGCCGCCGGGCGGATGCTGCGCAAGGAGGGGTTGAAGCGTGACCGCGAGGTGCAGGCGCTTGAGGACACGATCTGTTTCGTGTTCCTGCGCTGGTATTTCCAGCCCTTCGCCGCCGCCCGCGATCCGCAAGCCCTGGACAAGATCGTGACCCAGACCGCGCGCAAGATGTCGCCCGAGGCGCGGGCGCGGGCGCTGGCCGAGTTCGATCTGCCCGCGCCGCTGGCCGCGGCGTTCCGGGACTGAGGGCGGGGTAGCAAAGCGCTTGCCAAGCGCCCCGCGACGCCTGGCGCGGTGTGGTCAGTATGAGCCGACGATGGCGTCGAACTCGGCCGACAGCGGCACCGATTTGTGCACCAGGTCATAGTGACAGACGATGCAGGTAATTTTGTTTTCGATCGCGTCGGCGTGCTGCACCTGCCCGCGCTTCTTTTCGGGTTTGATCTCGGCCATCACGTGGCAACTGCGACAATTGGCGCTGTCGCTGTTGAAAAATGCCATTCTGGCGGTATTGGCTGCATCGGCGCGGATGGTCTCGAATTCTGCCGCCGTATCAATGCCGCCGATCCATCGGGCGTAAAGATCCCTGAGCCCGAGCGCGTGGTCGATCATGGCACCGGTCAGGTTTTCCGAGACGTGGCAATCGCTGCATTTCGGAATGACACCCTTCGGACTTGTGCCGTGGGTCGAGGTCGCGAACTCGGCGGCAACCGTCTCGGTCATGACGTGACAGGTCTTGGCACAGAAGTCGTTCGAGGAAAAATAGCGGTCAGCGGCGTCGATCACCGGCACACCGACCACAACGCCGACGAAAAGACCGCCCAAAAGTGCCGCACCAACCACGCCGCCAACCCATTTCAGCAGGTTCATCTTGCTATCCATTCATCAGATTGTTTGCACAGGCAGACCATCACCCGGTGGGCGCGAAAAAGCGCCCACCGGGTGGATCTACTGCGTGAGGGTCACTCGACCTTGGTGGCCTCGATGTCGCCAGCCGTGCCGAACCCGATCAGGCGCGGGAAGCTGACAAAGTGGAACCGGGTGGTGACGTTGTCGTCGTGGACCGCAAAGCCGAAGGTATAGGCATTGCCTTCCTTGATGATCTTGTCGTCTTCCGGATGGCCGGTATCCAGCTTGCGGGTCCAGACCACGGTGTAGACGCCATCTTTCCACTCGCCCTGAACGTTGCTGTTGTCGCCGGCCGAACCTTCGACCGCGGTGGTCAGCAGCCGACCGGGCAGAACGTCGCCTTCCTTCCAGCCCGCCGCAGGATCATAGGGAACGGCGTTTTCTTCCTTGATCATCGCGTAGGGCTTGCTGGTGTCGCCGATATCGGCCTCGGTGATCGCCATCACCCCGACCTTGCTGGCGTCGAACATCATCTTCGGGGTCATGGTCTTGCGGTCAACGTTCCAGCCAAACGGGCCCTTGCCCGCATCGCTCAGGCGATATTCCAGCACATAGCCGTCGTCAGCCATGCCGACCGCGGCGCTGCGCGCCGCCCGCCACTGCATCAGATCGACAAACTGACCCTCGGCCTTGAGCGCCGCGATTTCGTCGGCCAGTCTGGTCGCGCTCCAGGTTGCCATCTCGTCGGTGCGCGACGACGGCAGGTATTTGCGCACGTCGTGCTGTTTGAGGCCATCGGCACCCAGCAGCGGGTTGGCCGCAACCTCATCCGCAGTCGGCTGTGCCCCCACATCACGCATGCCGGTGTGGCAGGTCAGCCAGCAGCCTTGCTGGGCGAACATCGGCACCGTGCCGTCGTCGATCATCATGGTCAGACGGTCTTCGTAAAGTGGCGGTTGTTCGCCGCTGCGCACGGACGCTTTGGACCGCGGGCCACCGATGAACACCCATTTCTCGCCGTCGTAGCGCATGTAGTCATGCATCACGCCCGCGCGGTCCATCTGGGTTTTCCACTGATAGCGGAAGTAGACATTTTCGGCGTCATAGGCGATCTGAACCCCCAGATCCACGGTCGGGTTCTTGCCTTCGATCGGGGTCGGCTCCAACCGGCTGGCCACGACGTTGGCTTCGCCCAGCAATTGCTCTTCACCCTCGTGGCACGACACACAGGCCTCGCCTTCGGCCACCTTCTTGTAAACCCGCTTGTGTTCGGGGCTGCGCAACCAGTCGTAACTGCTGTCGCCCGGATAGAACAGCTTGACCACGGTGGTGGGAATGCTGTTCCAGTCGGCGGGCGGCGCGGCGTAAGCAAACGTCGCGCCGGAAAGCGCCATGATCGCACTGACCCCCAGGCGCGTCATCCACGCATGCCCGTTCACACCAAATCCAGATTGCATCGCCTTGCTCCTATGCAGACTCTCGACTGGCAGCACAACTGCCCGTCAGCCGGGCTTCTCTGCTGATCGCCTGAGCGTCGCATTGATCTGGATCAACAGACATCACGAAAAAGTGAAATCCCGACAAATCAAAACATGAATTGAAATTCCCGTATTTTCAGCGGGGTCTTGAGTGCTGACGCGATGGCGCAGCGCGGCGGCCAGCGTGGCCGTAACGCTCAGCGCGGCGGGACGACCTTGCCGGGGTTGAGGATGTTGCCGGGGTCGAGGGCGTGCTTGATCGCGCCCATCACCTGCCAGCCTTCCCCGTGTTCGGCCGCCATGTAAGCGAGCTTGCCCATGCCGATGCCGTGTTCGCCGGTAATGGTGCCGCCAAGCGCCAGCGCGCGCCGTGCCATGCGCGCGGCCAGGTCTTGGGCGGCGGCAAGCTCGGCGGGGCGGGCGGGGTCGATCAGCAGGATGGCGTGAAAGTTGCCGTCGCCGACATGGCCCAGGATCGGGCCGGGGATCGGGCTCGCGGCAATATCGGCCTGGGTTTCCGCCACTGCCTGCGCGAGGCGCGAGATCGGCACGCAGACATCGGTCACGATCGCAGTGGCACCGGGGCGCGAGGCAAGGCAGGCGCGGTAGGCGGTGTAACGCATATGCCAAAGCCGGGCGCGGTCTTCGGGCGCGTTGGCCCATTCGAAGCCCCGGCTGCCATGATCGGCGGCAATCTCGCCAAAGCGCGCGGCCTGTTCGGCGACGGCGGCGGGTGAGCCATGAAACTCGACCAGCAGATGCGGCGCAAGCGGCAGGGTGGTGTGCGAGAAGGCGTTGCAGGCGGCGACGGTGGCGGCGTCGATGAACTCGATCCGCGCCATCGGGACGGCGGACTGGATGGTGGCGATCACGCAGGCGACCGCCGCCCCGATGTCGGGAAAGGCGCAGACCGCTGCCGCCGTGGCTTCGGGCTGGCCTTGCAGGCGCAGGGTGAGTTCGGTGATCAGGCCAAGGGTGCCCTCGGAACCCACAAACAGCGCGGTCAGATCGTAGCCCGAGGCGGTCTTGCGCGCGGCGGTGCCGGTGCGGATCACCCGGCCGTCGGCCAGCACCACCTCAAGCCCCAGCACGTTGTCGCGCATGGTGCCGTAACGCACCGCCGTGGTGCCCGAGGCGCGGGTGGCCGCCATGCCGCCAAGGCTGGCGTTGGCCCCCGGATCGACCGGGAAGAACAGCCCCGTCGCGCGCAGCTCCTGGTTCAGGGCTTCGCGGGTGAGGCCGGGCTGGACCCGGGCGATCATGTCTTCGGGATGCACCGCCAAGACCTTGTTCATGCGCGCGAAATCGACCGTGACCCCGCCGTGCAGCGCCAGCGCGTGGCCTTCCAGCGAGGTGCCCGCGCCCCAGCCGATCACCGGCACGCCGTGGCGGGCGCAGATCGTGACAATCGCCGCGACCTCGGCTGTATCGGCTGGAAATGCCACGGCGTCGGGCGGACCGCAGTGGATGTGGGTTTCGCTTTGGGCGTGCTGGGCGCGCAAGGCGCTCGCGCGCGAGAGGCGATCCCCGAGCAGGTCGGCAAGTGCGGTCATGGCAGGCTCGATGGTCATCTGATCCTCCGACGCAGGGCGCTGGCAAAGACTAGCGCAAGCACGGGGCCAAGGGGAAGGGGGGCGCTGCCCCGCCGCCCTGCGGGCGGCCCCCCGGGATATTTGGGCAAAGGAGAAGCTGGATTCAGGCGGTGGCCACAGCTTGCAGCGTGGTGGCAAGATCGCCGTAGCCGGTGAAGCGGCGCTCATAGGCCAGGCCAAGCCTTGCGGCGCAGGTGCGGGCCTTGGCATCAAGGCCCAGGTCGTCGGTCTGGGCCTGATAGACCAGCTTGGTGTAATTGCCGAAATACATGTCGCGCAACTCGGGGTGGCGGTCGAGGCCCATCGGGCGCCACACGAATGCGTCGAACTGGCGGACCAGGAAATCGGTCAGGTAGAACGCCGAGATTTCGGTTTCGGCATGTTCGGCGAAGGTGGCATTGCCTTCAAAAAACGAATAACAATGGGGCCCTTCGATCATCTCGACCCCGAGTTCCTTGCACTTTTGCTGCAAAAGACCGCCGGTGCCACAATCGGCATATAGGATGAAGATCGTCTCGTAAGTGGATCTGTATTCCGCCACCGAAGCCGCCACGGCCGCCGGAATCCGGTCGGGCCAGAGGTGCAGATTGGCGGGCAGGCATTGCAGGTCGATGTGATCCCAGTGGTTGAGGCGCTTGAGCGCCAGCACCTCGTGCGCCAGCGCGCCGCAGGCGATCAGCAGGATGCGTCCGGAGCGCACGGGGGCAAGGCCCGCTTCGGTCAGGGTGCGATCATCGGGGGTGCGGGTGGTCATGGTCGGGGCTTTCGCAGGCGCAAAACCAGCGCCGCCAGCGCCGCCAGCAGGGCAACGGCGGCAAGTGGCAGTGACAGCTTGACCGCGGTGAGGATCGTCGCGGCGGCGGCGGCGATCACGATCACCAGCAGGGCGAGGAAAGTCGGAACCGGCATCATTGGGCCTTGTCGCGAGGTCTGCCTGTCAGATGCGCCTGCCGGGCCGGTTTGCCAAGGGGCAGGGCGGTCGTGCCATGAAAAAGGCCCCGGGTGCTGCCGGGGCCCTGAGCGGTGCCGGTCTTGCCGGGATTCAGGCGCTGACCTGATTGTGCTTGCGGGCCATGAAGGTCTTGGCGGTTTCCACCGCCACGGCGGCGTCGCGGCAATAGGCGTCGGCACCGATGGCGCGGCTGAATTCCTCGTTCAGGGGGGCGCCGCCCACCATCACGATGTAGTTCTCGCGCATGCCCTTTTCCTTGAGCGTGTCGATCACCACCTTCATGTAGGGCATGGTGGTGGTCAGCAGCGCCGACATGCCGAGGATGTCGGGCTGTTCGGACTCGATCGCGGCAAGATACTTCTCGACCGAGTTGTTGATGCCCAGATCCTTGACCTCGAAGCCGGCCCCTTCCATCATCATGCCGACCAGGTTCTTGCCGATGTCGTGGATGTCGCCCTTGACGGTGCCGATCACCATCTTGCCCATCCGCGGCGCGCCGGTTTCGGCCAGCAGCGGCTTGAGGATGAACATCCCGCCCTTCATCGCGTTGGCGGCCAGCAGCACTTCGGGCACGAACAATATGCCGTCGCGGAAGTCGTGGCCGACGATGGTCATGCCCGCCACCAGTGCCTGGGTCAGCACGTCGTAGGGGGTCCAGCCCCGGTCGAGCAGGATGTGGACGCCCTCCTCGATCTCTTCCTTGAGCCCGTCGTAAAGGTCGTCGTGCATCTGCAGAACCAGCTCTTCGTCAGCCAGCTCGGAAAGGATGATCTCGTCGTTGTCAGCCATGGCGGGCTCCTGCCGGGAAAGGGTCTGCGCTTCAATGCGGCGAATGGGTGGGGGGCACTTTTCGGATTGCGACACTGGCGGGGTGAAAGCCGACAGCTTTGCGTCGCTTTGGGGTTTTGCTGGCGCGACAGAGGTCGGAAGGGGCACTTAGCGCGGGCGGCGGCGTTCGCGCTTGGGCGCGCCCGCGTCGTCGCCGGTGCCGTCCGAGGCCGAGGAAAACGCGCCTAGCGCCGCCGAGATGGTTTCCAGCGTCGGGCGCGGGCCTTTGGGCCGGGTTTCCAGCGCCTGGCGCATGGCGCGCAGGTGCTCGGGCATGGTGCCGCAGCAGCCGCCGATGATGCGCACCCCGGCGTCGCGCGCCAGCACCGCGTAATCGGCCATCAGCGCGGGCGTGCCGTTGTAGTGGATCGCGCCGTCGTGGTATTTCGGAATGCCGGCATTGGCCTTGGCGATCACCGGGCGCTCGCAGCCCTGGGCAAAGAACCCCAGCACGCTGCGCAGCAGATCGGCAGCCCCGACGCCGCAGTTGGCCCCGAACGCCAGCGGCGGGTCGGGCAGTTTTTCGACCAGATCGACCAGCCCGGCCGAGGTCAGCCCCATCATGGTGCGCCCGGCGGTATCGAAGCTCATGGTGCCGCACCACGCCATGCCGGCCAGTTTTGCCGCCTCGCCCGCGGCGCGGTATTCCTCGGGGGCGGACATGGTCTCGATCCACAACACATCCGCGCCACCGGCCTTGAGGCCTTCGGCCTGTGCGTGGAACATCTCGACCGCGATCTCGTGCGTCAGGGTGCCGAGCGGGGCCATGATCTCACCCGTAGGGCCGACCGAGCCTGCCACCACCACCGGGCGGCCAGCGGCATCGGCAACCTCGCGGCCCAGGGCGGCGGCAAGGCGGTTGAGTTCATGCACCCGGCCCTGCGCGCCGTGCAGTTTCAGCCGACCGGCATTGCCGCCAAAGCTGTTGGTCAGGAAGATGTCGGATCCCGAATCGACCGCCGAGCGGTAAAGCGCGCGGATGTCGTCCGGCCGGTCACTGTTCCACAACTCGGGGGCCTCGCCCGCTTCCAGCCCCATGTTGAACAGGTTGGTGCCGGTGGCACCGTCAGCCATCAGCCACTCGTGGGTCGCAAGCAGACGGGAAAGCGCGTTGGTCATGGCGGCCTCGCAGGGTTGGTCGGGGGGGGGCCGGGCCTATTGCTCGTCCAGCAGTTGCGACTTGGCCACCGCCAGCAGCTCGGCCATCCTGGCGCGGATCACGTCGGGGGTCGCACGCCCGCCAAGATCGGTTGCCACCTTGCGCACCACGTCCTCGATGCCCGCCTCCTGAAAGTCGGCCTGCACCACGGCCAGGGCATAATCGGTGGCATCCTGCCCGGTCTTGCCCAGCAGACCGGCGGCCCACAGCCCAACCAGCTTGTTGCGCCGCGCCTCGACGCGGAACTTCAGGTCGGCGTCATGGGCGTATTTGGTCTCGAAAGCACTTTCGCGATCGTCAAAGGTGGTCATGGCGGTGCCCCTATCTGGTGGTTGCATCTGTTTTCCATATGCCCTTACCGGGCGTGCGCTGCAAGGGGAAGTGGTGCCGCAGGGGTGGTGCCCCCTGTTATCCTTGCGAGCGAACCGGCCTTGGCTTATAGCCGCAGCAAGAAGGACGGGTGGCGGTTGCCGCTTGTTCGGGCGTTCGATCGGAGAGTTCATGGCACGGCGCAAGAAGGTTTACGAGGGCAAGGCGAAAATCCTTTATGAAGGCCCCGAACCCGGAACTCTGATCCAGTATTACAAGGATGACGGCAGCGCCTCGGCCACCCCGCCGCGGGCGGCGGTGGAAGGCAAGGGGGTGCTGAACAACCGGCTGTCGGAATTCTTCATGGCGGGGCTGAATGCGATCGGGGTGCCGACCCATTTCATCCGCCGCCTGAACATGCGCGAGCAACTGGTGCGGATGGCCGAAATCGTGCCGCTGGAAGTGGTGGTGCGCAACTTTTCCGCTGGCGAGATCGCGACCCGTCTTGGTATTCCCGAAGGCACCGCACTGCCGCGCCCGATTGTCGAGTATTATTTCAAGGACGAAAAGCTGGGCAATCCGATGGTGGCCGAAGAGCACATCATCGCCTTTGGCTGGGCCAGCCAGCAGGATCTCGACGACATCGTGGCGCTGGCGCTCAGGGTCAACGATTTCCTGTCGGGGGTGATGGTCGGCATCGGCATCCGGCTGATGGATTTCCGCCTCGAAGTGGGCCGCATCTGGGAGGGCGATTTCATGCGCCTGATCGTGGCCGACGAGATCAGCCCCGACAGTTGCCGGCTGTGGGATACCCGCGGCACCGATACGCCCAACCGCGAAGGGGTGGTGCGCGAACCCGCGCCGATGGCCGATGTCTATACCGAGCTGGCGCGGCGGCTGGGGGTGCTGCCCTCGAACGTGACCCACACCACCAAGCCCACCCTGATCAACTGAAAGGCCATGCCGATGAAAGCCCGTGTCCATGTGATGCTGAAGGACGGCGTTCTTGATCCGCAGGGCGAGGCGGTGCGCCATGCACTGGCGACCCTCGGGTTTGCCGGGGTGACCGGGGTGCGGCAGGGCAAGGTGATCGAGCTTGATCTGGCGGCAACTGATCGCGCGAGCGCCGAGGCCGAAGTG
>CAYQPD010000033.1:0-21339 GCA_964419305.1 uncultured Rhodobacter sp.
CTTTGATGCCCGCAAGATCATGCGCCGCCGCGATCACCGGGGCCAGCGCCACTTGCGGATCAAGGTCAAGCCCGCCCGGCCCGGCGGCAAAGCGTTCAAGGTAAAGCCGCAGGGTGGCGCCCTCGGTGCCGGTGCCCGACAGGCGCAGCACGATGCGGCTGCCGTCGGCAAACCGGATGCGCACCCCCTGCCCGGTGCTGACCGAGCCATCGACCGGGTCGGTATAGGCAAAATCGTCGGCGGCCGTGATCACCATGCCGTGACTCTGCTGCCCCGGCAGGTCGGGCAGGCGGGCGCGCAACGCGGCCATCATGGCCTCGGCGCGGGCGGTCTCGATCGCCTCGAAATCATGGCGCGAATAGTAGTTGCGCCCGAACCTGGCCCAGTGCTGCGCCATGATCCCGGCCACCGCGCCGCCGCGCACCGCCAGAATGTTGAGCCACAGCAGCACCGCCCAGAGCCCGTCCTTTTCGCGCACGTGATCCGAGCCGGTGCCGAAACTTTCCTCGCCGCACAGTGTCACCCGCCCGGCGTCGAGCAGGTTGCCGAAGAATTTCCACCCCGTCGGGGTCTCGTAAGCGGCAATCCCCAGCGCCTGCGCCACCCGGTCCACCGCGGCCGAGGTCGGCATCGAGCGCGCCACGCCCTTGAGGCCGCCCTTGTAGGCCGGCGCAAGCTGCGCGTTGGCCGCCAGCACCGCCAGACTGTCGGACGGGCTGACATAAATCCCCCGCCCCACCACCATGTTGCGGTCGCCGTCGCCGTCCGACGCGGCCCCGAAATCCGGCGCGTCGGGCGCAAACATCTCGGCCATCAGCGCCTTGGCCCAGGTCGGGTTGGGGTCGGGGTGCAGGCCCCCGAAATCAGGTAGCGGTATGGCGTTGACCACCGTGCCGGGCGGGGCACCCAGACGGCGCTCCAGAATCTCGCGCGCGTAAGGCCCGGTGATGGCGTTCATCGCGTCGAACCGCATCCGGAAGCCGCCCGCGAACAGCGCCCGGATCGCGTCGAGATCGAACAGGCTTGCCATCAGCGCGGCGTAATCGGTCACCGGATCGACCACATCGACCGCCATGGCGTCAAGGCTGGTGCGCCCGATCCGCCCGAGATCAACGTCGGGCGCATCCGAGATCAGATACTCGGTGATCGTGGTCGAGGCCGCATACATCGCCTCGGTCACCGCCTCGGGGGCCGGGCCACCGTTGGCCATGTTGAACTTGATGCCGAAATCGCCGCCCTCGCCGCCGGGGTTGTGGCTGGCCGACAGGATGATGCCACCATCGGTGCGGTTGAGCCGGATCAGGTGGCTGGCGGCGGGGGTCGAGAGCAGCGCCCCCTGCCCCACGATCACCCGTGCCGCGCCATTGGCCGCCGCCATCTTGAGGATGGTCTGCGCCGCTGCGGCGTTGAAATAGCGCCCGTCGCCGCCCAGCACCAGGGTCTTGCCCTGCGCCCCGCCGATCGCGGTAAAGATCGCCTGCACGAAGTTTTCCAGATACCCCGGCTGCATGAACACCCGGGTCTTCTTGCGCAAGCCCGAGGTGCCCGGCTTCTGGCCCGCTATCGGTTGGGTGGCAACGGTTCTGACGGTCATCACTTCTCTCCCCCGAGGGTCGGTTGAAATACCAGCACGGATTGCGCCGGGGCGGCGAAGCCCTGCCCGGCCAGCGACGGCTTGGCAAGCGGGCGGGTGGTATCAAGGATCAGCCGCCACGCGGGCGCGGTATCGGGCAGGGTGATCGCCACCTCACCGCCTGCGTTGAACACCGCAAACAGCACCGCATCGCCTACCAGATCACCTTCCGAGACCATCCGCAGCTCGACGCACAGGCAGCGAAAGGCCGGATCGTGCCAATCTTCCGGGCGCGGCGTTGTGCCGTCGGCGCGGCGCCAGATCACATCGGGCAGACCGTCGGCGGCGCGCGGCCGGGCATGCAGAAAGCGGCGCTGGCGCAGCACCGGATGCGCCCGGCGCAACGCAGCCAAGCGCGCCACGAACGCGGTCAGGGCGGTGTCACCATGGGCCCAGTCGATCCAGCCGGTGGCATTGTCCTGGGCATAGGCGTTGTTGTTGCCGGCCTGGCTGTTGGCGATCTCGTCGCCCGCCAGCAGCATCGGGGTGCCTTGCGACAGCATCAACGTCGCGGCGAGGTTGCGCTTCCTGAGATCGCGCGCGGCGCGGATCAGGGGATCGGTGCTGGGGCCTTCGACCCCCAGATTGTCGGAATGGTTGGCATCCGCGCCATCGCGGTTGTCCTCGCCATTGGCCAGATTGCGCTTGACGCTGAACGAGACCAGATCCTCCAGCGTGAAGCCGTCATGCGCGGTGATGAAATTGACCGAACTGGTTGCCGCCCGCCCGGCATGATCAAAACGCTCGGCCGAACCCAGCAGGCGCTTGGCGAGATCGGGCGTCATCCCGGCATCACCCCGCCAGAACCGCCGCACCCCGTCGCGGAACCGGTCGTTCCATTCCAGAAACGGGTGCGGAAAGGCGCCAAGCTGATAGCCGCCCGGCCCGATGTCCCACGGTTCGGCGATCAGTTTCACCCGCGCCAGCACCGGATCCTGACGCAGCGCATCAAGAAAGCCCCCGTTCGGGTCAAACCCCATCGCCTCGCGCCCGAGGCTCGCCGCCAGATCGAAGCGAAAGCCATCGACATGCATCGCCTCGACCCAATAGCGCAAGCTGTCCAGCACCAGCCGCAGCACCGCCGGATGGGTCAGGTTCAGGGTGTTGCCGGTGCCGGTATCGTTGACATAGCGTCGCCCGCCCTCGATCAGCCGGTAGTAGCTGCGATTGTCCAGACCGCGAAACGCCAGCGTCGGCCCCAGCTCGTCGCCCTCGCCGCTGTGGTTATAGACCACATCAAGGATCACCTCGATCCCCGCGCCGTGAAAGCGGCGCACCATCGACTGGAATTCCCACAGCGCCCCTTGCGTCATGTAGCGCGGCTCGGGCGCGAAAAAGCCGATGGTCTGGTAGCCCCAGTAGTTGCGCAAACCCCGCGTCACCAGAAAGCGGTCATCGACAAAAGCCTGCACCGGCAGCAGTTCCAGCGTCGTCACCCCAAGCCGGGTCAGATGCTCCAGCACCGCGTCCGACGCGAGGCCCAGGTAGGTGCCGCGCAGCCCCGGCTCGACCTGCGGATGGGCGGCGGTCAGACCCTTGACATGGGCCTCGTAGATCACCGTGTCACCCGGGGCCACCCGTGGCGCCACGTCACCCGACCAGTTGAAGGCGGGGTCCACCACCACCGC
The DNA here is from genome assembly GCA_964419305.1 of uncultured Rhodobacter sp. Taxonomy (GTDB): domain Bacteria; phylum Pseudomonadota; class Alphaproteobacteria; order Rhodobacterales; family Rhodobacteraceae; genus CAYQPD01. The sequence continues at coordinate 3,262 of CAYQPD010000033.1, forward strand.
TTTCGGCATGGCAAAGGCGCTGTCGCGGCTGTCACAGGACAGATCGCTGCGCGGACTGCCGACCTTGTAGCCCATCAGCGCATCCGACCAGCGCAGCCGCCCGGCCAGTTGACGCGCATAGGGGTCGATCAGCAGCTTGTTGGGGTTGAAGCGGTGGCCGCCCTCGGGGGCATAAGGCCCATGCACGCGAAAGCCGTAAAGCGCCCCCGGCAGCAGACCGCCGACGTGGATGTGCCAGATGTCGCCGTCGCGCTCGACCAGCGGCAGCCGCGCCATTTCCTTGCGCCCGTCAGGGGTGAACAGGCACAGCTCCACCCGCTCGGCATGGGCCGAGAAGACGGCGAAATTCACCCCCTCGCCGTCGAACACCGCCCCCATCGGCCACGCTCGCCCCGGCCCGATGCTGTGGCCGGGCAGGCGGGTCGGCAGGTCATGCATCGCCGTCATCATCGCCGACGCAGGCTTTCATAAAGGGCCGCATACGCAGCGGCCGAGGCCTGCCAGCCGACCGGCTGACGCATCGCATTGCGCTGCACGCGGCCCCACAAGGCGGGGTCGGCATGCAGCGTTAGCAGGTGCCGCAGCGCCTGACCAAACGCCACCGCATCGGTCGGCTGAAAGGTGATCCCGGTCGCCACCCCGGCCGCCATCGCCGCCGGATTGGCGGTGATCACCGTGTCGGCCAACCCGCCCACCGCCGCCACCACCGGCAGCGTGCCATAGCGCAGGCCATACATCTGGGTCAGGCCGCAAGGCTCGAACCGCGACGGCACCAGCACCGCGTCGCCACCCGCGAACATCCGATGCGACAGCGCCTCGTCATAACCGATCTGCACCGCCACCCGGCCGGGATGGCGCGCCGCCAGCGTTCGCATCATGGCCTCGAGGCCCGGATCACCCGAGCCCAACACCACCAACCCGCCACCGCCTTCGATGAAATCCGGCAGCACGGCGGCGATCAGATCAATCCCCTTCTGATCGCTCATCCGGCTGACCACGATCGCCAGCGGCCCCGGCACCTCCAGCCCGAACTCGGCACAAAGGGCGGCGCGGTTGGCGGCCTTGCCTTTCAGCCTGCGCCGCGAATAGGGCAGCGGCTCGACCTCGGGCGACCACACCGCCTCGTCCACCCCGTTCAAAATGCCCGACACCTGGCCTGCCCGTGCCGCGATCACCCCTTCCAGCCCCATCCCGAACGCGGGCCGCATCAACTCGGCGGCATAGCTGGGCGAGACTGTGGTGATCGCATCCGCCGTGATCAGCCCGGCCTTCAGCGCCGACAGCCCGCCGAAATATTCCAGCGCCCCGGCATGAAATTCGGCCTGCGGCAGGCGCAAAGCCCCTAACTGCGAGGCCTCGGCCCAGCCCTGAAACGCGATGTTGTGAATCGTCATCACCGAGCCCACATCCCGCGCCCCGCCGTAAGCCAGATAGGCCGGAGCCAGCCCTGCCTGCCAGTCGTGGCAATGCAGCACCTCGGGTCGCCAGCCCTCCGCCAGCCCCTCGCGCGCGATCCGCGCCGCGATCCAGCTCAGCGCTGCAAAGCGCTGCGGATTGTCGCCCCAGTCGCCGCCCGGCCCGGCATAAGGCCCGCCGTCGCGGTCATAAAGATGCGGCGCATCCAGCAGCAGCATCCCGACCCCGCCCACCGCGCCCGCCCGCACTGCCGCAGGCCCGCCAAACAGATCGGCGTCGCTCATCACCACCGGCCAGTCGGCAATTCGCGCCCGCAAACCGCGATAGGCCGGCATCAAGACCCGCATCTGCCAGCCCACCGCCGCCAGCGCCCCCGGCAGCGCCCCCACCACATCCGCCAGCCCGCCGGTCTTGAGCAGCGGCACCGCCTCGGACGCGACCGACAACACCCGCCCGCGCAGTTCCTTGCCCATCGTCTTCTCCTTTGCCCAAATATTCTCGGGGGGTCCGGGGGGCAGACAGCCCCCCCGGCCTTGCCGCAATCGCTCAGCCGATCTTGCGCGCCCGTGCATCCAGCATTGCCTGGGTGATCAGCACCACCCCGGCCTCGGTGCGCCGGAACCAGCGCGCATCCTCGTCCGCATCCTGCCCCACCACCAGCCCATCGGGAATCACCACACCGTGGTCGATCACGCAATTCTTCAGCTCGGCCTTGCGGTTGACGATCACCTGCGGCAACGCCACGACATATTCAAGCCGTGAAAAGCTGTGGGTGCGGCAGCCGGTGAACAGCAGCGAGTTGTGGACCTCGGACCCCGACACGATGCAGTCGCCCGAGATCAGCGAGCTGACCGCCATGCCGCGCCGCCCATCGACATCGTGCACGAACTTGGCCGGCGGCACCAGCTCGGCATAGGTCCAGATCGGCCAGGCATTGTCGTAAAGATCCAGCTTGGGGATGAAATCGGTCAGGTCGATATTGGCCTGCCAGAAGGCGTCGATGGTGCCCACGTCGCGCCAGTAGGGCTCGGTCTCAAGCCCCGAGGTGACACAACTCTCGGCAAAGCGGTGCGCCATGGCCTTGCCGTTCCTGACGATGCCGGGGATCAGGTCGTTGCCGAAATCGTGGCTGGAATTGCTGTCCTCAGAATCGCGGATCAACAGATCGCGCAGGAAATCCCAGTTGAAGACGTAAATCCCCATCGAGGCCAGCGCATGCTCAGGGTCGCCCGGAATCGCCGGCGGATCGGCCGGCTTTTCCAGAAACCGGGTGATCCGCATCTTCTTGTCCACCGCCATCACGCCAAACGCCGTGGCCTCCATCCGCGGCACCGTCAGGCAGCCGATGGTGACATCGGCCCCGGATTCGACATGCTGGTGCAGCATGATCTCGTAATCCATCTTGTAGACATGGTCCCCGGCCAGCACGATGACATATTTGATGCCATAGCTGTCAACGATATCAATGTTCTGGGTCACTGCGTCGGCGGTGCCAAGATACCACTTGTTCTCGGACACGCGCTGGCTGGCGGGCAGGATGTCGAGGTATTCGTTGCGCTCGGCACGAAAGAAGCTCCAGCCGCGCTGACAGTGCCGGATCAGGCTGTGGGCCTTGTACTGGGTCGCGATCGCCATCTTGCGGATGCCGGAATTGAGCGCGTTCGACAGCGCAAAGTCGATGATCCGGGCCTTGCCGCCGAAATAGACTGCGGGCTTGGCGCGGGTATCGGTCAGCTCTTTCAGACGGCTGCCGCGCCCCCCGGCCAGAACGAACGCCATCGCCTGCGACGACAGCCGTGCATTGGGTTTCGAGTGCATTTCATCCTCCCTTGGGCGCGGTCTGATCCCGCCTTGCCTGCCTCACTTCGCCTGTCGAAAGATCACCGCCGACAGCGGCGGCAGCGTGACGCGCGCCGATTGCGCCTGGCCGTGCCACGGCACCGGCTCGGCCCGCACTCCGCCAAGATTGCCGCGATTGCCGCCGCCATAAGCGCTCGCGTCGGTGTTCAGCACCTCGTCCCATTGCCCCACCGCGGGCAGACCCAGCCGGTAATTGCGCTCGACCGGGGTCATGTTAAGCGCCACCACCACCATCGGATCGCCCGGCGCCCCCTTGCGGACATAAGCAAACACCGAGGCGTCGGCGTCGTTGGCTTCCAGCCAGACAAAACCCTCTGCCTTCGTGTCATTGACATGCAGCGCCGGATTGTCGCGGTAAAGCGCGTTCAGATCGCGCACCAGGCTTTGCACGCCGAGGTGCGCGGGCACCTCAAGCTCGTGCCAGTCAAGGCTCTGGGCGTGGTTCCATTCGCGCCCCTGGGCAAACTCGCAGCCCATGAAGATCAGCTTCTTGCCGGGATGGGTCCACATGTAGCCGTAATAGGCGCGCAGGTTGGCGAATTTCTCAGGCCCCTGGCCCGGCATCTTGTCGATCATGCTTTTCTTGCCGTGCACCACCTCGTCATGGCTGATCGGCAGAATGAAGTTTTCCGACCAGGCATAATGCAGGCTGAAGGTCATCTGGTGGTGGTGGTGGCGGCGGTAGATCGGATCGCGGCTCATGTAGGACAGGGTGTCGTTCATCCAGCCCATGTTCCACTTGTAGCCGAACCCCAGCCCGCCGTGATCGACTGGGCGCGACACGCCGGGAAAGGCGGTGCTTTCCTCGGCCACCGTCACCACCCCCGGCACCTCGCCGTAGGCGGTGACATTGACCCGTTGCAGGAAACCGATCGCCTCGTAATTTTCGCGCCCGCCGTCCTTGTTGGGCACCCATTCGCCCGCCGCGCGCGAGTAGTCGCGGTAAAGCATCGACGCCACGGCATCGACCCTGAGGCCGTCAACGTGGTATTCCTCAAGCCAATACAGGGCGTTGGAGGTCAGATAGTTGGCCACCTCGACGCGGCCGTAGTTGTAGATCAGGGTGTTCCAGTCTTGATGAAACCCTTCGCGCGGGTCGGCGTGCTCGTAAAGCGCGGTGCCATCGAACCGGCCCAAGCCGTGCGGGTCGGTCGGAAAATGCCCCGGCACCCAGTCGAGCAGCACCCCCAGCCCGCGCCGGTGCGCGGCGTCGATCAGGGCGCGAAATTCGGCCGGGGTGCCGTGGCGGATGGTGGGCGCGAAAAGCCCGACCGGCTGATAGCCCCAACTGCCGTCGAACGGGTATTCCGAAACCGGCATCAGCTCAATATGGGTAAAGCCCATGTCGGCGGCGTAATCCACCAGTTGCTCGGCCAGTTCCAGATACGACAGCATCCGGTTGCCCGGCGCGCGTTTCCAACTGCCAAGATGAACCTCGTAGATCGAAACCGCGGCGTCGATCGCGTGATGCGCCGCCCGCGCCGCCATCCAGTCGCCATCGTGCCACACCGCGCCGTCGATCCGCCGCACCACCGAGCCATTGGCGGGCGCGTGTTCCGAGCCGAACCCGACCGGATCGGCCTTGAGCGGCAGCACCACGCCATCATGGCCGCAGATCTCGTATTTGTAGATCGCCCCCTCGCCCAGACCGGGGATGAAAATCTCCCACACGCCCGTCGCACCGCGACGGCGCATCGGGGCGCGGCGACCATCCCAGATGTTGAAATCGCCGACCACCGACACCCGTTGCGCATTCGGCGCCCAGACCGCGAAATGGGTGCCCGCGACCGCTTCGTGCACCATCACATGCGCCCCCAGCACCTGCCAGATCCGCTTGTGGGTGCCCTCGCCCAGCAGATATTCGTCGATCTCGCCCAGCACCGGGCCGAAGCGGAAGGGATCGTCGAATTCCCATTCCGCGCCATGACCTTGCGCGCGCAGGCGGTAAGCCACACGCCGCCGCAGGGTGGCGTGGAACAAGCCCTCGAAGCCCGCGACCGGGGTCAGGGCGACCGGCGCGGGCGTCAGCGCGACCAGCGCCTCCGCCCCCGGCACAAACGCCGTCAGCGCCCATTGGTTGCCACAGGGATGCAGCCCCAGCACCGCGAACGGGTCGCCATGCCGCCCCTCGACCAGGGCGCGGGCAGTGCCGGGATCGACCAGGGCAGCGGGCAGCTTGGGGGCTTTTGCCATCGCAATCTCCTAAAGCGTGGTGAGGTTTGCAGGAAACCTCACAAACCGCACGGCCCCGGATTTGGGGACCGGGACCGGGTCAGCGGCCTTGCGGGGCAAGGCCGCCCGGTCCCTTGCCCGAAGGCCAACGGCCGCAGGGCAACGGGGGTTGGGCTTGGCCGAGGCGTTGATAATCAGGCCGCGCCTGCCTGGGCTGGCGCGTCTTCGCGCCTGCCAAGGGGCAGGCAGGCGCGGCCTGATTTGGCGCGGGCCAAATCCGGCAAGAAAGGAAGACAAGAACACCATTTCCATCAAGCGTCATCCTGATCTAAAGCGCCGGGGTCACCGACCAGACATCTTTCATATAGCCCCGGATGGTGCGATCCGACGAGAAGAACCCCGAGCGCGCGGTGTTCATCGCCGCCATCGCCAGCCAGCGCTGAGGGTCACGGTAGGCGGCATCGGCATGGGCCTGGGCGGCCAGATAGGCGTCGAAATCCGAGGCCACCAGAAAGTAGTCGCTGTGCCACATCCGGTGCACCAACCCGTGATAACGGTCGGGCTGGTCGCGGCTGAAGCGGCCTTCGGCGATCATCTGCAACACGTCCTGCAACGGCGGGCTGGCCTCGATCGCCTTGCGCGCATGATCGGGGTCTTCGCGGTGGCGCACCACCTCGGTGGCGGTCAGGCCGAACAGGAAAAAGTTCTCGGCCCCGACCTCGTGCAGGATCTCGACGTTGGCCCCGTCGAGCGTGCCGATGGTCGGCGCACCGTTCAGCATGAACTTCATGTTGCCGGTGCCCGAGGCTTCCTTGCCGGCGGTCGAGATTTGTTCCGACAGATCAGCGGCCGGGATCAGGCGCTCGGCCATCGAGACGTTGTAGTTGGCGGGATAGACCACTTTCAGCAGATCCCCGGTCACCGGATCGGCATTGATCACGGTGGCGACATCGTTGATCAGGTGGATGATCTCCTTGGCCACGCCGTAGCCCGGCGCGGATTTGCCGCCGAAGATCTTGACCCGCGGCACCCAATTGCCGGTCGGATTCTTGCGGATCGCGTTCCAGCGCGCGATGGTCTCAAGAATGTTCAGAAGCTGGCGCTTGTATTCGTGCAGGCGCTTGATCTGCACGTCGAACAGCGCATCGGGGCTGACGCTGACGCCGCAGTCGCGCGCCAGCCATCCCGCCAGCGCCACCTTGTTAAGGCGCTTGGCCGCCCCGAATTCCGCCCTGAAACCGGCGTCCTTGATCTGCGGCGCAAGATCCTGCAGGCGGTCAAGATCGGCTTCCCAGCCGGCGCCGATGGTCTGGGTGATCAGCCCGGCCAGTGGGCGGTTGCACATCTTCAGCCAGCGCCGCGGCGTCACCCCGTTGGTTTGATTGATGATCCGGTCGGGATGCAGGGCATGCAGCTCGGGGAACAGGTTTTGCTTGACCAGATCCGAGTGCAGCGCCGAGACGCCATTGACCTTGTGCGCCATGATGAACGCCAGTTCGCCCATCCGCACCTCGTGCTGCTTGACGATGCCGACATGGCTGGGACGGGTGGGGTAGGTGCGGCCATGCCAGGCGTCGATGCGCTCGACGATCTGCATGTGGCGCGGCAGCACGGTGCCGAAGGTGAAGGTGGCCCAACGCTCCAGCGCCTCGGGCAGCAGGGTGTGGTTGGTGTAACCCAGGCAGGCCCGCGCCGTTTCAAGCGCCTCGTCAAACGGCAGGCCGTGGACATCGCACAACAGCCGGATCAGTTCCGGCCCGGCAATTGCGGGGTGGGTATCGTTCATCTGGATCGCGACATGGGCAGGCAAGGCGCGCAGGTCGGAGTGGCTGACCAGGTAGCGCCGCAGGATATCCTGCAACGCCGCCGAAGTCAGGAAGAACTCTTGCTTGAGGCGCAGCTCCTTGCCCTGATAGGTGGTGTCGTCGGGATAAAGCACGCGCGACAGGGTGCGCGCCAGCGCCTCGGGTTCGGCGGCGGCGGCGTAATCGCCGCGGTTGAAGCGCGCCAGATCGAACATCGTGGTCGGCTTGGCGGCCCACAGGCGCAGGGTGTTGGCCCATTTGCCCTGCCAGCCCACCACCGGGGTATCTTGTGCCGAGGCGATCACGGTTTCGCCGGGGCTCCAGACCTCGCGCCCACCTTCGGTTGCGACCGAACCCTTGAAGCCGATGGTATAGGCGGCCTCGGGGCGCGCAAACTCCCACGGGTCGGGATGGTTCAGCCAGTCTTCCGGGGCCTCGACCTGCTGACCACCCTCGAAGCGCTGGCGAAACAGGCCGTGCTCGTAGCGGATGCCGTAGCCGTAGGCGGGGCAGCCCAGCGTCGCCATCGACTCCATGAAACACGCGGCCAGCCGCCCGAGGCCACCGTTGCCCAGCGCCGCGTCGGGCTCGTCTTCGACGATGGTGCGGAAATCCTGGCCCAGATCGGCCAGCGCCGCCTCGGCCAGATCGCGCAGGCCAAGGTTGACGGTGGCATCTTCCAGCAGACGCCCGATCAGGAATTCCATCGACAGGTAATAGACCCGCTTGCGGTCCTCGGCCCAGGTGCGCCGGGTCGAGGCAAACCACGGCTCGACGATGCGGTCGCGGATCGCGAACGACAGCGCCATGCGCCAGTCGTAAACGCTGGCGTTCGGCGCATCCTTGCCCAGGGTATAGGTCAGGTGGCGCAGGATGTCGGCCTTCAGCACGGCGGAATTCAGGTCAGTCACAAGCGTGGTCCATTCTGTCACGGTCGGCACCTCAGGCAAGCGGTCAACCATGGATGCCGCCCACCCTGCGCCGGGGTCAAGTGTTGTCTTGGTATGACGCGGCATCCCCGGCGGGTCAATCAACCAAAGCGCTTTGACGTTAGCGCCACCACAGGGCAGTGACAAACTGAATTCAGCCTTGGATTTCGCAAAACTTCGATCCCAAAGCGCTTAGCCAACCTTCGGCTCTGCGGCAATATGGCCGCCGCGATTGCCCACCCTGGCGGAGCTGCGATCGGAGAATGGCCCGAAAACAGCATGCCTGCGATGCAGGTTTTTCGTGCCAACCCGGCAAAACATGATCTGGATCAAGGTTTGCCGCCCGGCAACTGTCGCAAATCAAGCAACAGCTCGCCGGACGCCCCGGCGACTGCCACCGAAGGATCACACCATGCGCCTGACGATACGGACCAATCTCGCGATGCGCACCCTGATGTTCTGCGCCGTGAACGAAGGCCGCGTGGTGCGCAGGAAAGACGTGGCCGAGGCCTGCAACGCGTCGGAAAACCATCTGGCACAAGTGATCCACCTGATGGCGCAGAAGGGCTTTGTGCGCACCGTGCGCGGGCGCGCGGGCGGGCTGACGCTGGGGCGCGGGATCGACGACATAAGGGTGGGCGAAGTGTTTCGCAGCTTCGAGGCCGACCTGCCGTTTGCCGAGTGCTTTTCCGGCACCGACAACAATTGCCCGCTGGCGGCCTGCTGCCGGTTGCAAGGTGCCATCTGCGATGCGCTGGCGGCGTTCTATGCTGCCCTTGACCGGGTCTCGCTGCGCGACATGGTGGCGGGCAATGGCGATCTGACCCGGCTGTTGAAAATGGCCTGACCCCTGGCTGGCAGGCGCACGACCCGCGGTTTAATTCGCACGTGCAGCAACTTGAGGGTGCATGGGCGGTGAAATTTTGTGCTAGACTAAATCCGCCGACATTCGGATCGGTCGAGGCGGGAAGGCACGCACCTGCCAGGAGCCGTGGCCAAACGTCGGGCACGGAACGAACGAGAGGGCACCATGATCGAAATCAGTCCGTCAAAATTGGTCCAGATCATCTTTCAGACCCGCGAAGGACGGATCGCCGAGGCCGAGCTTCGCGCCTTCATCGCCGGGCTGAACGAAGACGAGTCGGCCAATCTGGTGGCGCTGGCCTGGGTTGGGCGTGGCGCATTCGAGCCCGAGGAATTCGACGAGGCGGTGGCCGAGGCGCGCGCCGGGGCCAGCACGCCGACCGAGGATTACCTGATCGGCATGCCGCACCTTGCGGAAAATCTGGAAGCCGGGCTTGACGCCATGGGCATCGACGTGACCGGCGAGGAAGAGGATCTGCTTTAGCCCCGGCTCTGCTGCCAGTCGGCCAGCGCCGCATTGCCATCGCCCGGGGCTTCGACGGCGGGTTGCGCCGGGGCCACGGCAACCGGCCCGGTGCGGAAATAATGCGACTCGCGCGCGCCAAAGTAGAACGCCACCACCGCGCCCAAGAGCCACCACAACGCTTCCGGCACCAGGTTCAGCCCGACCATGCGCTGGCCGAAGCCGGCGGGGTCGATCATGGCATAGACGAACAGGCCGATGGTGCCGAAGGCCAGCAGCGGGCGCGGCAGGCGGTTCAACCCGTTCACCATGGCGTCGAACCAACTGGGCGCGGGCACGGCAAATTCGCCGCCGAATTGCTTCAGCGCGGCCATCTGCGCCTCGGCCGAAAGCTCTTGCCTGCGGGTGGCCGAAGGGGTGAACACTTCGGCCAACCCCTTGGCCGCGTCGCCCACCGCCGAGACCGCGCCGGACGATCCCAGAATGCTGCTGATCACGCCCATTTCGCCACCCGTGCCTGGTGTTGCGCCTCGGTCAGGCGATACTGCGGTGCCATGAACTGTTCCGCCCGGGTGATCCAGCCGCCCTTGCCGCCATCACGCCTGCGGGCATATTTGCGGCTGGCGGGGCGGGCATCGGCCAGGCTGTAATAGTAGTTGCGCCGGGCAATGGCATAGGCGTCGGCCAGATGCCCAGGCGCGGCGGCAGCGGCCTGCGCGGCGGCCGCGACGGTCTGCGGCCCGATCGCGCCATCGGCCGTGCAGGCAAAGCCCATCTCGGTCAGCAGGCGCTGCAACACCTTCACCGCATTGGCCCCGGCGTTGACATACATGTCGAACACCGAAGCGTGCAGCGTTTCGGGCAGGGCGGCGATGCCGGGGCGCTTGAAGTAGTGCTCGACAAAGATCGCCTCGGCCTGCTCACGGCTCAGCGCCTTGACATCGGCCACCGACACGGTGCCGTCGCCGGTCAGATCCAGCCCCAGACCGCGCAGCGTGCCAAGTGTCACGCCGTATTTGGTGGCCCCGCCCGGATCCGCCGGGTCGTTGACGAAGCCACCCTCGCGGGCGACGATTTCCCTGGCAATTTCCTCGACCGACGGCATGGCGATCCCCGCGTTTGTGCTGCGGGCAAGGCTGCGGTCAGGCGGTTAAGATCGGCGCAATCAACCGTTCGGTGCGCTGCCCGGAGTCTGATAGACGCCCTGCTCTTTCAGCGCGTCGATCACTTCCTTGGGCATGTAGTTTTCGTCGTGCTTGGCCAGAATCTCGCTGGCGACAAAGGTGCCCGCCTGCATCTGGCCGGTGCCGATCATGCCGGTGCCTTCCTTGAACAGATCCGGCAGCACCCCGGTAAAGGTGACGGGAATGGTGGCCTTGCCGTCGGTCACGTTGAAACTGACGGTCTCGCCCTGGCCGCGCACCAGACTGCCCGCCTCGACCAGCCCGCCCAGCCGGAACACCTCGCCCTCGCGTGGCGGGTCGGTGGCAAGCTGCGCCGGGGCGCGAAAGAAGTTGATGCCGTCGCGCATCGCATACCCGATCAGCCCGGTCGCCAGCGCCAGCGCCACGAAGGCCAGCACGATGATCTGGATCCGGCGCTGTTTCTTCAAACCCTTCATGTCATCCTCTTTGTCACGGAAACACCGGGGCCAGCATCAGCCCCGCGGTCTCTTCCAGCCCCAGCATCAGGTTGGCGTTCTGGATCGCCTGCCCCGACGAGCCTTTGCACAGGTTGTCCAGCACCGCAACAACCACCGCTCGCCCGGCAATGCGATCCCCGATCACACCTATGTGCACGAAGTTCGAGCCCCGGATGTCGCGGGTCGAAGGCAGCGCGCCAAACGGCAGCACCTCGACAAACGGCTCCAGCACATAGCGCGCGGCCAGTGCTGCATGCACCTGTGCCGGGTCGCCCTCGACATAGACCGTGGCCAGAACGCCGCGGTTCATCGGCAGCAGGTGCGGGGTGAACTGCACCTGCACCGGCCGCCCGGCCAACTTGCTGAATTCCTGATCGAATTCGCCCAGATGGCGGTGCGTGCCGCCAGCGGCATAGGTCATCGTGCCTTCCGACAACTCGGCATGCAGCAGGTTTTCCCTGAGACTGCGCCCGGCCCCCGAGACCCCGGCCTTGAGGTCGATCACGATGCGGTCCAGATCAATCACCCCGGCCTCGATCAGCGGCCGCAGCGCATATTGCCCGGCCGCAGCGTTGCACCCGGTGCCCGCCACCAGCCGCGCCGCCCTGATCTCGTCGCGGTAGAACTCGGTCAACCCGTAAACCGCCTCGCGCTGCAAGTCGGGCGCGGCATGGGGCTTGCCATACCATTTCTCATAAGCCTGCGGGTCGCGCAGCCGGAAATCCGCCGACAGATCGACCACCCGCAGATCGCGCGGCAGGGCGGCAATCACCGCCTGGCTGGTGGCATGCGGCAGGGCGCAGAACGCAAGATCGACATGGGCAAAGTCGATCTCCTCGATCCGCACCAGCCGCGGCAGGTTCAGATGGCGCAGGAAGGGAAAGACCTCGGCCAGCACCTGCCCCGCCTTGCGGTCGGCGGAAAGCGCGTTGATCTCCAGCCGCGGATGGGTGGCGATCAGCCGGATCAGCTCGGCCCCGGTGTAGCCCGAGGCTCCGAGAATGGCGATCTTGCGTTTCATGCCTGGCCCCCGATCTGCGTTACCGATGGGATGCCGGATGGGGGCGAGGGATGCAAGGGGGATGTGTGGGGGGGGTGAGACGGAGCAGGAAACGCTCCGGCGGAGCGTTTCCCCGGCGAACGCCCGAAGCGCCAGCGAAGGGCCGGGATGGCGGGCGCGTCCCCGTCGCGTGCCGCAACGGGAAAGTGCATGATCTTCGTTTGGGGTCTTCAAATGCAACAGCCCTGGTGCGAGGAGACGAGGGCACCGCGCCCGCAAACCCAAATCCGGCTGAGGCGGCTCACGCCGCGCCGCGCATCCCGCCCTTGCGGTCGGCCTTCGCTCGGCCAGCGAAGACGCCTGTCAGGGCGGATGAGCGGCCCCCTGCCCCTTGCACCCTGCCCCGGCCCCGCATAAGAACCGCAGCAATCGGGGTCGGGCAGCGAAAGGGCATTGATGCCGCTTCTGGTGATGAAATTCGGCGGCACCTCGGTGGCTGACCTCGCGCGCATCAGGAATGCGGCGCTGAAGGTCAAGAGCGAGGTCGATCGCGGTTTTGACGTGATCGTCATCGTTTCCGCCATGTCGGGCAAGACCAACGAACTGGTGGGCTGGGTCGAGGCGACCTCGCCCCTGTTCGACGCGCGCGAATACGACGCGGTGGTCTCAAGCGGCGAAAACGTCACCGCCGGGCTGATGGCGCTGACCTTGCAGGAACTGGGCGTGCCGGCGCGGTCATGGCAGGGCTGGCAGGTGCCGATCCAGACCACTTCCGCCCATTCCTCGGCCCGGTTCATCGACATTCCGCGCGCCAATCTCGATCAGAAATTTGCCGAGGGCATGAAGGTCGCGGTGGTTGCGGGCTTTCAGGGGGTCAGCGCCGAGGGTCGCATCACCACCCTGGGGCGGGGCGGCTCGGACACCACGGCGGTCGCCTTTGCCGCCGCCCTCAAGGCGGAACGCTGCGACATCTACACCGATGTCGATGGCGTCTATACCACCGACCCGCGCATCACCAGCAAGGCGCGCAAGCTGACCCGCATCGCCTATGAGGAAATGCTGGAACTGGCATCGCTTGGTGCCAAGGTGCTGCAAACCCGCTCGGTCGAACTGGCGATGCGCTACAAGGTGCGGCTGCGGGTGCTGTCGTCCTTTGAAGACGACGACGAAAACTCTGGCACTCTGGTCTGCGACGAGGATGAAATCATGGAATCGAAAGTTGTCACCGGCGTTGCCTATTCGCGCGACGAAGCCAAGATGACGCTGGTCAAGGTCGAGGATCGCCCCGGCATCGCCGCCGCAATCTTTGGCCCGCTGTCGGAATCGGGCGTCAACGTCGACATGATCGTGCAGAACATTTCCGAAATCGACGACGGCGGCACCCGCCGCGCCGTCACCGACATGACCTTTTCCTGCCCGGTCAATCAGGTGGCGCGGGCCCACAAGGCGATGGAAGACGCCCGAAGCGCGGGGCTGATCGCCTACCACGAACTGGTCGAGGATACCGAAGTCGCCAAAATCTCGGTGGTGGGCATCGGCATGCGCTCACACGCCGGGGTTGCGGCGACGATGTTTTCAGCCCTGGCCGCCGAGAATGTCAACATCAAGGTCATTGCCACCTCGGAAATCAAGATTTCCGTGCTGATCGACCGGAAATACATGGAACTCGCGGTGCAGGCCCTGCATGATGCCTTCGAGTTGGAAAAGGCGTGAGCAGACGCAGAATGGGGTCAAGTGGAATCGCAAACTTTTCTTGCCCGATTTGACACGCGTCAAATCGGGTCGCGCCTGCCTGCCCCCGGCAGGCGCGAAACGCGCCAGCCAGGCAGGCGCGGCCCGATTTCCAACCGACCGCCCTTGCTGGGCCGCCCTTGTTCAACGGCCTTCGGCCTCATGAACAATGGACCGGAAAACTCTCCCCCGGAGAGTTTTCTTGCGGCCCAAAGACTTGCCCTGACCACCGCGAAGATGACGATGGTCAGCACCACCAAGCGTCATCGCGCTCTAGCGCCGAAGCCGCCGAGGTATGATGCCCGACCACAGCGAAAGTGAAAGCCGCAAGCTGCTGCGGCGGCTGCGCGACAGCCTGGCGGTCCCCGGCAAGGGTCAGGACCGGCTGGACCGTATCACCCATCTGATCGCCGATTCGATAGGCACCGAGGTGTGCTCGATCTACCTGTTTCGCGATGCCGAGACGCTCGAGCTGTGCGCCACCGAGGGGTTGAAGAAATCCTCGGTCCACCACACAAGGCTGCGCCTGGGCGAAGGGCTGGTGGGGCGGGTCGCGCGCAGCGCGGGCCCGGTCAACACCGCCGATGCCCCGTCGGAAAAGGGCTTTCGCTTCATGCCCGAGACCGGCGAAGAGGTCTTCAGCTCGTTCCTCGGGGTGCCGATCCAGCGGGTCGGCGAAAAGCTGGGCGTGCTGGTGGTGCAATCGCGCCAGGCGCGGCAGTTTTCCGATGATGCGGTCTATGCGCTGGAAGTGGTGGCGATGGTGCTGGCCGAGATGACCGAGCTTGGTGCCTTTCTGGGCGAGGGCGAACAGATCGGCGCGCTGCACCGCCAGCCGGTGATGATCCGGGGCGCCGTCGGGCAGGAAGGCGCCGCCGAGGGCAACGTCTGGCTGCACGAGCCGCGCGTGGTGGTCACCAACCCGGTGGCCGACGATCCGCTGACCGAAATCGAGCGCATCCGTGCTGCGGTCGGGATGCTGCGGGTGTCGGTCGATGATCTGCTGTCGGCGGCCAGCCTCGACAAGGACCAGAAGCAGGTGCTCGAAGCCTACCGGATGTTTGCCCATTCGCGCGGCTGGCTGAAGCGCATGGAGGAAGACATCGCCCTTGGCCTGTCGGCCGAGGCGGCGGTGGAAAAGGAACAATCCGCCACCCGCGCCCGGCTGGAACAGGTGCCCGATGCCTACCTGCGCGAGCGCCTGCATGACCTTGACGATCTGTCGAACCGCTTGCTGCGCATTCTGACCGGGCAAGGGGTCGATACCGGGGCGACGCTGCCGGAAAATCCGGTGCTGGTGGCGCGCAACATCGGCCCCGGCGAGCTTTTGGAATATGGCAAGCGCTTGCGCGGGGTGGTGCTGGAGGAAGGTTCGGTCGGCAGTCACGCCGCAATCGTGGCGCGGGCGCTGGCGATTCCGCTGGTGATCAACGCCGCCCGCATCACCGGCGAGGCGCTGAACGGCGACCATATCCTGGTCGATGGCGATCAGGGCATTGCCCACCTGCGCCCCGAAGAAACCATCGCCCGCGCCTTTCGCGACAAGATGGCGATGCAGGCCCAGGCGCAAGAGCGCTATGCCTCGCTGCGGCTGCTGCCCGCGCAATCGAAATGCGGCACCGTCACGACCCTGCTGATGAACGCCGGGCTGATGGCCGATCTGCCCTCGATGGAAAGCTCGGGGGCCGAAGGGGTGGGGCTGTTTCGCACCGAATTGCAGTTTCTGGTGCGCAACAAGCTGCCCAAGCGCGACGAGCTGGCCCGCACCTACCGCATCGTGATCGAGGCCGCGCGCGGGCGCCGGGTGGCGTTTCGCACCCTTGATATCGGTTCGGACAAGGTGCTGCCCTACCTCAAGCCCAACGACGAGCCCAACCCGGCGATGGGGTGGCGCGCGATCCGGGTGGGGCTCGACAAGCCGGGGGTGCTCAGGATGCAGTTGCAGGCGCTGATCCGGGCCAGCAACGGGCGCGATCTGACGGTGATGTTTCCCTTTGTCAGCGAATTTGCCGAGTTCAGCGCGGCGCGCGGCCAGCTTCTGCGCGAGTTGGACCACGAGGCGGCGATGGGGCACGCGGTGCCGGGCAAGGTCGAGATCGGGGCGATGCTGGAGACCCCGAGTCTCGCGTTCGGCCCGCGCGCGTTCTTCGAGCTGGCCGATTTCGTGTCGATCGGCGGCAATGATCTCAAGCAGTTCTTCTTTGCCGCCGACCGCGAGAACGAGCGGGTGCGGCGGCGCTATGACACGCTGAATGTCAGCTTTCTGACCTTCATCAGCCAGATCATCGGGCGCTGCGCCGAGACCGCCACGCCGTTGTCGTTCTGCGGCGAGGATGCCGGGCGTCCGGTCGAGGCGGTGTGTCTGGCGGCCCTTGGCCTGCGCACCCTGTCGATGCGCCCGGCCTCGATCGGGCCGGTCAAGGCGCTGCTGCGCCGGGTCGATCTGGGCGCGGCGCGCGCGGTGATCGATGCCGCCTGCGCCAGCGGGGCGGAATCGGTGCGCCCGGCGCTGATGGACTGGCTGGCGCGGCAAGAGGATTAGCCCGCGCTGCAATTTGCGGCGGTGGAAGGGGGCTGTCCGCCCCCTCTTGGCCTGACGGCCAATTCACCCCCGAGGGTATTTATCCCAATGAGAAAGCCGGTCCGGCGCGGGTGAGCGGCGCGGGGCGGGTGGCGGCACGAAAGGCGGCCAGCACCGGCTCGGGGCCATGCTGCCCGGCCAGGCGCAGCAGGGCAAAGCGGATCTGCGCCAGCTCGCGGTAGTAGCCAAGGAAAGCCGCGTTCAGCGCCGCCCCCGACAGCGCGCCCAGCACCGGCACCGCTTGCGCCGCCAGCTTCTGCCCCAGAGCGGCGGCGAGACGGGGCGTGACGCTGGCGATCAGCTTGTGCAGGGCCGGACCGGTCAGCGCGAGGCGGGCCCCGAGAAAGGCGGTGTCAATGCCATCATCGCGCGCCAGCGGGCTGCCGGCGGCAAACACCGCCAGGCATTCGGCGCGGATTGACGGATCGTCGGGGTCAAAGCCTTCGGCCGCGGCGGCACGGCGGATGCTGTGCAGGATCAGGGTGATGGTGAACGGCAGCTCGGCAAGCGCGGTGGCAAGCCCACCCGCCCCGCCCAGTGCGCCGGTCAGGGCCGCCAGCGCGGGGGCAGCATGCGGCCCAAGATCGGGGGCATGGCGACCGGAGGCGGCCAGCGCGAAACCCCGTTCCAAGGCGGCGCGCACCAGGGTCTCGATCCGGTGCCGCGCAGGCGCGGGCAGCAGGGCCAGCCGCGCCTCGAGTGCGCCCCCTGCCCTGGTCATCAGCGCGATCAACGGCCCCCCCGCGCGCCGGGTGCGGGCGGCAAGCTGGGCGATCTCGGCGGCGGGCACCGGATCGGGAACCAGGGCGGGCAGGGGGAAAGCAGGGTCCATCGGTCCAAGGTAGGGGGAGATGCCCTCTGGGGCAAGACGGGCGCAAAAGGTCAGGCGCGCTTGCGCGTCACCGCGCCGGTCACGCCTGCCCAGGCCTCCTGCACCAGTTCCAGCCCCAGCACCCGCTCGGGGTTGGTGGGGGGTGGCATCACCACGGCGTCAAGTTTGCGAAAGCCGAAGCGGCCGTAGTAGGGCGCGTCGCCCACCAGCAGCACCCGCTGCCAGCCGAGGCGGCGCGCCTCTGTGAGGCTTTCGTTGATCAGCAGCCCGCCCAGCCCCTCGCCCTGCCGGGTGGGATGCACCGCCACCGGCCCCAGCAGCAGCACCGCCTGCCCCGCCACTTCGACCGGCCAGTAGCGGATCACCGCCGCCAGGGTGCCGTCGCCATCGCGCAACACGAGGCAAAGGGCGGCCACCCTGGCCACCCCGTCGCGCAGCCGGTAGGACGACAGCGCGGTGCGACCGGGGGCAAAGCACAGATCATAAAGCGCCTCGACTTCGGCTTCGTCGGCCTCGGATTCCTCGGTCAGGTGATACATGGCGCGGCCTCAAGGCGATCACGAAAGTGGGTCAACTTGCCCTCGCGCCTAGCACGCAGGGCGGGCGGGGGCAAACCCTGTTGCGCGCCGCCGGTGACCACGGTGCACCCCCCACGCGCGATCAGGTTCGGCAGTGTCGCAGGCGACGAAAGACGCTGAAACACCGCGGCTGCGGGTGTATGCTGACCGTGCCACCCGGAGACGCGGGATGCGGGTTTCCGGGTTGGAATAGGTGATAGTTCCA
>CAYQPD010000034.1:0-20960 GCA_964419305.1 uncultured Rhodobacter sp.
GCCCTGGCCCATCATGCCCCCCTGGCCCATATGTTCGGCCATCTGCTGCTGCATCATTTCGGCGGTCGCCGTCATTTCATCGCCGGTCACCTGACCGTCGCCGTCGGCGTCATGCATCTGGAAGGCGCGCACCGTCATGTTGCGGGTGTGGGCGGCGTGCATCGTGGCAAACTCGTCAAGCGACAGGGTGCCGTTGGCGTCGGCGTCATAGGTTTTCAGTTCGGCGGCGATCCCGGCGGCGATTTCGGCCGCATCAAGGCTGCCGTCCTGATTGGTGTCGAAATTCTGCATGGCATAGCTGTTCGGCCCCATCATGCCGCCCCCCATCATGCCGCCCATCATGCCACCATGGCCACCATGGCCGCCCATCATGCCCTGCTGGGCAATCACTGGCACGGCGATTGCGGCAAGCCCCAAGGTTGCCACCGCACCAAGCGCAAAAAGAGTTGACCGTTTCATTTCAAGTCTCCTGTTTGTTGTCTACAGGATCAAACTAGGCGGCAGGTGTCGCTGATCTTTGTCAGTTGGGTGGGTATTTTGTATCAATCGGTCGCAGAATCGGCCATCGCGGACGGCTTGCGACAAAGTTCTGCGCAGCGCGCAGCGAATTCGGCTAACCTGCCCGCAGGAGACCCCATGACCGCAGCCCCCCATATCCTGATCGTCGATGACAACCGCGAGATCCGCGATGCGCTGGCGAAGTATCTGCAAAAGAACGGCATGCGGACAACGGTGGCGGCGGATGCGGTGGCGATGGATGCGGCGCTGAAGGTGGGGGCGTTCGATCTGATCGTGCTCGATGTGATGATGCCGGGCGAGGACGGGCTGTCGGTGTGCCGCAGATTGCGGGCGGGTGGTTCGATCCCGATCCTGATGCTGACCGCGCTTGGCGACGACACCGACCGCATCGTCGGGCTGGAAGTGGGGGCCGACGACTATCTGGCCAAACCCTTCAACCCGCGCGAGCTGCTGGCGCGGATCAAGGCGATCCTGCGCCGGGCGGGGCGGGCCGAGCTGGCGGGCGGCTCCCTTGCCGGGCACCGGCTGGGGTTCGAGCGCTGGACCCTTGATACCGACCGCCGCCGCCTGACCGATGACACCGGCCGCGAGGTGGCGCTGACCACTGCCGAGTTCCGCCTGTTGACGGTGCTCTTGGCGCGCCCGCGGTTTGTTCTGTCGCGCGAACAACTGCTCGATCTGACCTCGGGGCGGGCGGCGCAGGTGTTCGATCGCACCATCGACAACCAGATCAGCCGCCTGCGCCGCAAGATCGAGCGCGATCCGGCCAAGCCTGCGCTGATCGCCACCCACTGGGGCGGCGGTTACTCTCTGGCCGCCGACGTGCGGGCGCTGCCATGATCCGGCGCTGGCTGCCGCGCTCGGTAGGGGGGCAGTTGCTGGCGCTGCTGCTGCTGGCGCTGGCGATCACCCAAGGGTTGAGCCTGATCCTGCTGACCGGCGAGCGCAATCTTGCGGTGCGTGCCGCTCTGGGCCTCGAGGCGGCCGGTCGGGCGGCCAATGTGGCGCTGCTGCTCGAGGCCGCGCCGACCGCGCTGCAAGGCTCGATCCTGGCATCGGCGGATTCACCGCTGGTGCGGTTTGCGCTGGAGGCCACGCCCCAGACCCCCCACAGCAGCTTCGAGGCGGTGGCCATGGTGGCCAGGATGCGCCAGATTCTGGGCGATGCGCGCGACATCCGGGCCGAGGTCCACGGCCTCGCCGGGCCTCCGCCCGAACTGCCCGAAGGTCTGCCCGACGCGATGCGCCCGATGCATCGGGCGATGATGGCGGCCCGCCCCGAGCCGGTCGAGCTGACCCTGTCGATCCGCCTTGAAGGCGGCAACTGGCTCAACGTGCGCACCATGTTCCAGCGGCCGGGGGTGCAGTGGTCGCCGCGCGCCCTGCTGCCGCTGGTGCTGATGCTCGCGGCAGTGGCGCTGGTGGCCGGAGTGACGGCGCGCCGGATCGTGGGGCCGATGCGGGCACTGGCGGCCGGGGCCGAGCGGCTGGGGCGCGGGCTGGATGCAGCACCGCTGGCCCTGACCGGCCCGACCGAGGTGCAAGAGGCGACCCAGGCCTTCAACCGGATGCAGGCGCGTCTGACCCGGCTGATCGCCGAGCGCACCCGGATGCTGGCGGCGCTCAGCCACGATCTGCGCTCGCCGCTGACCGCGATGCGGCTCAGGGTCGAGCTGCTGGCCGAAGACGAAGACAGCACCCGGCTGAAGGCGCTGGTCGAGGAAATGCAGGCGATGGTCGAGCAGACCCTCGATTTCGCCCGCGCCGCGGCGCAGGGCGCGGCGGCGCAGGGCGAGGCGGTGCAGGAGGTCAATCTGGCGGCGCTGCTGCGCGATCTGGTGGCGGATGCCGGGGCCGGGCACGCGACGCTGACCGCGCCCGAGTCGGTATTCCTGACGCTGCGCCCGACCGCCATCAGGCGCGCGCTGCGCAACCTGATCGACAATGCCCTGCGCTATGGCACCCGCGCCGAGGTGGCGCTGGTGCGGCAGGGGGGAGAGGCGGTCATCACCATCGCCGATCACGGCCCGGGCCTGCCCGAGGACCAGCTTGAGGCGGTGTTCGAGCCCTTCGTGCGCGGCGAGGCCTCGCGCAGCCGCGCGACCGGCGGGGTCGGGCTGGGGCTCGCCATCGCGCGCAGCATTGCGCGGGCGCAGGGCGGCGAAGTCACCCTGGCCAACCGGCCCGAGGGCGGGCTGCTGGCCACCCTGCGCCTGCCGCTTGATCCGGCCTGAGCCGCCCCTTCACTTCCCGGCACCTTGCGCGTATAGGCCCGTGATCCGCCCGCACCAGATCAGGAGCCCCCGATGCAAGGCAGCGCCAACCTCAACCTGATGATCAAGACCGCCCGCAAGGCCGGGCGGGCGCTGGTCAAGGACTTTCGCGAGGTCGAGAACCTGCAGGTCTCAGCCAAGGGGCCGGGTGATTTCGTGACCAAGGCCGACCGCGAGGCCGAGCGGATGATCAAGGAAGATCTGCTGGGGGCGCGCCCGACCTACGGCTGGCTGGGCGAGGAAACCGGTGCTGCCGCCGGGGCCGATCCGACCCGGCGCTGGATTGTCGACCCGTTGGACGGCACCACCAATTTCCTGCACGGGCTGCCGCACTGGGCGGTGTCGATCGCGCTGGAACACAAGGGCGAGATTGTCTCGGCAGTGGTGTTCGATGCCGCCAAGGACGAGATGTATTGGGCCGAAAAAGGGGCCGGAGCCTGGATGAACGAAAGCCGGCTGCGGGTGTCGGGGCGACGGGTGATGATCGAGGCGATCTTTGCCACCGGGGTGCCGTTCGGCGGACGCGGCACCCTGCCGGCCAGCTTGCAGGATCTGGCGCGGCTGATGCCGGTCTGCGCCGGGGTGCGGCGCTGGGGGGCGGCGGCGCTGGATCTGGCCTATGTCGCCGCCGGGCGCTATGACGGCTATTGGGAGCGCGGCATCAACGCCTGGGATATTGCCGCCGGGGTGCTGCTGGTGCGCGAGGCGGGCGGGCTGGTCTCGGCCATCCGCGAGGGCGACGATCCGCTCGAAAAAGGCGCGGTGATCTGCGGCAATGGCGCGCTGTTCGAGGGTTTTCGCGCCATCATCCGGGGCCAATGACCACGGCCGGTGCGGGGCGGGGCCGGTCGCGCGCTCGGCTGGCACAGCGAGGAGGTGCGGTATGGCACAAGTCACTGGCGGTTGTTTGTGCGGCAATGTGCGCCTGGTGGCGTCGGGGGCCCCCTACCGGGTCGGGCTGTGCCACTGTCTCGACTGCCGCAAGCATCATGGGGCGCTGTTCCACGCCTCGGCAATTTTCCCGCAGGATGCGGTGGTGATCACCGGCGAAACCCGCGACTACGCCGGGCGCTTTTTCTGCCCGCGCTGCGGCTCGCCGGTGTTCGGTCGCAGCGGTGACGAAGTCGAGGTGAACCTGGGGGCGCTGGATGCCCCTGACCAGTTCATCCCGACCTACGAGCTGTGGACCATCCGCCGCGAGTCGTGGTTGCCGCCCTTCGGGTTGGCGCGGCGCTATCCGCGCAATCGCGATGGCACCGGGCGCGGCGAGGCGTAGCGGATCGCGCAAGGGCAGTCTGGCCAGCGCCGAAGGGCAGCGACCTGGGCACCCGGGGGTTTCGAGTATTTGGGCAAAGAAGAAGGGTTGCAGGTCGTGGCCCCGATCCGCGCCGGGGCGGCGTCAGGTGATGCGCTCGAACACCACGGTTGCGCCGCGCGATCCGGTGGGGCAGTAGCAAAAGCCCTGGGCCGAGAGCGCGTCGAAAATCCGTTTCACCCCCGCCTTGCCATAGACCGAGGGGTGGACCTCCATCAGCACCAGCCGAAGGGGCGCGGGTAGCGGTGTGGCGACGAGGTCGAGCTCGCCGCCTTCGATGTCCACGCTTGCCACGGTGGGCGAAAACCGGGCCAGCAGATCGCCAAGCCGCAGGGTCGGCACCTCGACCTCGCGGGTGTTCATGGCATCGTCGGGCGGGGTCAGCGACGAGGCCCAGAACGCCCGGCGCAGGGTGAATGTCAGGGTCGCCGCCGTCTGGGCATCGCCCACCACCACGCCCCAGATCACTTCGCCGGTGCCGCCGTTGAGGGCCAGATTGGCGCTGGCCACCGGCACCATCTCGGGGTTGGCCTCGACCCCGTTGGCTGTCGCCACCCCGGCCTTAACCGCCAGCGAGGCCAGATACCCCGCCCCGGCCCCGAGATCGAGAAACCGGTCGCCCGGGCGCAGGTGGCGCAGCAGGGCGGCGGATTCCGAGCTTTCATAGCGTCCCGAGGCCAGGGCCTTGTCAAGCTGCCCGGTCAGCAGGGGATCGGGGATGTGCAGCGCGACCTGGTTGATGGAATACCGTGCCATGCGTCCTCGCGGGTCCGGCGCAGCGGCGCGCCAGGGTAAAGAAGACGCGATTGATCCGGGCTTGTCCAGTGCTCCCGATGACTTGGGGCGGGGGTGGCTAACGCTGCCGGGGCACGCGCGGGATGTGGCTCTTGCCCAAGGGATAGGTGGCGACCGGGTGATCGGGCTGGCCCGCGCTCTGGTGCCAGAATGCCGGGCCACCGCGCGCCAGCCAGAACGGCAGGGTGAGGATCAGCCCGGCGGCAAAGCCGCCGGCATGGGCCCAGTAGGCGATGCCGCCCAGCTCGGTCGGGGTGGCCAGGCTGGCGCCAAGCTGAAAGGCGAACCACAGCCCCAGCATCGCCCAGGCCGGCACCGTGAAGATGCGAAAGAAGATCACGATCACGATCAGCACATCGACCCGGGCGCGCGGGAAAAGCAGCAGATACCCCCCCATCACCCCGGCGATGGCCCCCGAGGCCCCGACCATCGGGACCGGGCTGTTTGGGTCGGCCCAGACCTGCATCAGCGCCGCCGCCAGCCCCGCGGCGAGGTAGAACAGGGCAAAGCGCCGGTGCCCCATGATATCTTCAAGGTTGTCACCGAAGATCCACAAGAACAGCATGTTGCCCAGCAGGTGCAGCCAGCCGCCATGGAGAAACATCGAGGTCACGAGCCCGAGCCAGTCGATCCCGGCCGAGACCCGCGCGGGCACCAGCCCCCAGGTGACGAAGAACCGGTCAACCGCGCGCGTGTCGGGCAGGGCCAGCCAGGTGCCGAGAAACACCGCGACGTTGATCGCGATCAGGGCATAGGTAACCAAGGGCACTTGCCCCGAAGGGTTGTGATCGCGGATCGGAAACATCCCGGCACGGTTTCCGATCCGCGGGCTGGCGTCAAGGGGGCGGGTTCAGGGATTTGCCGCCTGCGCCAGCAGTTGCGCGTTGCCGCCCGAGGCGGTGGTATCAATGCAGACGTGACGCTCGAGGGTCACGTGGGCGGCATCGGGCAGACCGCCGATCAGCGCGAGGATCGGGCCGCTGCGCTGCGCCAGAGCCTGGGCATAGGGCCGGGCCTGATCCGGGGTGCCCCAGTAAAGCGCTGCCGAAAAGCCCTGCAGCCGGGTCAGGGCCGGGGCCTCAAGGTCGGGGGCAATCGCTGCACTGCCGCCTAGCGCGCGCACCGCCGCCGCCTGCGCCTCGGCGGCGCCCGCGCCGGGGCCAAGGCACAGCAGGGGGGCGCGCGGCCACTCTGACAGGCGGTTCGACTCGCCGGTGGGGCCGGGCAGATCGGTGCTGCGCATGGGGCCGGTGGCGGTGGCTTGCAAGGCGCTGAGCGCGGCTTTGGCGGCAGACTCGGCCGTGGCGGGGCCGGGCGTGCCAGCGAGCGGGGCCGGATGGGCGCAGAAGCGCGCGAGGTAGGCCGGCCCGCCCGCCTTGGGCCCGGTGCCCGAAAGCCCCTCGCCGCCGAACGGCTGACTGCCCACCACCGCGCCGATCTGGTTGCGGTTGACATAGGTGTTGCCGACATGCAGCCGCTCGACAATGCGCTGCACCCGGTCGTCGATGCGCGAGTGCAGCCCGAAGGTCAGGCCGTAGCCGGTGGCGTTGACCGCCGCGATCACGGCGTCGATTTCGGCGGCCTTGAAGGTGGCAAGGTGCAATACCGGGCCAAAGATTTCGCGCGGCATGTCGGCGATGCCGCCCACCCTTATCACGGTCGGCGCGATGAAATGGCCACCGTTCGGGCGCGAAAGTTGCTTCAGCACCCGGCCTTCGGCACGGGCGGCCTCGATATAGGCGGTGATATCGGCCTCGGCGCTCGCGTCGATCACCGGGCCGACGTCGGTGGCAAGCGCCCATGGGTCGCCAAGTGCGAGCTCGTCCATCGCGCCGAACAGCATCGGCGTCAGCGTGGCGGCAATGTCTTCCTGCACGTAAAGGCAGCGCAGCGCCGAGCAGCGCTGGCCCGCCGACTGAAAGCTTGAGGCCAGAATATCGCGCACCGCCTGTTCCGGCAGGGCGGTGCTGTCGATCAGCATGGCATTCAGCCCGCCGGTTTCGGCAATCAGCGGCGCGGTCGGGTCAAGGTGATCGGCCATGGCGCGGCGGATCGCCTGCGCGGTGGCGGTCGAGCCGGTGAACACCACCCCGTTGATCCGTGGGTCATGGGTCAGCGCCGCCCCGACCGTCGCGCCGTCGCCCGGCAGCAGTTGCAGCGCGCTGGCCGGAACCCCGGCGCGCAGCAGAATGTCCACCGCCAGCGCGGCGATCAGCGGGGTCTGTCCGGCCGGTTTGGCCAGCACCCCGTTGCCCGCCGCCAATGCCGCCGCGATCTGGCCGGTAAAGATCGCAAGCGGAAAGTTCCACGGGCTGATGCAAGCGAAAAGCCCCCGCGCGGGGGCGCTGAGCGACTGCGCTTGTGCGCCGTAGTAGCGCAGGAAATCCGCCGCCTCGCGCAGCTCGCCCACGGCGTCGGGCAGGGACTTGCCCGCCTCGCGCGCCAGCACGGCGTGGATCGGGCCGAATTCGGCTTCCAGCAGGTCGGCGGCATGGCGCAGCACCTCGGCGCGCGCGGCCGGGGTGGCGTCCCACGGGCGGGCGCTGGCAAGGGCAGACTCGACATCGGCGCTGGTGGCAGGCAGCACCGACCCCACCACCGCGCCGGTGGCGGGGTTCACGATCTCGTGCCGCAGACCGCCCGTGACCTGACCCGCAAGGCGCGGGCGGGCCTCGAACGGGCGGTCCTGGTGGGGCGCGCGGGCAGCCTCGATCAGCGCCAGATCACCAGCGTCGGTCAGATCGAACCCGCGCGAATTGCGCCGCGTCCCGAACAACGCGGGGCCGGTGGGCAGCACCGGGTTGACCACCGGCTGCATCGCTTCCATCGCGGTCAGCGGGCAGGCGGCCACGGTTTCGGGCGGCACGGTTTCATCGACGATCTGGTTGACGAAGCTCGAGTTGGCACCGTTTTCCAACAGCCGCCGCACCAGGTAAGCCAGCAGATCGCGGTGCGCGCCAACCGGGGCATAGATCCGGCAGCGGGTGGCGTGGTCGCGCAGCACGATGTCGTGCAGACGCTCGCCCATGCCATGCAGGCGCTGGAATTCAAACGCGGTCTTGTCGCCCGCCATTTCCAGGATGGCGGCGGCGGTATGGGCGTTGTGGGTGGCAAACTGCGGATAGATGCGGTCGGTCATGCCCAGCAGCTTGCGCGCGTTGGCGATGTAACTGAGATCGGTCGCCTGCTTGCGGGTGAAGACCGGGAACGAGGCCAGCCCCAGCACCTGCGCGCGTTTCACCTCGGCGTCCCAGTAGGCCCCCTTGACCAGCCGCACCATGATCTTGCGGTCAAGCCGGGTGGCCAGGGCATTGAGCCAGTCGATCACCGCCCCGGCGCGCCGCCCGTAGGATTGCACCACCACCCCGAAGCCGGCCCAGCCCGCCAGCGACGGGTCCGACAGGGTGGCCTCGATCACCTCGAGCGACAGCTCCAGCCGGTCGGCTTCTTCGGCGTCGATGTTGAAGCCCAGACCCGCGGCGCGCGCCAGCCCCGCCAGCGCGCGCACGCGCGGCACTAGTTCGGCCAGCACCCGTTCGCGCTTGGCAACCTCGTAGCGCGGATGCAGCGCCGAAAGCTTCACCGAAATGCCGGGGTTGGCGCGCACGTCGTCGGATTTGCAGGCCGCCGCGATGGCGGTGATGGCGCGCGAATAGGCCAGATGATAGCGCCGCGCATCGGCTTCGGTGCGCGCCGCCTCGCCCAGCATGTCGTAGCTGTAGGTGTAGCCTTTGGCCTCCAGCTCGGTCGCGCGCGTCAAGGCGGCGGTGATGGTTTCGCCCAGCACGAAATTGCGCCCCATTTCCTTCATCGCCCGCGCTACGGCGGTGCGGATCACCGGCTCGCCCAGGCGTTTGACGGCGGCGCGCAGGTGGCCGACCACGCCCGGCTCGCTGTCTTCGAGCACCCGCCCGGTCAGCATCAGGGCCCAGGTTGACGCATTGACCAGGCTTGAGGCCGACCGGCCGAGGTGGCGCCCCCAGTCGGAAGGCGCGATCTTGTCTTCGATCAGCGCGTCCATGGTGGGCGCATCGGGCACCCGCAGCAGGGCCTCGGCCAGACACATCAGGGCGATGCCTTCTTCGGTGGACAGCCCGTATTCGGCCAGAAACACCTCCATCAGGCCGGGTCTGGCACTGGCGCGGATGCGACGCACGAGGTCAGCCCCGGCGGCGCTGATGCGGGCGCGGGCGGGCGCGTCAAGCCCGGCCTCACCAAGCAGGGCCGTGATCAGTTCGGCCTCGTCGCGCAGGCTTTGGGTGGTGATGATCGACCAGTGGTCGGGGGCGGTATCGGGCATGGCTGGACTCCTGAATTTGGACCATGATATACCAGAATATGCAGGCTGTTGTCCCTATCATTGACGTTCACACAGCCGTTTCACCTGCATTGAAAGGTATTGGCGATGCAAACCGATACGATCGAGCTTGACCGTTTCGATACCGCGATTCTGCGCACCCTTGCGGCCGAGGGCCGGATCAGCGCGACCGAACTGGCGCGCCGGATCGGGCTGTCGAAATCACCGACCCAGGCGCGGATCAAGCGGCTGGAGGCGACGGGGGTGATCACCGGCTATCACGCCGCGCTGAACCCGATCCGGATGGGGCTGGCCCATGTCGCCTTTGTCGAGGTCCGGCTGTCGGATACCCGCGAGGCGGCGCTGCTGGCGTTCAACCGCGCGGTGGTGCTGATCCCCGAGGTCGAGCAGTGCCACATGATCGCCAGCCGGTTCGATTACCTGCTGAAGGTGCGCACCGGCGACATTCAGGATTACCGTCGGGTGCTGGGCGAAAAGCTGTCGGCGCTGCCGCATGTCGCCTCGACCTCGACCTATGTCGCGATGGAGGCGGTCAAGGACGGGGCGTTCTAGCCGGTTCAGCCGCCTTGACCTTGGCGCGGGCTTCCCCTACTTCACCAAGCGCGCGGGTATGGTGAAATGGTATCATAAGACCCTTCCAAGGTTAAGGCGCGGGTTCGATTCCCGCTACCCGCTCCAGCTTTTCATCTCGCCCGCAGGGGCTTATGCTCGGCCCCCGGATATTTGGGCCAGTGTGAAGGAGCGCGCAGTGGGACGACTGACAGGCAAACGGGCGCTGGTGACGGCAGCGGGGCAGGGCATCGGGCGGGCCAGTGCGCTGGCGATGGCGCGCGAGGGCTGCGCGGTGCTGGCGACCGATATCAACCCGGCGGCGCTGGCCGAACTGGCGGCGGAGGGGCTTGAGGTGCGGGTGCTGGATGTGCGCGATCCGGCCAGCATCGCGGGCGCGGTGGCGGCGGCCGGGCCGCTGGATGTGCTGTTCAACTGTGCAGGCTTTGTCGCCAGCGGCACCATCCTTGAGTGCGACGAGGATCAATGGGCGTTCAGCCTCGATCTCAATCTGACCGCGATGTACCGGATGTGCCGCGCCTTTCTGCCCGGCATGATCGCCAAGGGCGGCGGCAGCATCATCAACATGGCCTCGGTGGCCTCATCGGTGATCGCCGCGCCGAACCGCTTTGTCTATGGCACCACCAAGGCCGGGGTGATCGGGCTGACCAAGGCGATTGCCGCCGATTTCGTGACCAAGGGCATCCGCGCCAATGCGATCTGCCCCGGCACGGTGGAAAGCCCGTCGCTGGACGCACGGTTGCGCGCCAGTGGCGATTATGAGGCCGCCCGCGCCGCCTTCATCGCGCGCCAGCCGATCGGGCGGATCGGCAAGCCCGAGGAAATTGCGGCGCTGGTGGTCTATCTTGGCAGTGACGAATCGGGTTACACCAGCGGGGTCGCCCATGTGATCGACGGCGGCTGGGCCAATATCTGAAGGGAATTGCGATGAAACTGCTGCGGCATGGGGCGGTTGGGGCGGAACAGCCGGGGCTGGTGGCCCCTGATGGCAGCTTGCGCGATCTGACCGGGGTGGTGCCCGACATCGGCGGCGCGGTGCTGTCGGACGCGGGGCTGGCGGTGATCCGGGCGCTGGACCCGATGGCGCTGGCGCTGGTTGATCCGGGCACCCGCCTTGGGCCTTGCGTGGCGGGCACCGGCAAGTTCATCTGCATCGGGCTCAACTACGCCGATCACGCGGCGGAAGCGGGGATGAGCGTGCCGCCCGAGCCGGTGATTTTCATGAAGGCGACCTCGGCGATCTGCGGCCCCAACGACCCGATCGTGATCCCGCGCGGCGCGCTTAAAGTCGATTGGGAGGTCGAGCTGGCGGTGATCATCGGCACCCGCGCCAAATACGTGACCGAGGCCGACGCGCTGGCGCATGTGGCCGGTTACGCGCTGACCAATGATCTGTCGGAACGCAGCTATCAGACCGAGCGCGCCGGGCAGTGGACCAAGGGCAAGTCGTGCGACGGTTTCGGCCCGATCGGGCCGTGGCTGGTGACCCGCGACGAGGTGGCAGACCCGCAGAACCTTGGCCTGTGGCTGAGCGTGAATGGGGCAAGGGTGCAGAACGGCTCGACCCGGACCATGGTTTACGGGGTGGCGCATCTGGTGAGCTATCTGAGCCAGTTCATGACCCTGCATCCGGGCGACGTGATCTCGACCGGCACCCCGCCCGGGGTCGGAATGGGGCAAAAGCCGCCGCGCTATCTGGTGCCCGGTGATGTGGTCGAGCTCGGCGTAGACGGGCTGGGCCAGGCGCGGCAGGTGGCGGTTGCCGATCCGGCCTGACGGCCGGGCCTGCGGCGCGAGTATTTGCGCAAGGAGAAGGCGGGGGGCGTGGCGCGCGGCATGGAGTTGATCGACTGCCATCAGCATCTGATCTGGCGCGCGCGTTTCGGTTATGGCTGGACGGCGGGCATTGCGGCGCTGGCACAGGGTGATTTCACCCCACGGGACTATCAGGGGATGGTGGCCGGGTTGGGCATCGCGGGCACGATCGTGATGGAATGCGGGGTGGACGACGCCGATTACCAGCGCGAGGCGCGCTTTGTGGCGGGGCTGATCGCGGCACCGGGGTCGGGAATGCTGGGGCAGATTGCCTCGTGCCGACCGGAAGCGGACGCGGGCTTTGCCGACTGGCTGGACGAGGCGGCGGGGCTGGGGGTGGTGGGCTATCGGCGCATCCTGCATGTGGTGCCGGATGGTCTGTCGCAGAGTGCGGGCTTCCGCGCCAATCTGCGCGCCATCGGTCGGCGCGGGCTGCCGTTCGATCTGTGCTTTCTGGCGCGGCAGTTGCCGATTGCGCTGGATCTGGCGCGGGCCTGCGACGAGATGGTGCTGGTGCTGGATCACTGTGGCGTGCCCGACATCGCGGGCGGGGCGTTTGATGGGTGGGCGCGCGGCATCACCGATCTGGCGGCGCTGCCGCATGTGATCTGCAAGCTGTCGGGCATCAGCGCCTATTGCGCGCCGGGCAGCGCCAGCCTTGCCACGTTGCGCCCCTGGGTTGACCATGTGCTGGCGAGCTTCGGGCCCGAGCGCATGCTGTGGGGCAGCGACTGGCCGGTGGTCAACCTTGGCGCCGGGCTGCCGGGCTGGACCTCGATCACCGCCGAGGTGCTGGCGGATCTGTCGGTGGCCGAGCGTCACGCCATCGCCCAGGGCACGGCGCGGCGGGTTTACCGGCTGTCAGGTTTCTGAACCGAGGTTGCCGACCAGCAGGCAAGCGCCGACGCGGGCACGCACCTCGGCGGGTTCGGCGGCCAGCGCTGCGGCGATCAGGCGCACCTGCTGGCGGCTGGCGTGAAGCTGGTCGATCAGCGTGATCACCAGCGCCAGCGTGTCGCCTTCAAGATCGAACGGATCGGCCAGATCGCACAACAGATCGAGCCGGGCAAGGTCGAGATCACGAAACAGCGGCCCGCTCGGCGATTGCAGCGGTAGCACCACCTCGGCTGCGATGAACGCCACCAGCCGCGGGCGGGTGAGGCGGGGCAGGGCGGCGATCACTTCATCCTGGGTCAGATAACGGGTCATGTCGGCATCCCTTGGAACAAGGTGCGGCGCGGATCATCGGGGTGGGTGTTGCGCCGGGTCTCGAAAAACGCCTGCAGCTCGGGGTCGATGTGGTGGGGGAGCACGATGCGCAGCTCCACCCGCTGATCGCCCGCGCCCCCACCGGGGTGCGGCACGCCGCGGCCGCGCAGGCGCAGCACGCGGCCACTGCTGGCACCTTTGGGGATGGTCAGGCTGACCGGCCCCTTGATCGTGGGGGTGGTGACCTTGCCACCGAGGACCGCCTCGTCGATGGTGATCGGCAGGGTGATCACGATGTCATCGCCGTCACGAATGAACACCGGATGCGGGCGGACGGCGATCTCGATCAGCGCGTCGCCCGCCGGGCCGCCGCCAAAGCCGGGGCCGCCATGGCCGCGCAGCCGCAGGATCTGACCGGGCGCGGTGCCGGGCGGGATCCGCACCTCTAGATTGCCGCCACCGGGCAGGGTGATGCGGGTCTTGGCCCCGCGCACGGCATCGAGAAACGGCACCTCAAGCGCGAAATGCAGATCCGGGCCGCGCGCGACAAAGTCGCCCCGCGCGAAGCCCTCGCCACCGGAGGTCGCCGTGTCGCGCCCGCGCTGGCGCAGGAATTCGGCAAAGATATCGCCCGGATCACCCTGACCCTGAAAGCCGCGGGCCTGCTGATAGGGGTGCCCGGGGCTTTCGGCATAGTCGCGATAGAACTTGCGATCAGGCCGTTCCGCCCCCGAGGCGTCGATCTCGCCCGCGTCGAAGCGCGCCCGTGTGGTCGGGTCTTTCAGCAGGTCATAGGCCGCGGAGGCCGCCTTGAAGCGCGCCTCGGCACTGGCATCGTCGGGGTTGAGGTCGGGGTGGCTGGCGCGCACCAGCTTGCGGTAGGCGGCCTTGATCTGGGCGGCAGTCGCCGCTTTTGCCACCCCAAGGACAGCATAGGGATCGCGGCTCATCGCACTGTGGCCCGTGGTGTAGCGAGGAGAAACATGGCGCAATTCCTGTCGCGTGTCTGCAATATGCAACGTAAGGATGATAGGCTGTTTTTCAAGCGCCGGGGTTGACGTGGATCAAGGGGATCGACGCAACCCCGGGGCAACCTGCGGGCGCGATCAGCAAAGGGGCGGTGATGCCGGAGATTGATCTGTTCACGCGGCTGGGGGTGGCGCTGGCGATCGGGCTGATGGTCGGGATCGAGCGCGGCTGGAAAGCGCGCGGCGTTGAGGACCATCGTCGCGCGGCGGGGTTTCGCACCTATGGGCTGGCGGGGTTGCTGGGCGGGGTCAGCGGGGTGCTGGCACCGACCTTTGGCGGGCCGTTTGTCGGATTGGTGTTCATCGCGTTCAGTGCCGCATTTGTGGCGTTTCACTGGATCGAGGCGCAGATCAGGGGGGCGGCCAGCGCGACCTCGGTGGTGGCCGGGATGCTGACGTTCCTGCTTGGCGCACTGGCGGCGGTGGGGCAGGTGCAGGCGGCGATTGCGGCGGCGGTTGCGATGACCGTGCTGCTGGCGCTGCGCGAGCCCTTGCACCGCTGGCTGGCGGCGCTGACCTGGGAGGAGATCAGGGCGGCGCTGATACTGCTGGTGATGTCTTTTCTGCTGCTGCCGCTGCTGCCGGATCGCGCGGTCGATCCCTGGGGAGCGGTCAACCTGCACGAGGTCTGGCTGCTGGCGATCATGATCGCGCTGATTTCGTTTGCCGGTTACGTGGCGGTGCGGGCGTTCGGCGACCGGCTGGGGATCTTGCTGACCGCAGCGGCGGGCGGGCTGGCGTCATCGACCGCCGCCACCCTGACGTTCGCACGGCTGGCGCGTGGGCACCCGTTGGCCGCCAACCTGCTGGCCGGGGGGGTGCTGACCAGCGGCGCAGTGATGCTGGTGCGGGTCGGGGTGATTGCGGGCGCGCTCAATCCCGGCCTGATCGGGGTGCTGTGGTTGCCGCTGGCGCTGGCCGCGCTGGTGCAGGCAGGGGTGGCGCTGAGCCTGATCCTTGCCGCCAACCGGCAGCGGGGCGATCAGCCGACAGCGCAGCTTGCCATCACCAATCCGCTGGCGGTGGCGACCTCGCTGCGTCTTGCGGGGTTCATCGTGGTGGTGATGCTGGCGGTCGAGCTGGTGCAGCGGGTCTGGGGCGGTGGCGGGGTGCTGGCGGTGGCGGCGCTGGCAGGGGTGGCCGATGTCGATGCCATCACCATCTCGATCGCGCGGATGGATGCGGCGGTGGCGCTGGCGGCCCCGGCGATCCTGCTGGCGGTGGCGGTCAACACCGCCGCCAAGGCCGTGATGGCGGCGTGGCTGGGTGGCGCGGCAATCGGGCTGCGGGTGGCGCTTGGCAGCCTGGCCGCGCTGGTGGCGGGGGCGGCGGCATTTTTCGCCTGGGGGTGATGGCGCTACAGGTAGCCGTGGATCGGCAGGTGGCCTATGATCCAGGACAGGGCGCGCATCCGCCACCGGGCCTCGGGTTCGACATCGAGCTGCATTGGCAGGCCTGGGCGCGCCACCGACCAGTGCAGCCGCCCGTCGTTCAGCGCCAGCGCATAGGCCTGATCGGGGGCAGCCAGGCGGTCGAAATGGGCCAGCAATTCGGCCACCAGTTCAGGTTCTTCAAATTGCAGCCCAAGCTCGGTGTTGGTCAGCGCCGAGCGCAGATCGAGGTTCAGCGACCCCACCACGGCCTGCCGTCCGTCGATGATGAACACCTTGGAATGCAGCACATCGCGCCGACCGCCCGGCGGGCGCGGCGGCGCAAATTCGTGGATGCTGGCCCCGGCTGTCAGCAGCGGGCCGCGATAGATGCGGTAAGCGCCGTGCACCAGCACATGGTCGGTGGCCGCCAGCGCGTTGGTCAAAAGCCGGACCCGCACCCCGCGCGCCAGCAGCGCGGTGAAGCGTTCAAGCCCCGGCGTGCCCGGCACAAAATAGGGGGTGATCAGCCGCACCTCGCGCTTGGCGCCATCCAGCAGCGCCGCGATGGCATCGGCCATCCAAGGCTTGGTGCGCTGGCCATAGGCCTTTTCCGGCGGATCGGCCAGCACCTGCACTTGGTCGGTCCAGTGCAGCCGCGCGGCAAGCTGGGTCGGGTCGCGCGCCCCGACCGATTGGGTGTGGAACCGGCGCGCCGCGCTCGATCCGGCGTGCCGCGCCAGCCTGCGGCGAAACCGGCCGGTGTTGATGCGAAAGCGCGGCCACAGCGTCAGGATCGGTAGCGCCAGCCCGAGGTTCCAGTAGCTGTCGAACACCGCCGAAACCTCGGCCACCCTGGCACCCGTCAGCATTACATCGGCATCCCTCGCATTGCGCGCGCCGCCCTCCAGCGCGCCGAAGTAGCTGTCGGCGATGTTGCGCCCGCCAAGGATCGCCAGCCGCCCGTCGGCAATCCACAGCTTGCCGTGCATCCGCCGGTTGAAACGCGTCATTCCGAGCAGCATTTCCAGCACCCTTCGGATCACGTTTCCGCGGTTGCGGGTCGGGTTGAACAGCCGCACCGCGATGTTGGGATGCTGGTTCAGCGCCAGAAAGGCCGGGTCAAACCCCTGCACGTTGACATCATCCAAAAGCAGCCGGATGCGCACCCCGCGATCGGCCGCCGCCATCAGATCGGCCAGCAACAGCCAGCCGGTGATATCGGTGCGCCAGATGTAATACATCAGATCAAGGCTGCGCCCCGCCGCCTGCGCCGACAGCGCGCGGGCGGCAAAGGCGTCGGAATTGTCGAGCAGGTTGGCGAGGCCGCTCTGCCCCGGATTGGCAGCCTCAAGCGGCGCGAACATTTGATCCAGCGCGGTCTTTGGCTCGCCGCAGGGCAGGGCGGTCGAGCCCGGCCCGCGCGCCTGCCGGGCAAACCGGCGCCAGGATCGGTAGGCCGACCACGACGCCAGCGTGACCAGCGCCACCAGCGCCACCAGCCAGACCAGCAGCTTGACGCCGGTCAGGATCATCTTGTATCCGACCGCGCGGCCTCGGCCAGCCGCAACCGCGCCTTGAGCGGCAGGTGATCCGAAGCGCGCCGCGCCAGCGGCGAATCATGGGCCGTGATGTCCATCAGCGTGCCCTGGGCGCAGATCATCAGCCGGTCCAGCGCCAGCATCGGAAAGCGGGCGGGAAAACTGCGCACCAAGGGGCTGGCGTTGAAATGCTGCGCCAGATTGTCCAGTGCCGCGCCACCGCTGCGCCATTCGTTGAGATCGCCCATCAGCAGGGTCGGGCGCGCGTCCAGACCGGCGATCTGATCAAGCAGGGCGCGGGTCTGGGCGCTGCGCGAGCCGGGCAGCAAGCCAAGATGGGCGGCAATCACCCGCAGCGGCTGATCCTTGATCACCAGATCGGTCAGCAGCGCGCCGCGCGGCTCGAACCCCGGCAGCACCAGCGGACAGACCTGCTCGATCACGGCGCCGCGCACCAGCAGCAGGTTGCCATGCCAGCCGTGCGCCGGGCCATTGCCTGCCAGCGGCACCGCGATCAACCCGAGGTCGCGCTGCAGAGCTTCCAGGTCCAGCAGCCCGGTGCGGGTGCCGAAGCGGGTGTCGGCCTCTTGCAGGGCCACGATGTCGGCCCCGATTTCCGCGATCACCGCCGCCGTGCGGGCAAGATCGCGCCGCCGATCCGCCCCGATACCCTTGTGGATGTTGTAGGAAGCGACCGAAAGATCGTGCGGCATCACGGGCAATTTGGTTTTCATCGTTTGCCAAGCTTGCTCTTGCGCGCGCGGTCTGGCAAGCGCGTCCCGCCGCCGATCAGCAGCGCCGCATCGGCCAGCGGCAACAGCGGCGGCAGCGCCGACGGCACGGCCAGATAATGCGGGTGCCAGTCCGGACCGAACTGCGCCTTGAAGGCGCGCAGCCCGGCAAAGTTGTAGAAATTGCCGCCATGGCGAAAGATCGCCGCCCCGAACCGGTGCCACAACCGCCCGGTGCGCCGGGCCTCGAACCCGGCCAGCGGGGCCATGCCCAGCGACAGGCGGGCATAGCCTTCCGCCTTGAGTGCCAGCGCCAGCCCGGTGAACAGGAACGCGATCACGCCCTCGGGGGCGTCGGGGCTGTGGCGCACCAGATCAATCGTCGCGGCCCCCTTGCCTGCGGTCACCAGCAGCGAGGCGAAAGCCACGATCCGCCCGTGCTGGCGCACCACCCCCAGCGGCCATTGGCCCAGCCACGCCGGATCAAACCGGCCGACCGAAAAGTTCATTTCGCGCAGGTGCTTGGTGGCCAGCCAGGCGTTTGAGACCGGGCGCAGGTCGGCCCACAGCGCCTGGTCGTGCGGCGGTGTCACGAAATCAAGCGTCAGCCCGCTTTGCCGCGCCTGATCATGGCTGGCGCGCAGCGCCGCGTGATCCGCACTTGCCAGATCGAAGCGCGCCAGATCGACCACCGCTTCCTCGCCCAGCTTGTGCAAGGTCAGCCCAAGGTCGCGCATCAGCATCACATCGCGCTGATCCACTTCGTAGAACACCGGGCGCGCCCCGGCGCGGCGGGCCGAGTCCGTAAAGGCCCAGGCCAGATCGGCAAACGCCCCCGGTGCCCCGACCGGCCCGCCGAGTGCGATCCACGACCGGCCCTGCACCCCGAACATCAGGAAGGCATCATTGCTGGCGGAAAACAGCAGGGTCTTGTCGCCGGTCAGCGCGAAAGCCGCATCCGGCATGTCGCCCGCCGCCACGATCCGCGCGGCATGGGCGAGGTCGGCGGGGCTGGGCGGATGGGGCTTGAAATGCGGCGAGCGCAGCAACAACAGCAGGGTCGCAATACTGATCGCCATACTGCCGAGCAGCCCCGCCCGCAGCGCCCGTGGCGCGCGTTCGTCCACCGCAAACTGCCACCACAGATCAGCGGCATAGGGCGCGCTTTTGAAGGCAAGGAAGAACACAAAGCCGAACGCTGCAGCGCTGGCCAGCACCAGCACCAGCCAGCCCGGCGAGAACCCGGCATGGGTCAACTGGGTGCGGCGGTAGAACTCGGACCGGAACGGCAGCAGGATCAGGCAGGCCAGCCCCAGCACCAGCGCGCGCGGGTAATCAAAACCCTGCACCAGCGCCACCAGCATCCCCGCCGCCAGGGCTGCCAGCGACACCAGCCAGGCCCCATAGCTGCGCCGCGCCACGCCCAGCGCCAGCACCGCCATCGCCGCCCCAAGCGCGCTGGAGAGCAGCGCCCCGCCTTCGACGAAGACCAGCGGGAACAGCGCCTCGGCGGCTTCGGCGGCATCCGAGGTGGGCGGGATCAGGGCGGCAAGGCTCATCCACAGCCCGGCCCCAAAGATCATCGCCGCCAGCACCACCGGGGCCAGTGGCGACATCGTGCTGAGCACCGGCTGGGTCAGGCTCAGCGCCCGCCCCAGCGGCCCGTGCGGGGCTGCCAGCCCGAGCGCCTGCCAGGTCTCGTAAAGCGCCAGCACCGCCAGTGCCAGCACGAACGGCACGATATAATAGACCAGCCGGAACAGCAGCAGCGCCGCCGCGATCTGGTGCACCGGCGTGGTGGCCGACAGCGCCGCCACCACCACCGTCTCGAACACCCCCACCCCGCCCGGCACATGGCTTAGGATGCCTGCCATGGTGGCGGCGGCAAACACCGCAAGGAAGGTGAAAAAGCCGATCTCCGAAGGCGGCAGCAGCACATAAAGGGTCAGCGCCGAAAACGAGATGTCGGTCAGGCTGAACAGCATCTGCCCGCCCAGCACCTTGAGCGTGGGCGCGCGCAGCGCGAACCGCCCCAGCCGCAGCTCGCCCTGACGCCAGGCGGCAATCGCCAGCGGCACCAGCACCACCGCAATGCCCGCCAGCGCCAGCGCGCGCACGGCAAGGGCCGGCAGCGGCAGCACACTGGCAAGGGCGGCGGGATGCAGCGCCAGGGCTGCCAGCCCGACCATGGTCGCCGCGACCCCGAACGAGACCGCGGCAAAGGTCGATACCGCCGCCACGTCATAGCCATCAAGGCCCAGCCCGGAATAGATGCGGTAGCGCACCGCGCCCCCGGACACCGCGCTGAGCCCGATGGTGTTGCCGAAAGCATAGGCCATGATGCCGCCGGTCATCACCACCGGCAAGGGCAGCGGCTTGCCGATGTAGGCCAGCGCCGACCAGTCATAGCCGACCAGCGCCAGATAGGCCGCCAGCGTCGCCAGCAGCGCCAGCGCCAAGGTCGACCATTGCGTGGCCTTGATCTGCACCGCGACCGCCTTGATATCGACCGACGACAGCAGGTGGGTCAGCGCGTAAAGCCCCAGCCCGAACAGGCCGACCGCCACCACGTAGGGCAGGGCCGCGCGCAGCCGGGTCCAGACCCGGCTGCGGCGCGATTCGGATAAGGTCGGATCAGCCATTGCGCGCGCGACTCCTGACCGGCGTTGCCGCCTCGATACCATCCCGGCCGCGGGCGATAAAGCGAAAGCCGGGGGTATGCCCATTCGAGACGACAAAATCAAGATCGGTCAGGATGTTGAAAGACAAGGCCGGGCTTACGCGCCGCGTTGCAGCTTGACCGGCTCTGATCGCCCCAGCCGCAGGAAATGCGCCATGAAGGGCTGATGCGCATCGGCCTCGCGGGTAGCGGCATAAAGCCGGCGGGTGATGCCGCCGCCACCGCCCAGCGGACGCAGCGCAAAGTCGGGATTGCCCTGCACACCGCGCAGCACCCAGTCGGGCAACACCGTCACGCCGCGATTCGAGGCCACCAGCAGCAGGATCACCGCCGTCAGCTCGACCTGGCGCAAGGCGCGCGGCTCGACCCGGGCCGGGGTCAGCAGCTCGGTGAATACGTCGAGCTTGTCGCGCGCCACCGGGTAGGTGATCAGGGTCTGGTCGCGGAAATCCTCGGCCGCGATCATGGCCTTGGCGGCCAGCTTGTGGGCGCTCGCGGCAACGAAGGTGGGCTGATAGTCGAACAGCGGGTTGAACTGCACGCCGTCAAGCCGCACCGGATCGGACGAGATCACCAGATCGACCTCTTCACGCAGCAGCGCGGGCAGCGCTTCGAACGAAAGTCCGGCGCGGATATCGACATCGACTTCGGGCCAGGCGTGGCGGAACTGCTCAAGCACCGGCAGCAGCCAGTCAAAACAGGCGTGACATTCCATCGCGATGTGCAGCCGCCCGGTCTTGCCCGAGCGCAGGGCGCGGAATTCTTCTTCGGCCGCCTCGATTTCCGGCAATACCCG
>CAYQPD010000035.1:0-7980 GCA_964419305.1 uncultured Rhodobacter sp.
CGCCCGCTTGCCCTGCGGCTTGCGCCTGCGGGCAACGGCCCGCGCGCCTCTCCACCGGAGAGGCGCTGCCCGGTCCGGGCGCGCAACATCAAGCAGCGCGGTAGCGGAGCCGGGGATTCCACCAAGACCCATCCCGCTTCACCGCCGCCAGAACTGCGGCATGAACAGCACGAAGACCGACAGGAATTCGAGCCGCCCGACCAACATGCCCGCAATCATCAGCCATTTGGCGGTGGCCGGAAAGCCGCCCACCGCCCCGGTCGGCCCGACCTCGGGGCCGAACGCCGGGCCGATGTTGGCAACCGAGGTCCAGGCGGCGGTGATCGCCGTCTTGGTCGCGAGCCCGGTCAGCGACAGCCCCACCACCACGACGCCATAGGTCACGATGAACAGCGAAAAGAACACGATCACCGAATTCACCACGTCGGTGCCGACCGTGCGCCCTTCGTAACGCACCGAAACCACCGCGTGGGGGTCGCGCAGCAGCTTGATCTGCATCTTGATCGCCTCGATCAGGATCAGATAGCGGAACACCTTGACCGAACAGCCGGTTGACGCGGTGCAGCCACCGATCAGCCCGACCACGATCAGCACCACGAACGGAAACGGTCCCCACAGCCCGAGGTCAACCGAGGTGAAACCGGTGCCGGAAAAGATCGAGACGATGTTGAAGGTCGACTGGCGCAGGGTGGCCCAGAATGGCGCATCCCTTGCCACCATCGCGTAGGCCACAACCGCCGCGATGGCGTAGCCGTTCCAGCGCAGATAGGCGCGCACCTGGGCATCGCGCCACAGTGGCCCGGCTTGGCCCTGCGCCAGTTGCACGAAGCGGATGAAGGGCAGCGAGGCCAGCAGCATGAACAGCGACGCGGCATATTCCGGTGCCCCCTGATAGCGCGCGAAACTGGTATCGTGGTTGGAAAATCCGCCGGTCGAAACGGCGGCAAATGTGTGCATCACCGCGTCGAACCCGTTCATGCCGAGGGCGTAGAAGGTCAGCGCGCAAGCCAGCGTCAACCCCAGATAGACCTGGATCAGCGCGGTCGAGATGTCGAGCGCGCGCGGCAGGATCTTGCCCAGGGTATCAAACCCTTCCGAGCGGAAGAATTGCATCCCCCCGACCTTCATCACCGGCAGGAACACCATCGCCACGATCACGATGCCCAGGCCCCCCAGCCATTGCAGGATGCCGCGCCACAGGTTGGCCCCCGGCGGCAGCGCGTCCAGCCCCTCGATCACCGTGGTGCCGGTGGTGGTGACGCCCGACATCGCCTCGAACATCGCATCCGTCAGCCCCAGGCCCGGCGCGCCCAGCATCAGAGGCAGCCCGCCGAACAGCGGCAGCGCCACCCAGACCCCGGTGGTCAGCAGAAACGACTGCGGCAGCGTCAGCCCGCGCCCGGCCCCATTGGCACAGGCCAGCGCCAGCACCCCGCCCGCCACACCGGTGATCACCGCGGCCTCGAACAGCGCCATCCAGTTGCGGTTGCCGCCGGCATAATCGAGCGCCATCGGAAACAGCATCGTGGCCCCCAGGGTCGCGACCAGCAGGCCGATCACATATCCGACGGGGCGAAGGTCGATCATGGCGCAAGGCTTGGCGAAACCGCAATGCGGTGTCAACCCGGCCCGGACCATGGTCAGCGCTGCACTTGGCGCTTCGGCCAGCGTCAGGTGCCCGGCAGCACACGGTGACCTCCGATGAGGCAACCAACCCGGCGCAGGTTCTGCATGATGGTCGCGAACTGTTCCCGTTACCGGAAATTGCCAAGCCGGGCCGCTCTTCCGCCCTGCCGGGCGTCATCGCTGTCCGCCCGCCGCAGCGATGAAAGGCCGCAAGGGCTTGAAGAGCGGGCCTGGCGCGCGCCCTACCCGGTGCGGGCGAGCGACGCGAACAGGTGCGGGTCCAGGCTTTCTTGCGCGAAGGTCGGCCCTTCGGTCAGCAGGCTGACGGCATCATGGCTGTGCAGGCTTTCCTGATGGCTGGCCAGAACCCGGAAATCGCCGATCCGCGGGTCGGCCAGCAGTTCGGCGCAAAAGCTGCGCGCCGCATCCTCGACGAAGATCGGATGCGCCGCGTTCAGTTCGGCAAAGGCCTGTTCGTCCTCGCGCTTGACCATCACCTGGGTCTCGGTCGGCACCGCCCGGCGCGCCAGTTCGATCAGGTCTTCGAACCACAGGCAGGGCCCGTCCCTGACCACCACCGACAGTCGCGCCACCGAGCGCTGCGAATGCGGCGTCGCCAGTTGGCCGCGCTGGCGGCGGGCATGTTCGGCAAGTTCCAGCGAGCACGGGCAGGTGCTGGAATAGACGTAGTCGAGATGCATGATCTTCTTGCGCACCCCGCCGACATCGACCAACTCCAGCGCGATGGCGTAATACTGCCAGCCGCTGAGCCCCGAGCGCAGGCTTTGCACCCGCGCCGGGAACGACAGCCGCATCTCAATGCGGGCGTCGAAGCTGTCGAGGTGGCGCTTGTAGTCGTCGAGTGCCGATTCGATCACCTCGTAGGAAAACTGGCGCTCACCGTGGGCATAGAAAGAGCGCATGATGCGGCTCATGTTGATGCCCTTCTTTTCGGCTTCGAGGCTGACGGTGCCGGTGACCGCGGTCTCCAGCGTCAGATCATCCCCGCCCCGGCTGTGATAGCGGATCGGCAGGCGAAAGTTGGCAATGCCGACATGCTGGATCAGGGTGCGGCTGCCGACGATCAGGCTGGCGGGGCCGTTTTGCAGATCGGGCATTGTGGCCTTGTAGGCCGCGTCGGGCGTGAAGCCGGCCGGGTAGCTGCGGTTGACCGCCGCCCCGCCTTGCCCCAGCAGGGCGCGGGTGGCCGGGTCGAGCGTCGCCAGCTCACCCTCCGTCGCCTGCCCGGCCCAGTGCCGCAGCACCGCCAGCGCCGCTTCGACCTCGCTTTGGCTGGGGTTGTGGATATTCATGGCGCGCCCCTTCTTCCTTGCTTCGGTCGCAGGGTTCTTATGTGGGACAGGTGTCACCCGTTCCTAGCCCGGCCAGACGGTTTTCGCCGCAATCGCGACATCAAAGCACAGATAGGGCGGTTTTCAGATCGTCAATCAGGTCGTCCGGATCTTCGAGGCCCACCGACAGCCGGATCAGCCCCGGCGTGATGCCGAGGATGGCTTTCTGCGCGTCGGGCAGGCGCTGGTGGGTGGTGGTGGCGGGATGGGTGGCAATCGACTTGGCGTCGCCCAGATTGTTCGAGATCAGGATGATGCGCAGCGCGTTCAGCACGGCAAAGGCCGCGTCCTTGCCGCCCTTGAGATCAAAGCTGACAAGGGTGCCGCCCGATCCCATCTGGCGCGCCGCGAGCGCCGCCTGGGGGTGGCTGGCCAGCCCCGGATAGATCACCCGCGCCAGACGCGCGTCGCCCTCCAGTGCCGCCGCGATCCGCGCGGCAGCGTCGGCCATGGCGCGGCAGCGCAGATCAAGCGTGGTCATCCCGCCCAGCATCAGCCAGGCAGTGAACGGGCTCATCGCGGCGCCGGTGTGCTTGAGGTAAGGCTCGACCACCTTGCGCACGTAATCCCGGGTGCCGCAGATCACCCCGCCAAGAGCGCGCCCCTGACCGTCGATGTGTTTGGTGGTGGAATAGACCACCACATCCGCGCCCTGATCCACCGCGCGCGAAAAGATCGGGGTGGCAAAGACGTTATCGACGATCACCAGCGCGCCTGCGGCATGGGCGACCTGTGCGACGGCGGCAATATCGACCAGCTCCAGCGTCGGGTTCGAGACCGACTCGAAGAATACCGCCCTGGTGCCGGGGCGCACCGCCGCCGCCCACTGGGCCAGATCGGTGCCATCGACCAGATCGACACTGACCCCGAACCGGCCCAGCACGTCCTGCAACACATAAAGGTTCGAGCCGAACAGCGCCCGCGCCGCCACCACGTGATCACCCGCCTTCAGCAGCGCGGTCAGCGCGCCACTCACCGCCGCCATGCCGCTGGCGGTGGCAAAGGCATCCTCGGTGCCCTCGATCGCGGCAATCCGCTCTTCGAACATCCGGGTGGTGGGGTTGCCAAAGCGGGCGTAGATGAACTCGTCTTCGCCGGCCTTGATGAAGCGCGCCTCGGCGGCTTCGGCCGATGCATAGGCAAAGCCCTGGGTCAGAAAGATCGCCTCGGCCATCTCGCCATACTGGCTGCGCCGGATGCCCTCGTGCACCAGTTGGGTGCGTGTCTTCCAGTCCTTGCTCATCGCGACCCCCGCGTAACGAAAAACCCCGCGCCGTCGGAGGCGTCGGGGTTGCATGATCCCTGACCTCTTTAGCGGCTTGTTTAACGTGGCCCGCAATCCGGCAACAAAGCACCACGCCGCCCGATTACCCCCGATTGCGCCGGTCGTCAACGCGCCAGATGGCGAAAAGACAGACGCAGGGGTCACGGCTTCTTCACGCGGGCGTCACAGAATTGTCCCCGTTCACGCGCAAATCTTGCTCTGAAAGGGGTCGTCATGCCGTTTCTGGCCGTCAATGCAAACGCCGATCAGCCCGTGGCCGTGGTGCCGCAGCCGCTTGACGAGGCGCTTGAACGGCAACTGGCGGTCCTGCCCGCCGGGGCCCCGGTGCTGGTGATGCTGCACGGCTACCGCTATTCGCCCAGCCACCGGCGCAACGATCCGCACCGCGCCATTCTGGCCCCCGGCAGCCAGGCGCAACCGCAGTCATGGCCGCGCCGGATGGGCTTTGGCCGCGGCTCGGCCGACGAGGGGCTGGGCATCGCTTTCGGCTGGGAGGCGGGCGGGTCGCTGTGGCGTGCCTACGCCGAGGCCGGGCGCGCGGCGCAGGCGCTGGCGGCGCTGATTGCGCTGATCCGTGCCCGCCATCCCGGCCCGGTCGGGATTCTGGCGCACAGCCTCGGCGCGCGGGTGGCGCTGGCGGCGCTGCCGCAGCTTGCGCCCGGCGATGTCGGCCGGATGGTGCTGCTGGCGGGCGCCGAGTTCGCCGCGGTGGCCCAAACCGCGCTGGCCAGCCCCGCCGGGCAA
Organism: uncultured Rhodobacter sp.; assembly: GCA_964419305.1. Taxonomy (GTDB): domain Bacteria; phylum Pseudomonadota; class Alphaproteobacteria; order Rhodobacterales; family Rhodobacteraceae; genus CAYQPD01. The sequence continues at coordinate 5,008 of CAYQPD010000035.1, forward strand.
GGTGCCGAAGTGCTGAACGTCACCAGCCGCGAGAACGACCTTTACGATTTCCTGTTCGAGCGCCTGCTGGCCCCGTTCGATCTTGCCGCCAGCGCGCTGGGTGCGGGGCTGGATCTGCCGCACTGCGCCACGCTCCAGATCGACGCGCCCGATCACCGCGCCGCGCTCCAGCGCCTGGGCTACCCCACCGCCGCCGCCACCCGGATCATCTGCCACTGGTCGGGCTACCGGCGCCCCGGCCTGTTCCCGCTTTACCGCGCCTTCCTGAAGCGCCCCGACACCCTGCCGCTGGCCATGCTGCGCGCCGCCCTGCCGGACGCGCTGACCCCGCGCTGGTCGCGCCTGCCCGGTCTGACCTTGCGCTCGCACCCGGTTGCGGTGCACTAAGGGCTTTGCCGCAACCGGAGCCCGCCATGCCTGCCGCGATCGAGCTTTATTACTGGCCCACCCCCAACGGCTGGAAAATCACCATCGCGCTGGAAGAGCTGGCGCTGCCCTACCGGGTGAACCTGATCAACATCGGCGCGGGCGAGCAGTTTGCCCCAGATTTTCTGAAAATTTCGCCCAACAACCGGATGCCCGCGATCATTGATCCCGACGGCCCCGACGGCGCGCCGATCGCGATCTTCGAATCCGGCGCGATCCTGCAATATCTTGCCCGCAAGACCGGGCGACTTCTTGGGGCAACCGAGCGTGATCGCGTGGCGGTCGAGCAATGGCTGATGTGGCAGATGGGCGGGCTGGGGCCGATGGCGGGGCAGGCGCATCACTTTCTGAAATATGCCCCCGCCCTCGATCCGCCGCAGGATCTGCCCTATGCCAAGGATCGCTACCGGCGCGAGGTGGCGCGGCTTTACGGCGTGCTCGACCGCCAACTGGCCAAAGCGGCTTACGTTGCGGGCGACTTTCTTTCGATCGCCGACATCGCGATCTGGCCCTGGGCCATCCTGTGGCAGGGCCAGAGCCAAAGCCTCGACGACAAGCCCGATCTCGCGCGCTGGCTCGACCGCCTCGCCGCCCGCCCCGCCTTCCAGCGCGGCAAGGCCGTGGCCGCCGAGCGCCGCAGCGACCCGACTGACCGCAAGGCACAAGAGATTCTGTTCCGGCGTCCGGGCTGACTCCGCGTCCGGTTCATTTTCCGTCGGCAAATATCCCACGGGGGTGCGGGGGTGTGAAACCCCCGCTTTCGGTGCGGGTGCGGGGGTGTGAAACCCCCGCTGGCTGCCGCCCTCAGATCGCGCCGATGCCGCGCAGGATGATCGCCTTGACGCTGTCCTTGGCGGCGCGCCACTGGCGCTCGGACAGCGGCTTGCCACCGTTCAGGGTTTCGATCTGGTGGCCGAAGTCGGCATAGTGCTGGGTGGTGGCCCACAGCATGTAGAGCAGATGCTCGGGGTTGACCGCCGCCATCTTGCCCTCGCGGGTCCAGCGCTCGATCACCGCGGCGCGACCGCTGGTCCATTGCCGCAGGGTGGTTTCGAGATAATCCTGGATCACCGGCGCGCCGTGCATCACTTCGCTGGCCCAGACCTTGCTGCCGGCCGGGTGGCGGCGCGAGATTTCCATCTTGGCGTCGATATAGGCCCCGATGCCTTCGACCGGGCCGGGGGCGGCGTCGAAACTGTCGGCGGCGTGCAGCCAGATCTGGAAGATGTTCTCGACCACCGAGCGGTAAAGCTCTTCCTTGGTGGCAAAATAGTAGTGCAGGTTGGCCTTGGGCAGCCCCGCCATGTCGGCGATAAGCTGCATCGTCGCCCCGCCGAACCCGGCCTCGGCAAACACCTTTTCGGCGGCAGACAGGATGGTTGCGACATTCTGCTGCCGGATTTCCGTGCGCCGTCCGGGCTTCAGGCGGGAAACTTGGGCGGTCGCTGTCATGGGGCCCCTGTGGCGCAGATTTTTGTTGACCGGTTGGTCAGGTTGTGTAGTCTGGATTTGACTATATGGTCAGAAATAGAGTCGCTGCAAGGGGCACCAGAAACCCACGGCGAAAGACGGGGAGACGGCACCGGCGTTGGCCACGAATTTGCTTCGTGACCAAGGACTTGTGCGCATGGCGCGAAAACACCCCCGATCTGACGCGGCACTCTGGCGGCGCGGCACGCGCAGCAGTCACAAGCGGGCGGGCCTCCGTCCGGAAGCGAAAGGGGAAGACGACATGACGAAACTGCGGGGTGGATTGATCCAGATGGCGCTGAAAGGGGATACCTCGGAATCTCCGGCGGCGATCCGCGACAAGATGATTGCCGCGCACCTGCCGCTGATTGATCAGGCGGGCAAGGCCGGGGTGCAGGTTCTGTGCATGCAGGAGGTCTTTACCCAGCCCTATTTCTGCCCGAGCCAGGACCGCAAATGGTATGCCGCCGCCGAGGCGATCCCGGATGGCCCGACCACGAAGCTGATGCAGGAATATGCGAAAAAGTATGCCATGGTGATCGTGGTGCCGATCTATGAAGAGGCGATGACCGGGGTCTATTACAACACCGCCGCCGTGATCAACGCCGACGGCACCTACCTTGGCAAATACCGCAAGACCCATATCCCGCATGTCGCCGGGTTCTGGGAGAAGTTCTTCTTCAAGCCGGGGGCCTCGAATTACCCGGTGTTCCAGACCGCCTATTGCAAGCTCGGGGTCTATATCTGCTACGACCGCCACTTTCCCGAAGGCTGGCGGGCGCTGGCGCTGAACGGGGCGGAATACATCGTCAACCCCTCGGCCACCGTGGCGGGGCTGTCGGAATACCTGTGGAAGCTGGAACAGCCGGCCTCGGCGGCGGCCAACGGGGTTTATATCGGCGCGATCAACCGGGTCGGCACCGAAGGCCCGTGGAACATCGGCGAATTCTACGGCCAGAGCTATTTCGTCAACCCGCGCGGCCAGATCGAAAAGCAGGCCAGCCGCGACAAGGACGAGTTGATCGTGCATGATATGGACATGAACATGGTGCGCGAGGTGCGCGACACCTGGCAGTT
>CAYQPD010000035.1:8080-10560 GCA_964419305.1 uncultured Rhodobacter sp.
GAGATCGCCCGCACCCTCAACGACCTCGGGATCAAGACCCGCCACCCGATCGTGGTGGTGAACTGGACCAACGAGGAGGGCACAAGGTTTGCCCCGGCGATGCTGGCCTCGGGGGTGTTTGCCGGGGTGATTGATCAGGATTTCGCCTACAGCCGCAAGGATGCCAGGGGTTTGAGCTTTGGCGACGAACTGGTCCGGATCGGCTGGAAGGGCGAGGAAAAGGTCGGCGCGCGCCAGATGCACGCCAACTTCGAGCTGCACATCGAGCAGGGGCCGATCCTCGAAGCCGAAGGTTGCGAGATCGGGGTGGTGACCCATGGCCAAGGCCTGCGCTGGATCGAATGCACCGTGACCGGCAAGGGCAGTCACACCGGCAGCACGCCGATGGCGATGCGGCGCAACGCCGGGCGGGGGCTGGCGCAGATCACCGAGCTGGTGCACGAGATCGCGATGAAATATCAGCCCAATGCCGTGGGCGCGATCGGGCAGATCGACGTTTACCCCAACTCGCGCAACATCATCCCCGAGCGGGTGGTGTTCACCATTGATTTTCGCAGCCACGTGCTGCCGGTCATGGAAGCGATGGTGACGGAACTGACCGCCCGCGCGCCGGGGATCTGCGCGGCGCTGGGGTGCAGCTTTGCGAGCACGATTTCAGGCGCGTTCGATCCGCCCGCATTTGATCCGGTTCTGGTGGCGCGGGTGCGGGCGGCGGCCGAGCGGCTGGGCTATCGCCACCGCGACATCATTAGTGGTGCCGGGCACGATGCCTGCTGGATCAACCGGGTGGCCCCGACCACCATGGTGATGTGCCCCTGTGTGGGCGGATTGAGCCATAACGAGGCCGAGGAGATCAGCAAGGACTGGGCCAAGGCGGGGGCGGATGTGCTGCTGCATGCCGTGGTCGAGACGGCGGGGGTGGTGGTGTAGGGGGCAGGAGCCGGGGGGCCAGCCCCCCGGACCCCCCGGAGTATTTGGGCAAAGGTGAATGGGGAAGCTTTCCCCGATGAGACTGCGAGGAGGACGTCATGACCACCGTCATCAAGAACGGAACCATCGTTACCGCCGATCTGACCTACAAGGCGGATGTGCTGATCGAGGGTGGCAGGATTGCCGCGATCGGGCCGGGGCTCACGGGCGACACGGTGCTTGATGCCACCGGCTGCTATGTCATGCCGGGCGGGATCGACCCGCACACCCACCTTGAGATGCCGTTCATGGGCACCTATTCGGCGGATGATTTCGAATCCGGCACCCGCGCCGCACTGTCGGGCGGCACCACCATGGTGGTCGATTTCGCGCTGCCGGCACCGGGGCAGGGGCTGCTTGATGCGCTGCAGATGTGGCACAACAAATCGGGGCGGGCCAATTGCGATTATTCCTACCACATGGCGGTGACCTGGTGGGGCAAGCAGGTGTTCGACGAGATGAAGGATGTGGTCGATCGCGGCATCACCACCTTCAAGCATTTCCTCGCCTACAAGGGCTCGTTGATGGTCAACGACGACGAGCTGTTTGCCAGTTTCAGCCGCTGTGCCGAGCTGGGGGCGCTGCCCTTGGTACATGCCGAGAACGGTGATGTGGTGGCGGAAATGACGGCGCGGCTGCTGGCGGCGGGCAATACCGGCCCCGAGGCGCATGCCTATTCGCGCCCCTCTCAGGTCGAGGGCGAGGCCACCAACCGCGCCATCATGATTGCCGACATGGCCGGGGTGCCCTTGTATGTGGTGCACACCAGTTGCGAGGAAAGCCACGAGGCGATCCGGCGGGCGCGCCAAGCCGGCAAGCGGGTCTGGGGCGAGCCGCTGATCCAGTTTCTGACGCTGGACGAGTCCGAGTATTTCAACCAGGACTGGGACCATGCCGCGCGCCGGGTGATGAGCCCGCCGTTTCGTTCGAAGAAGCATCAGGACAGCCTGTGGGCCGGGTTGCAATCGGGCAGTCTGTCGGTGGTGGCGACCGACCATTGCGCCTTCACCACCGCCCAGAAACGGGCCGGGCTGAAGGATTTCTCGAAAATCCCGAACGGCACCGGCGGCCTTGAGGACCGGATGCCGATGCTGTGGACCCACGGCGTGGGCACCGGGCGGATCACGATGAACGAATTTGTCGCCGTGACCTCGACCAATATTGCCAAGATCCTGAACACCTACCCCAAGAAGGGTGCGGTGCTGGTGGGGGCGGATGCCGATCTGGTGGTGTGGGATCCGGAAAAGGAAAAGACCATTACCGCCAAGACCCAGCAATCGGTGATTGATTACAACGTGTTCGAGGGCAAGCACGTGAAAGGGCTGCCGCGCTTTACGCTGACGCGGGGGCAGGTGGCGGTGTATGACGGCGAGATTCGCACGCAAGAGGGGCACGGCGAGTTTGTCGCCCGCGCGCCCAATCCGGCGGTCAACCGGGCGCTGAGCCAGTGGAAAGAGCTGACCGCGCCGCGCCCGATCGTGCGGGCGGGTATTCCGGCGAGTGGGGTGTGA
>CAYQPD010000035.1:10660-20870 GCA_964419305.1 uncultured Rhodobacter sp.
GCTGACCGCGCCGCGCCCGATCGTGCGGGCGGGTATTCCGGCGAGTGGGGTGTGATGAAGGATACCACGCATAGCGCCGGGCCGGTGATCGAGGCGCGGGGCGTCGGGCTGACCTTTGCGACCAGCGACGGCCCGGTGCATGCCCTGAAAGACGTGACGCTGACGATCAGCAAGGGCGAGTTTGTCAGCTTCATCGGCCCGTCGGGCTGTGGCAAGACCACGTTCCTGCGCGCCATCGCGGCCTTGGAAACCCCGACCGAGGGCCGCCTGACGGTCAACGGCATGACGCCGGATCAGGCCCGACGCTCGCGCGCTTATGGCTATGTCTTTCAGGCCGCCGGGTTGCTTCCGTGGCGCACCATCGCGGGCAACATCCGGTTGCCGCTGGAGATCATGGGGTTTTCCCGGGCCGAGCAGGTCGAGCGGGTGAAGAACGTCCTCCAACTGGTCGATCTGGAAGGCTTTGGTCGGAAGTTCCCGTGGCAGTTGTCGGGTGGGATGCAGCAGCGCGCCAGCATCGCGCGGGCGCTGGCGTTCGATGCCGATCTGATGCTGATGGACGAACCCTTTGGGGCGCTGGACGAGATCGTGCGTGACCATCTGAACGAAGAGCTGCTGAAGCTGTGGGCGCGGACCGGCAAGACCATCGGCTTTGTCACCCACTCGATCCCCGAGGCGGTTTACCTGTCAACCCGAATCGTGGTGATGTCGCCCCGTCCGGGGCGGATCACCGACATCATCGAAAGCCCGCTGCCGCGCGAGCGCCCGCTGGATATCCGCGACAGCAAGGCGTTCATCGAGGTGGCGCACCGGGTGCGCGAAGGCTTGCGGGCGGGGCGGTCGGATGAAGAGTAGGGTCGCACGACCGGCGCGCAAGTCCGCCCCGACGACCGGGAGGCGGGCATGAAGTCGGCCCTGCCGGTGGTGACCGTGATCGCGGTGATCATCGCCCTGTGGTATGCCGGGTCGGTCTGGCTGAATAGCCCTTGGGTCTATGATCAGGCGGCGCGGGCCGGGCAGCAGGTCAGCCTGCCCGATGTGCTGGTTGCCACCATGCAGCAGGATCGCCCGGTGTTGCCCGCACCGCATCAGGTGATCAAGGGGCTATACGACGGCATTACCGGGCAGGCGATCACCTCGAAGCGCAGTCTGGTCTATCACGCCTGGGTCACGCTTTCGGGCACAATGTTCGGCTTTGTCATCGGCACCCTTATGGGGATCGCGCTGGCGGTCGGGATCGTGCACAACAAGGCGATGGATCTGAGCGTGATGCCCTGGGCGATTGCCAGCCAGATGATCCCGATCATCGCCATCGCCCCAATGCTGGCGGTGGTGATGAATTCGCTGGGGGCGCAGCCGATCGTGACCAAGGCAATCATCTCGGCCTATCTGAGCTTCTTTCCGGTGGTGGTGGGAATGGTCAAGGGGCTGCGCTCGCCCGACCAGATGCAGCTTGATCTGCTGCGCACCTACAATGCCGGCCAGGGCACCACCTTCTGGGCGCTGCGGCTGCCCGCCTCGGTGCCCTATCTGTTCACCTCGCTCAAGGTCGGGATTGCGGCCGCGCTGGTGGGGGCGATCGTGGGCGAGCTGAACCAGGCGGCAGGGATCGGGGCGCGGCTGCTAAGTGGCAGCTATTACGGCCAGACCGTGCAGATCTGGGCCGCCCTGTTCATGGCGGCAACCATGGCGGCGGTGCTGGTGATGGCGATCGGTCGGCTTGAAGGTGTCACCCTGCGGCGGATGGGAATGGCGCGATGAGCTGGCTGGTGTTCGTGCTGGTGTTCTGGTTGGCGACCTGGGTGCTCAACGCCCGGCTGGCGCTCGCCAGCGGTCACCGCGCGGTGCGTCTGGCGGTGCCGCTGCTGTTCGGGATCACTTTGCTGGTGGTGTGGGAAGGGGTGGTGCGCGGGTTGGCGGTCAGCCCGATCATCCTGCCGCCACCAAGCGCGGTGGCGGTCAAGTTTGCCGCCAGCCTGCCACAGCTTTGGGGTGATTTTGTCCAGACCTTCGTGCGCGGCGCGCTGGCGGGTTATGTGATCGGGTGCGGGGCGGCGGTGCTGACGGCGGTGGCAATTGACCGCTCGGTGTTCCTGCAACGCGGGCTGCTGCCGGTCGGCAACTTTGTCGCGGCGCTGCCGATTGTCGGAATTGCGCCGATCATGGTGATGTGGTTCGGGTTCGACTGGCAGTCGAAGGCCGCCGTGGTGGTGGTGATGGTGTTCTTTCCGGTGCTGGTGAACACCGTCGCTGGCCTGGCGGCATCCGAGGCGATGCAGCGCGACCTGATGGCGACTTATGGTGCCAGCTACCGCCAGAGCCTGTTCAAGCTGCGCTTGCCTGCGGCGATGCCGTTCATCTTCAACGGGCTGAAGATCGCGGCGACGCTGGCGCTGATCGGGGCGATCGTGGCCGAGTTCTTTGGCAGCCCGACCCGCGGCATGGGATTTCGCATCAACGCCGAGATCGGCCAGTTGGGGCTGGACATGATCTGGGCCACGATTGCGGTTGCGGCATTGGCGGGATCGGCCTTCTATGGGCTGGTCGCGCTGATCGAGCGGTGGGTGACGTTCTGGCACCCCTCGCAACGGAATTGAACGGGATCAACAAGGCTCTTTGAAAGGGGCCGCAACACGGAGGTTTACGAATGAAGAAGGTCTTGACAGGGGCGTTTCTGGCCGCGTTTGCGGCGGGTGGCGCGAATGCGGCGGACGATGTGACGCTGCAACTGAAATGGGTCACCCAAGCCCAGTTCGCCGGCTACTATGTGGCCGCAGCGCAGGGCTTTTACGCCGAAGAAAACCTGAACGTCACGATTCTGCCGGGTGGCCCGGATGTGGCGCCGACCCAGGTGATTGCCGGCGGCGGTGCCGATGTGGTGATCGACTGGATGCCCTCGGCGCTGGCGGCGCGCGAAAAGGGGCTGGCACTGGTGAACATTGCACAGCCCTTCAAATCGTCGGGCATGATGCTGACCTGCCTCAAGGAAACCGGCATCACCTCGCCGGCCGGTTTTGCCGACAAGACCCTGGGCGTGTGGTTTGGCGGCAACGAATACCCGTTCCTGAACTGGATGTCGTCGCTTGGCCTCAAGACCGATGGTTCGGCCGGTGGGGTGACGGTTCTGAAGCAGGGCTTCAACGTTGACCCGTTGCTGCAAAAGCAGGCGGCTTGCGTTTCCACCATGACCTACAACGAATACTGGCAGGTGATCGACGCCGGGATCGCGCCCGAGGATCTGGTGACCTTCAAGTATGAAGATCAGGGCGTGGCGACGCTGGAGGACGGGCTTTATGTGATGGAAGACAAGCTCACGGATCCGGCCTTTGCCGACAAGATGGTGCGCTTTGTGCGGGCCTCGATGAAGGGCTGGAAATGGGCCGAGGCCAACCCGGATGCGGCGGCGATGATCGTGCTCGAAAATGACGCGACCGGGGCCCAGACCGAAACGCACCAGAAACGCATGATGGGCGAGATTGCCAAGCTGACCGCAGGCAGCAATGGCGCGCTTGACGAGGCCGACTATCAGCGCACCGTGGACAAGCTGCTGGCGGGCGGGTCCGACCCGGTGATCTCGGCGGCCCCGGTGGGCGCCTGGACCCATCAGATCACCGATCTTGCGCTGCAATAAGCGACGGTTGCGGTGAAACCAGCGGGGGCGCGTTCGTTGGGGCGCGCCCCTGTTGCATTTGTGCCGGGGCTAGGCGGCGGGGGCTTTTTGCCCGCGAGACAGGTGCGGCCTGATTTGGCCAGGGCCCCGCCCACTCGCGCTCACGATTGATGGGCAGCGGGCTGCGTTGCAACGGTTTGCGGCACCGCAAAGGTGGTGCGCGGACGGGGGTCGGGCGGCAATTTCAAGCCTTGCGCGGCGGCTTGCCGGCCAGCGGGTGGTGTTCCAGCACCAGCGCTTTCAGATGGGCGTCCAGCACGTGGGTGTAGATCTCGGTGGTGGCGATGTCGGCGTGGCCGAGCAGGGTCTGGATCACCCGCAGATCGGCCCCCCCGGCCAGCAGATGGGTGGCAAAGGCGTGGCGCAGGGTGTGCGGCGTGACCTTGGCCGGATCGACCCCGGCCCGCACCGCGATCAGCTTGATCAGCAGGTAGAAGTATTCGCGCGTCAGGTGCCCGCCCTTCCCCCGGCTGGGGAACAGGAATTTTGACGCCACCGCCCCGGCCTTGACCGCCGCCGCGTCGGCACCGTCGCGCGCCACCAGCCAGTCGGCCAGCGCGTCGCGCGAGGGCGGCGACAGCGGCACCATGCGCTCGCGCCCGCCCTTGCCGCGCACCAGGATCATCTGCGGCTTGCCGCGCACCGCCGCCGCAGGCAGTTCGACCAGTTCCGAGACCCGCATTCCGGTGGCGTAAAGCAGTTCCAGCAGAGCGCGGTTGCGCTTTTGATCGGTGGCGGATCGGCCGGTGTCGCGGGCGGCGGTCAGCAGATCGTCCACCTCGGCAATCGTCAGGGTCTGGGGCAGGTGGTGGTCAAGCCCCGGCCCCTTGAGGCGCAGCGCGGGGTTGTCGGCCCGCCAGCCTTCCTCGACCGCAAAGCGGAAAAGCTGGCGGATGGCCGAAAGCCGTCGCGCGCGGGTGGCCTTGGCCAGACCCTGAGCGGCGCAGAAGATCAGGTAATCCTCGACCAGCGCCCGGCTGGCAGTGGCAAGATCGCCGCGCCGGGCCAGCCAATCGGCAAAATCGCCAAGGTCGCGCCCGTAAGCCAGTTGGGTGTTGCGCGCCGCCCCCTGTTCGGCGGCCTGGGCGGCAAGGAAGGTGGAAATCCAGCGCGCGGAAGCAGCGTCCATCAGCCCCGCCGTTCCAGCAGCAGCAACTCAAGTGCAGTGCGGCGCGCCACGTCCTCAAGGCCGACGTGGCGCAGCAGCGCCAGCCCTTCGGTCACCCCGCGCAGATCGCCCTGCACCCCGCGCCCGATGGCGTCGATCGCGCTCAGCAACGCCTCGCCCAGCCGGTGCTCGGCCAGCAGGGCGGTGGCCTCGGGCGCGGGGACGGGGGTCAGGAAGGCAGGCGCAATCGCGCGGGCCATGCTGTCGGGGGTGGCAAGACCCTGCACCGATCCGCGTGCGAGACCGATCAGAAAGGCCTCAAAGCTGTCGCTCGGGGTGCGGTCGAGGGCGGCGCGCTCGTAGCGGTCCGACAGCAGCGCCACCCGGAACGCCAGCGCGCCCGCCGCGCCGGGAAGGGCAAGCTGGCGCAGCGCGTCGGCATAAAGGGCGGCGAACGGCACTTCGAGTTCGACCTCGGTCATCCGCGCCCAGGCCAGCGGCAGAGTTTGGGCCATCGCCGCCGGGTCGTCCCGGGTCAGGGCGGCATCGAAGCGCTGGAAGGCCGCGACCCGATCCCACACCCCGCCCGAGGCGGCGGGCATCCGCTCGGTGTAAAGCCCGAGCAACTGGTTGGGGGCAATCGCCCCGGCATGGGTCAGGCGCTCGGCCGCCCCGATCCGGGCTTTCCAGCCGGTTTGTTCGCTGAGATCAGCATTGGCAAAGGCCAGTGGCAGCCCGCCGGTCGGCAACGGTTCGCCGATCGCCTCGAACAGGCGCCAGACCAGCGGTGTCAGCTTGGCCGGGGGCGGCAGATTGCCTTCGCCCTCGAACAGGGCGGTGTCGAGAAAACGCGTGAGCAGCGCGTCTTCTTCGGCGCTGATGAGGCCAAGCGCCTGGGCGGTGCGCAGCGTCAGGGCGGCGGCGTTCCAGTCACCGGCGCGCGCCAGGCAGAAGATGCGGGCCGGAAAGGTGGGGGAAAGCTCGGGCGAGGCGCGCAGCACCTGGCAGGCGCGGTCTTCGGTGCCGGTCAGCAGCGCGACATCGAAGCTGCGCCGGAACAGATCGGCGGTGGTGGCCCCCGACGCCTGCAACAGCGCTGCCGCCTGTTCCAGTGCGCCAAGATCCAGCAGCTTGTCGATCCGGGCCAGCAGCAGCACGCCGCGACCGCCGGCGTCGGGTGGCGGGTCGGCCTCGGCCAGCAGCAGGGTGATCAGCAGCTCTTGCAGCGCGGGCAGGGCGTCGGTGCGGGCTGCGGTGATTCGGGCCGCGATGGTGGTGGTGCTGCCCGGCCCCCACAGCGCGCGCGGCAAGCCGGTGGCCTGCGGTGCCAACAGCCCAACCGCATCGGGCGAGGGGCCGCCCAGCACCGTCACCGACACATCATCCGGCACCCCGCCCGGCGTTACCGCAGGCTCGACCGGGGGCGGCGCCGCCACCGGGGTGGCAAGCGATTGCGACAGCCAGTCGATCGCCGACAGCGGGGCCTCGGCGCGCGCCGGCAGGCCGACCGTCAGCGCAAGGCCCAGGATCACCGCGGCAAGCTTTGGTTCAGTTGGCATCCAGCGTCACCGGTTGGGTCACTTGCGCCTGCGGTGGCGCAAGATCAGCCAGATAGGCATAGGCTGATAGTCCGGCAAAGCCCAGCACTGCCAGCCCGGCAATCACCTTGATGATTCGTCCCATGGGAGATGTCCTTTGCTGCTCTGGCGGTTCTTGCCCCGGCGCGGCTTGGTGGCGTCCGAGGATGGTCATGCGCGATTATATATGGCATTTGCGCCAAGTTCACGCCATTCAGGCACGAAACATCGCGGTTTGGCGGGGCCCCGCCGCCGCTCTGCCGGGAGAGACGAGCGCAACCATGGAGCGGCTGGCGAAAACGGTGGTGCTGGTGGGCATGATGGGGGCAGGCAAGACCGCCGTCGGCACCCAGCTTGCACGCCTGCTGGGGGTGCCGTTTCGTGATTCGGACAGTGAAATCGTGGCCGCGGCGCAACGCTCGATCCCCGAGATTTTCGAGCGCGACGGCGAGCCGTTCTTTCGCGCCCGCGAAACCGAGGTGCTGGCGCGGCTGGTCCGGGGCACCCCTTGCGTGCTGTCAACCGGCGGCGGGGCGTTCATGACGGCGGCCAACCGCGCGCTGATCAGGGCCAGCGCGGTTTCGGTCTGGCTGCGCGCCGACCTTGACCTGCTGTGGCAGCGGGTGCGCCACAAGGCCAGCCGCCCGCTGTTGCAGACCGCCAACCCGCGCGAAACCCTGCGCGCGCTTTACGATGCGCGGGTGCCGGTCTATGCCATGGCCGATCTGGCGGTGGATGCCGAAGACGGGCTTTCGGTCGAAGCCATGGCGCTGCGGGTGAAAGAGGCGCTGAGGTCGCGCCCGGATGTGTTGGAAAGGACGGCTTGAATGGGCGTGGATGTGGTTGCGGTGGCGCTTGGCGCGCGCGCCTACGAGGTGCGGATCGGCGCGGGTCTGATCGACCGCGCCGGGGCCGAGATCGCGCCCCTGCTGCACCGCCGCCGGGTGGCGGTGGTCAGCGATGAAACCGTGGCCGCGCTTCACCTCGAGCGCCTGGAGGCCGGGTTTGCTGCTGCGGGCATCGCCACGGTCGCGCGGGCGCTGCCGGCGGGCGAAGCCACCAAGGGCTGGCCGCAGTTCACCGCTTGTGTCGAATGGCTGCTGGGGCAACACGTCGAGCGCCGCGATGTGGTGGTGGCCTTTGGCGGCGGGGTGGTGGGCGATCTGGTGGGCTTTGCTGCGGCGGTGCTGCGGCGCGGGGTGCGGTTTGTGCAGATCCCGACCACGCTGCTGGCGCAGGTTGACAGCTCGGTAGGGGGCAAGACCGGGATCAACACCGCGCAGGGCAAGAACCTGGTGGGGGCGTTTCATCAGCCCAGCCTGGTGCTGGCCGACATCGACGTGCTGGCTACCCTGCCCGCGCGCGACTTTCTGGCGGGTTACGGCGAGGTGGTGAAATACGGCCTGCTGGGCGACGCCGGGTATTTCGACTGGCTGGAAGTCAACGCCCCGGCGATGGCGGCGGGTGATGCTGGCTTGCGCCAGCACGCGGTGCGGCACGCGGTGGCGATGAAAGCCGGGATCGTGGCGCGCGACGAACATGAAGCGGGCGAGCGCGCGCTGCTGAACCTGGGCCATACCTTCGGCCATGCGCTGGAAAAGGCCACCGGCTATGGCGCGCGGCTGCTGCATGGCGAAGGGGTGGCGATCGGCTGTGCGCTGGCGTTCGAGCTGAGCCAGCGGCTGGGGCTGTGCGCGCAAGAGGCGCCCAGTCGGGTGCGCGCCCATCTGCGGGCGATGGGGATGAAGGTCGATCTTGCCGACATCGCGGGCGATCTGCCGGATGCCGAGGCGCTGATGGGGCTGATGGCGCAGGACAAGAAGGTGGTCGATGGCCGCCTGCGCTTCATCCTGGCGCGCGGCATTGGTCAGGCTTTCGTCGCATCCGATGTGCCGGGCGAGGTGGTGCTGGGCGTGCTGCGCGACGCGCTGGCGCAGCGGCGCTAAAAAAGCCGCGCGAGGTTGCCCCCGCGCGGCTGATGATACGATTGCCGCGGGATCAGAGGTCTTCGCCCTCTTGCGCGGCACCCATTTCGTCGAACAGGTTGGCGATCTCGAAATCGGCCGCCGCTTCGGCTTCGGCCGCCAGCTCCTTGACCGACTTGCCCGAGGCCTGAAGTTCCGCCTCTTCGGCCGAGCGCGCGACGTTGAGGGTGATCTTCACCGTCACCTCGGGGTGCAGCACGACCGTGACCGTGTGCAGGCCCAGTTCCTTGATCGGACGATCCAGCACAACCTGATTGCGGTTGACGCCGAAGCCGGCCTCGGTTGCCGCCTCGGCGGCGTCACGGGTGGTAACCGAGCCGTAAAGCGCGCCCGAATCCGAGGCCGAGCGGATCGCCACGAACACCTGGCCGTCAAGTTTGGCGGCAACGGTTTCGGCTTCCTTGCGGCTTTCCAGGTTTTCGGCCTCGAGGTGAACCTTGCGGGTCTCGAAAGCGGCGATGTTGGCGGCATTGGCGCGCAGCGCCTTGCCTTGCGGCAACAGGTAGTTGCGGCCGTAGCCGTCCTTGACGTGAACGACTTCGCCCATCTGGCCCAGCCGGGCCACGCGTTGAAGCAGGATGACTTGCATGATGTTGCTCCTTACTTCACGGCATAGGGCAGCAGCGCAAGAAAGCGGGCGCGTTTGATGGCGCGCGCCAGTTCGCGTTGCTTGATGGCCGAGACGGCGGTGATGCGCGAGGGCACGATCTTGCCACGCTCGGACAGATAGCGTTGCAGGGTGCGGGTGTCCTTGTAGTCGATCGCCGGTGCATTGTCGCCCGAGAACGGGCAGACCTTGCGGCGGCGGAAAAACGGTTTGGTCGCCATTTGATTGGTCCTTTCCTGTCTGGGGTTCAGCGCCGCGGGCCGCCGCCGAAGCCGCCACGGTCGCCGCCACGGTCGGGGCGATCACCGCCAAAGGTCGGGCGGTCGCCACGGTCACGCTCGTCACGCTTCTGCATCTGGACCGACGGCCCTTCGACATGGGCATCGACCTTGATGGTCAGCACCCGCATCACGTCATCATGCAGGCGCATCAGGCGTTCCATTTCCTGCACCGCGGCCGAGGGCGCGTCGGTTTTCAGAAAGGCATAATGGCCCTTGCGGTTCTTGTTGATCTTGTAGGCCATCGTCTTGACGCCCCAATACTCGGATTCGACGACCTTGCCGCCGTTATCCGCGAGAATGGTCGAGAAGTGTTCGATCAGGCCTTCGGCTTGCACGCTGGAAAGATCCTGGCGCGCAATCATGACATGCTCGTAAAGCGGCATGTGGACTCCGTTGCTTCGGGGTGCATTTCAAAGGTCGGGCGTCTGACTTGCCGCTGCCCGTCCACGAGAGGCTGCACCGTTCATCATCAAATGCGGCAAGATGCGGCTCATTACACGCGCACGGGCGCTGGCGCAAGGGCGAAGGTTGGCGGTCGCGAAAGGCACAAGGCGGGGCGGTTTCATCGCGCCGCCACAACCCTGCCGCAATCTTTCCACCTTTTCCGAGCATCACAATGCTGACGATGGATGATCCGTGGATTGGCGGTGGGCGGTTATGGGCAGGTTTGATCGAAACCGGCGCGGTGGCGCGGTGCAGCGCCATATCAGGGCGTTTTGCCGGGGCGAGAGCGGGGCCGTGACGGCGGACATGCTGGGGGTGATCGCGGTGGCGTCCTCGCTGGGACTTTCGGCGATCTCCGAGGTCAGTTCGGTTATACATGGCTCGGGAGACGGCCTTTCGGAGCAGATCGTCGCGGTCTCGGGAGAGCCGACGCCGACCAATCCGGGATCGGGCGGCCAAGGCAGTGATGGCGGCCACGGCGGCGATGGCGGGGGGGCCGGCGGCGACGGCGGAGATGCCGGTGCCTGGGGTGACGAGG
>CAYQPD010000036.1:0-10161 GCA_964419305.1 uncultured Rhodobacter sp.
GTGAGCGCCGGAATCAGCCGCCCGCCACAACCTGCCCGGCCCTTGCGGCGCGGGGGTCGGCTGCGTATGTGACAGCCAGCCCGCGCGACAGAAGGATTGCCCCGCCATGACCACATTGCTGCACTACTTTCGCTGGGCATTCCTGTTTACCGCCGTCGGCCTGGCGCTGGTCTTCTGGCTGGGATGGGCCACCACCGGCACCCTGGCCGGGGCGCTGGGCTTTCTGCTGATCGGCGGGGTGCTGGCGGTGCTCGAGATTTCGCTGTCGTTCGACAATGCCATCGTCAACGCGGGCAAGCTGCGCGAGATGACGCCCGTCTGGCAGCGCCGGTTCCTGACCTGGGGCATCGTGATCGCGGTGTTCGGGATGCGGATCGTGTTTCCGCTGGCGGTGGTGGTGGTGGCCGCCGACATCACCCCGTGGCACGCGCTGGTGCTGGCGGCCACCCGGCCTGCCGAATATGCAACGATCATCGGCGCGGCCCATCTGTCGATCGCGGCTTTCGGCGGGGCTTTTCTGATGATGGTGGCGCTGAAATACTTTTTCAGCGAATCCAAGGATGTGCACTGGATTGCCCACATTGAGTCCTTCATGGGGCGGTTTTCCACGGTGCAGGGCATGGAACTGGCGATCGTGCTGGTGGTGATCATGGCTTTTGCCAATATCCTGCCCGAGTCCGATGTGGGGACGTTTCTTTATGCGGCAATGGCGGGGCTTCTGACCTACCTTGTGGTTGAGGTCGGGGGCCACCTGCTTGATGCCCGTCAGGGCACGGTGGCGGTGGCCGCCAAGGGCGGGCTGGGGGCGTTTCTTTATCTCGAAGTGCTGGACGCAAGTTTCAGCTTCGATGGCGTGATCGGCGCGTTTGCGCTGACCCAGAACCTGTTCCTGATCGCGATCGGGTTGGGGATCGGCGCGTTCTATGTGCGCAGCCTGACCATCATGCTGGTCGAGCGCCAGACCCTGGCGCAGTTTCGCTACCTTGAACACGGCGCGTTCTGGTCGATCCTGATCCTGTCGGCGATCATGTTCGCACAGACCATCTGGCACATTCCCGAGCTGGTCACCGGGTTGCTGGGGGCGGGGTTCATCGCGCTGTCGGTGGTCAGTTCGCTGCACTACAACCGCTGCGAGGCGGCGCGGCAGGCCGCCTCCGGCGGGGATATTTGAGCCAGCAAGAAAGGCCGGGCGGCGGTTACGCCTTCATGCCGTCCCAGAAGCTTTTGACCCGCGAGAAGAAGCTGGTGCCTTCGGGGTTGTTTTCCTCGGACAGTTTCTCGAACTCGCGCAGCAGTTCCTTTTGCCGCGGGGTCAGGTTGACCGGAGTTTCCACCGCCAGCTCGATCAGCATGTCACCCGCGCCACCGCCGCGCAGCGCCGGCATGCCCTTGGCGCGCAGCCGCATCTGCTTGCCGGTCTGGCTGCCGGCGGGCACCTTGACGCGGCTGGAGCCGCCGTCGATGGTGGGCACCTCGACCTCGCCGCCCATCGCGGCGGTGGTGATGGTGATCGGCACCCGGCAGAACAGGTGCACCCCGTCGCGCTGGAACAGGCTGTGTTCCTTGACCTCGAGAAAGATGTAAAGATCGCCCGCCGGGCCGCCGCGCATCCCGGCCTCGCCTTCACCGGCAAGGCGGATGCGGGTGCCGGTTTCGACCCCGGCGGGAATGTTGACCGACAGCGAGCGCTCCTTTTCCACCCGACCGGCGCCGCCACAGGCCTTGCACGGGTTCTTGACGATCTGGCCCATGCCGTTGCAGGTCGGGCAGGTGCGCTCGACCGTGAAGAAGCCCTGCTGGGCGCGCACCTTGCCCATGCCTGAGCAGGTCGGGCAGGTGACGGGTTGTGCGCCGCCTTCGGCCCCCGAGCCGTGGCACGAGTCGCAGGCCACCGAGGCGGGGACGGAAATGGTTTTCTGGATGCCCTTGAAGGCTTCTTCCAGGGTCACGCGCAGGTTGTAGCGCAGATCCGAGCCACGCTGGGCGCGGGCGCGGGCGTTGCCACCGCGACCACCGCCCATGAAATCGCCGAACAGATCCTCGAACACATCCGAGAAGGCCGAGGCGAAATCGCCCTGACCACCCCGGCCGCCGCGCGCGCCACCACCGATGCCGCCCTCGAATGCGGCATGACCATAGCGGTCGTAGGCGGCCTTCTTGTCGGGGTCTTTCAGCACGTCGTAAGCCTCGTTCAGATCCTTGAACTGGGCTTCGGCGTTGGGGTTGCTTGAATTGCTGTCAGGGTGCAGCGCTTTGGCCTGCGTGCGATAGGCTTTCTTCAGCTCGTCTGCCGAAGCGCTGCGGGCAGCGCCGAGAATTTCATAGTAGTCGCGTTTTGCCATGGCAAACCCCTATCGGAACGCGGCGAGGGCGGCCCATTTCGACCGCCCTCGCTTCGGTTTCCACGGTCTTACTTGCGCTTGTCGTCGCCCATATCCTCGAAATCGGCATCGACGATATCATCATCGACCGGGCGCGGGCCGTCTTCGGCGGTGGCTTCGGTCTCGGCCTGGCTGGCCTTGTAGATCGCCTCGCCCAGCCGCATCGCCGCTTCGGTCAGGTTCTGGATGCCACCCTTGATCTTGCCGACATCGTCTTTCTCAAGGGTTTCTTCCAGTGCCCCCATCGCCAGTTCGATCGCCTCGACGGTCGAGGGATCAACCTTGTCGCCGTGATCCTTGATCGACTTCCTGGTCGAGTGGATCAGGCTTTCGGCCTGGTTGCGGGTTTCCACCAGTTCGCGCCGGGCCTTGTCGGCGTCGGCGTTGGCTTCGGCATCCTTGACCATTTTTTCGATATCGGCATCCGACAGACCGCCCGAGGCCTGAATGGTGATGTTCTGGGTCTTGCCGGTGCCCTTGTCCTTGGCCCCGACTGACACAATGCCGTTGGCGTCGATGTCGAACGTCACCTCGATCTGCGGCAGGCCGCGCGGCGCGGGCGGGATGTCTTCAAGGTTGAACTGGCCCAGCATCTTGTTGTCGGCGGCCATTTCGCGTTCGCCCTGAAACACCCGGATCGTCACCGCGTTCTGATTGTCTTCGGCCGTGCTGAACACCTGGGATTTCTTGGTCGGGATGGTGGTGTTGCGGTCGATCAGGCGGGTGAACACGCCGCCCAGGGTTTCGATCCCGAGGCTGAGCGGGGTCACATCCAGCAGCACCACGTCCTTGACGTCGCCTTGCAGCACGCCGGCCTGAATCGCGGCGCCCAGCGCCACCACCTCATCCGGGTTCACGCCCTTGTGGGGTTCCTTGCCGAAGAACTTGGTCACTTCCTCGACCACGCGGGGCATCCGGGTCATGCCGCCGACCAGAACCACCTCGTCGATGTCGCCGATTCCGACGCCGGCATCTTTCAGCGCCGCCTGACAGGGTTTGATCGAGGCCTTGATCAGATCGCCCACCAGGCTTTCCAGCTTGGCGCGGGTCAGTTTCATCACCAGGTGCAGCGGCTGGCCCGAGTTGCGGTCCATGCTGATGAAGGGCTGGTTGATTTCGGTCTGGGCCGCCGAACTGAGCTCGATCTTGGCCTTTTCGGCGGCTTCCTTCAGCCGTTGCAGCGCCATCTTGTCGAGCGTCAGGTCAACGCCGTGTTCCTTTTTGAACTCGTCGGCCAGGTAGTTGACGATGCGCATGTCGAAATCTTCACCACCAAGGAAGGTGTCGCCGTTGGTCGATTTCACTTCAAACAGGCCATCGTCGATTTCCAGAATGGTGATGTCGAAAGTGCCGCCGCCAAGGTCATAGACCGCGATGGTTTTCGATTCCTTCTTGTCGAGCCCATAGGCCAGCGCTGCGGCGGTGGGTTCGTTGATGATGCGCAGCACTTCAAGACCCGCGATCTTGCCCGCGTCCTTGGTGGCCTGGCGTTGGGCGTCGTTGAAATAGGCGGGCACGGTGATGACGGCCTGCGTCACTTCCTCGCCAAGGTAGCTTTCAGCGGTTTCCTTCATCTTTTGCAGGATGAAGGCGCTGATCTGGCTGGGCGAGTATTTCGCGCCGCGCACTTCGACCCAGGCGTCACCATTGCCGCCGTTGACCAGCGCATAGGGCAGGTTCTTCTTGTCCTTGGCCAGATGCATGTCGTCGAGGCGCCGCCCGATCAGGCGTTTCACCGCGAAAATGGTATTCGAGGGGTTGGTGACGGCCTGACGCTTGGCGGCCTGGCCGACCAGACGCTCGTTTTCCGTAAAACCGACGATCGAGGGCGTGGTGCGCGCGCCTTCGGCGTTTTCGATCACCCGCGGCTGTGCCCCATCCATGATGGCGACGCAAGAGTTGGTGGTCCCGAGGTCAATCCCGATGACTTTGGCCATGATAAGCTACCTCATTGCTAGGCGATGTTGTAAGGGTCAGGCCCGTTGCGGCCCCTGACCCCCGATCCCAAACGATCCGGTGCAGCCCTCGGGCCGCGTCCGGTTGTCTGCGGGGTATATAAGGAGGGTGCGGCACCCCTGCAAGCGCGACAGCACCCTCAAAATAGCGCGAAATCGGGGAAAAACGGTGGTGGATCGGGGCGCGGCACCGGTTTTGCCACGGGTCGGGCACTCACCCCTTGGCACCCCAACTGACCGAGGCATGCTTGCGGGTATAGAATTCACCCATCAGCCCGATCATGGCGCAGATGATCATCACCTTGACCGGGTAGCTGATCGAGGAATAGTGCGGGTGGTAGTTCAGAAAGATGAAGCCCCGCGCCTGGTCGATGGTGTGGAACAACGGGTTCCAGTCGAACATTCTGAGCACGAAAGAGGGCATGGCATTGGCCACGAACATCTTTCCCGAAGCGATCATGTTGGCGCGCTGGTAGATCGTGGTGATCATCGAGATCGCGTCCGGGGCCCAGGGCTTGGCCGCCAGCAGCATCATCCCGATCGCCACCCCGGTGCCCCATGAGAGCAGCACCATTCCCATCATGCCGACCGGCTGTTCTATGGTCAGCGGAACGAAGGCGGCGGAATAGAAGTAAAGCACCACCGCCGCCGACAGGATCTGGGTGTAAAGCGAGCCGAGGGCGGTGGCGGCGATCACCACGATGGTGTTCATCGGCGCGTGCTTCATCATCGGCGAAGTCGGCCCGTCGGCACCCACAATTGCCACGATGGTCTTGGTATGGGTCATGAACATGAAGATGCCGGACATCAGATAAAGCAGGAAATCGCCCCGGATGGTGCTGCGGCGCATGCCCAGGATGGTGAACATCAGCCAGAACACCGCTACCATCATCACGGTCTGAAGGATGTTGATCAGCAGCCCGACCAGCGCGTTGCGGTGGCTTTTGCGGACATGGCGCACCGCGACGTGAAAGATCAGCTCGGCCAGGCCAAAGGCGGTGCGGACCGGACTTTGCCTGATGGCGGGGCGAAACATGCGGGCGGTTACCTGTGACTTGGGGTCGTGTTGCCATATGGCGCGGGAAATCTTGCCGTTCCCTTAGCAAGCGATGATAAGGAGGTTCGGGTTTTTTATCAATCGGGTGGCTTGGCCTCCCCCGCGCGCCGGAGTGTGTCATGGATTTTGATCGTCTGATCCCCGTCATTCGTCGTCTTGCCCTCGAGGCGGGCGACCGGATCATGCAGGTTTACGACGGGCCCGCGTTCGAGGTGCGCAGCAAATCCGACGCCAGCCCGGTGACCGAAGCCGACGAGGCGGCCGATGCCCTGATCTCGGCCGGGCTCAGGGCGGAATTCCCGGGTCTGGTGCTGATCACCGAAGAACAGGCCGCCAGCCATGCCCTGACGGCCACCACCTTTCTGATCGTCGATCCGCTGGATGGCACCAAGGAGTTTGTCCAGCGCCGCGGCGATTTCACTGTCAACATCGCCTATGTCGAGAACGGCGTGCCGCTGCGCGGCGTGGTTTATGCCCCCGCCAAGGGGCGGCTGTTCTACACCCGTGCCGATGGGCTGGCGGTCGAGGAAACCGGGGCTTTTGACCTTGATGAGCCGGGGCCGTGCCGGGTGATCGGGGTGTCGAAGCCCGACAATGCGGGCCTGATGGTGGTGGCCTCGAAATCGCACCGCGACGGCGCGACCGATGCCTATATCGGCAAATATGCGGTCAGAGACATGACCAGCGCCGGCTCCAGCCTGAAATTCTGTCTGGTGGCCAGCGGCGAGGCCGATCTTTACCCGCGGCTGGGGCGCACCATGGAATGGGATACCGCAGCGGGGGATGCGGTGCTGCGCGGTGCCGGTGGCCAGGTGGTGCGGTTTGATGACCATCAGACCCTGACTTACGGCAAGCCGGGTTGGGACAATCCGTTCTTCATCGCCTATGCCCCCGGCGTAAACTTGAAGGTGTGACATGCCGGTCCTGATCGCGATCCCCGCCCGTTATGCCTCGACCCGCTATCCGGGCAAGCCGCTGGTCGCGCTGCGCGGTGCCGGTGGGGTGGCCAAGACCCTGATCCAGCGTTCGTGGGAGGCCGCGATGGCGGTGCAGGGGGTGGACCGGGTGGTGGTGGCCACCGATGACGACCGCATCCGTCGGGCGGCGGAAGGGTTCGGGGCCGAAGTGGTGATGACCTCGGCCGCCTGCCAGAACGGCACCGAGCGCTGCGCCGAAGTGGCGGCGGCCTTGCCGGGGCACGACATCGTGGTCAACCTGCAAGGCGACGCCCCGCTGACCCCGGCGTGGTTCGTCGAAGACCTGATCGCGGGGCTGCGCGCCGACCCGGGGGCCGAGATCGCGACCCCGGTGCTGCGCTGCGACGGGCGGGCGGTGCGCGACTTTCTGGCCGACCGGCGCGAGGGCCGGGTGGGGGGCACCACGGCGGTGTTCGGGGCGGGCGGGCGCGGGCTTTATTTCTCGAAGGAAGTGATCCCCTACACCGGGCGCAGCTACGGCGACGACGAGCCGACGCCGGTGTTTCACCATGTCGGGGTCTATGCCTACCGCCCCGCCGCGCTGGCCGCCTATCCGGGCTGGCCGATGGGGCCGCTGGAACGGCTGGAAGGGCTGGAGCAGTTGCGCTTTCTCGAAAACGGCCGCGCCGTGCTGTGCGTTCAGGTGCAGGCGCGCGGGCGTCAGTTCTGGGAGTTGAACAACCCCGAAGACGTGCCCCGGCTTGAGGCGATGATGGCCGAGATGCACGTCGCATGACCGACCGCCCGGTCAGCGTGATCGTGGTCAGCCGCGGGCGTCCCGAGGCCTTGATGCGCTGTCTGACCGGGCTGGCGCAGCAGGATCACCCGGCCTTCGAGGTGATCGTGGTGGCCGATCCGGCTGCCTGCGCGGTAGTGCGGGCCAGCGCTCTGGTGCTGAAGCTGGCGACCTTCGATCAGGCCAATATCGCGGCTGCGCGCAACCTTGGGCTGGGGCTGGCCAGCGCCCCGGTGGTGGCCTTCATCGACGATGATGCGGTGCCCGAGCCGACCTGGCTGACCCGGCTGGCCGCCCCCTTTGCGGACGCGCGGGTAGTGCAGGCGGGTGGGTTCGTGCGCGGGCGCAACGGGATTTCGTTGCAGTGGAAGGCCCTGAGCGTGGATGCCTCGGGCTGGGATCATGCCCTGGCGGTGGACGAAGCCGCGGTCACCCTGCATCCCGGCAATGCGCAGCGGGCGGTCAAGACCCAGGGCACCAATTGCGCCTTTCGCCGCGACGACCTGCTGGCGATCGGCGGCTTCGACCCCGGCTATCACTACTATCTCGACGAGGCCGATGTGAACCTGCGGCTGGCGGCGCGGGGCGGGCTGACGGCGGTGGTGCCGCTGGCCCAGGTTCATCACGGATCAGAGGTCAGTTCCCGGCGCGCGCCCGATCGGGTGCCGGTTGATCTGGTCGAAATCGGTGCCAGCATCGCCTGTTTCCTGCGCCGCCATGGTGGCGATGGCACCGCGACCGCCCGGCATGTTGCGGCGCAGCGGGCGCGGGTGCTGCGCCTGATGCAGGAGGGGCGGATCGAGCCGCGCGACGTGGCGCGGCTGATGGCCAGTCTGGCCAGCGGTCTGGTCGAAGGCGCGCGTCGGCCGCTTGCCGCGTTGCAGCCGCTGGTCGCGACCCCGTTGCCGCTGGTGGCGCTGCCGGGCTGCGGTCCGCGCGCGGGTTGCGTGATCGCGGGCCGGATCTGGCAGCGGCGACGACTGGCAGCGCAGGCACGCGCGGCGCTGGCGCAGGGCAGGATCGTGACGGTGTTCTGCCTTGATCCCAGCATCCGGCGGCACCTTCACGTCTTTTGCCTTGAGGGCTACTGGTGGCAGGGCGGCGGGTTGTTCGGGCAGGCCGAGCGCGGTGGGCGGTGGTTTCGCTGGTGGCGGTTCAGTGCGCGGATCAAGGCGGAGTGTCGGCGGATCGCGGCGCTGCGCCCGCTTGACGCAGCGTCAGGCTTGACCGGGTTGCCCCACGAGTGACTTTTCGCCGCTGTTTCTGTTAAGGACAGTTGCGTAATAGTGCCATGACGGGCAACAATTAACCCAAATTTGGTCAGATTGTCGTGCAATACGCAAATGCAGGTGCGAATGTGGCGCGCACCAGTAGTGTTCAAGCGTGAAGGGTAAGCAATGAAGATCAAGAAGGTCACCAAGGCAATCTTTCCCGTCGCCGGAATGGGCACCCGCTTTTTGCCCGCCACCAAGTCGATCCCGAAAGAGATCATGACCCTGGTTGACCGCCCGTTGATCCAATACGCCATCGACGAGGCGCGCGCGGCCGGCATCCGGGACTTCATCTTTGTCACTTCGCGCGGGAAATCGGCGCTTGAAGACTACTTCGACCACTCGCCCGAAATGGAAAACACCCTGCGCCGTGCGGGCAAGACCGAGTTGCTCGAGATTTTGCGCGACACCAACATGGACAGCGGCGCGATTGCCTACGTGCGCCAGAACCGGGCGCTGGGCTTAGGTCATGCGGTGTGGTGCGCGCGGCGCCTGATCGGCAACGAACCCTTCGCCGTGCTCTTGCCCGACGACGTGATCGCCGCCGAAAAACCCTGTCTGCAACAGATGGTCGAGGCTTACGGCGAGACCGGCGGCAACATGGTGGCCGCGATGGAAGTGTCGCCCGAAAAGGCCTCGTCCTACGGCATGCTTGACGTGGCCGAGGACATGGGCGCGATCGTGCGGGTCAAGGGCATGGTGGAAAAGCCGAAAGCCGAAAACGCGCCGTCCAACCTTGCGGTGATCGGGCGCTATATCCTGTCGCCGCAGGTATTGATCAACCTCAATCGCGCGAAACAGGGGGCGGGGGGCGAGATTCAGTTGACCGACGCGATTGCCGCCGAAGCGGATGGGCCGGATCAGGTTTACGGCTTTCGCTTTCGCGGCCAGCGCTATGATTGCGGCTCCAAGGCCGGCTTCCTGCAGGCCACCGTGGCGTTCGGACTGGCGCGCGCCGATCTGCGCGACGAGTTTTATGCCTATCTCAATGACATGATGGCGCAACAGAAAGCGGCGCAATAGGCCGTGGGCGCAGCCCCGCCCGGTTGGCTGCTGGATCTGACGCGGCTGGTGTCGCGGCTGGGGCGCGGTGCGCTGACCGGGGTGGATCGGGTCGAACTGGCCTGGCTTGAACATCTGGCGACCGGGCCGGTGCCGCTGTGGGGGCTGGTGCGCACGGCGCTGGGGTTTGTGCTGCTGGATGGTCGGGGTGCGCAGATGGTGCGGGATTGTGCCACTGGCATTGCACCGCTGGGGGCGGCTGATCTGCTGGGCCGGATCAGTCGTTGGGATCAGCCGCTGCGCGCCCGCGCCGAATCCGATCTGCGCCGGGTTGCGCTGGCGCGTTGTATGCGGCCGCTGCTGGGGCGGATGCTGTCGCGGCATCTGCCAAGCGGCACGGTCTATCTCAATGTCGGCCATGCCGATCTGGCGCAAGGGGTGATGCGGGCGGTGCACGGCATTCCGGGGGCAAAGGTGGTGGTGCTGGTGCATGACACCATTCCGCTTGATCACCCCGAATTCTCGCGCCCCGGCATCCCGGCGGTATTCGCGCGCAAGCTGGCCGTGGTAGCCGCCGCGGCCGATCTGGTGATCCACACCACCGAAGCCACCCGCGAGCGCACCGAGCGGCATCTGGCCGCCCTCGGTCGGGTGCCGCCCGGCGTGGTGGCCGCGCTTGGCGTGCCGGTGCCGCGCCCCGAGCCTGACCTGCTGCCGCCGGGGCTGGATCTGACGCGCCCCTATTATGTGACGATCGGCACCATCGAGCCGCGCAAGAACCA
>CAYQPD010000036.1:10261-16444 GCA_964419305.1 uncultured Rhodobacter sp.
CTGCTGTTTCCCAGCCTGGCCGAGGGTTACGGCTTGCCGCCGCTTGAGGCGATGGCGCTGAATGTGCCGGTGATTTGTGCCGCACTCGCGGTTTTTCGCGAAACCCTCGGCGACTACCCGGTTTACCTTGACGCCACAAACAGTTATTCTTGGTTGGAAACAATAGCAAAAAACATGACGGCAGGCGAAGGGCGAGGCGAAAACCGACAGGCACGCAAAGTGCCGGGCTGGGCGGATCACTTCAATGTCGTGTTAAATTGCGTCTGATACGCCAGTGAAAGGGCATCCGGCCCCCAGGGAATAGTAACGATTGGGAGTGATCGCAAGATACCGGCTGCGGCTTGAACGCCAGCGTTGCCGTTTTCGCGCCATGCGCAAGCGGCGCGAGCTGACGCCCGTTGTCAGCCGGGTCTCGGCCATTCGCCCGTCCGACATCCTGCTGTTTTCCACCCTGCGCAACGAGCGGGTGCGGCTGCCCTATTTCCTGAAATACTACCGCGAGATGGGGATCAATCATTTCCTGATCGTGGACAATGGCTCGGATGACGGCTCGCGCGAATACCTTGCGCCGCAAGATGACGTGTCGCTGTGGACCACCGAGCGCAGCTACAAGCGCGCGCGCTTCGGGGCCGACTGGCTGAACGGGTTGCAGATGCGCTACGGCCATGGGCACTGGACCCTGGTGGTCGATCCCGATGAATTCTTCATCTACCCGTTCAGCGATACCAGGCCGATCCGGGCGCTGACCGACTGGCTGGATGCGGGCTCGATCAAGTCGTTTCCGGCGATGCTGCTGGACATGTATCCCAAGGGTCCGATCGGGGCGCAGCCCTACCACGAAGGTCAGGATCCGTTCGAGATTGCCAACTGGTTCGACAGCGGCAACTACACCATTTCGCGCAACAGCAAGTTTGGCAATCTGTGGATTCAGGGCGGGCCGCGGGCGCGGATGTTCTTTGCCGATATGCCCGAACGAGCCCCGGCGCTGAACAAGGTGCCGCTGGTGAAATGGCAGCGCAGCTATGCCTATGCCAGCTCGACCCACATGCTGCTGCCGCGCGGGCTTAACCTGGTCTATGACGAATGGGGCGGCGAAAAGGCGGCGGGCTGCCTGCTGCACGCCAAGTTTCTTGATACCTTTGCGGTCAAGGCCAACGAGGAAATGCTGCGGCATCAGCACTACGCCAACAGCCACGAATACCGCGCCTACAAGGCCGCCCTCGACGATCAGCCCGATCTGTGGTGCAAGTGGAGCGATAAATACATCAACTGGCGCCAGCTTGAAATTCTGGGGCTGATGTCGAAAGGCAACTGGGCATGAGGGGGCGCGCATGACCGTCGGCTTCGTCATGCTGTGCCACACCGCGCTGGACCGCGCGGCGCAGGTCGCCCGGCATTGGGCAACGCGGGGCTGCCCGGTGGTGATTCACGTCGATCGCAAGGTCAACCGCGCCAACTACGCCCGTTTGCATCGCGCGCTTTCCGACCTGCCCGACATCCGCTTTTCCGAGCGCCACGCCTGCGAATGGGGCACCTTCAGCCTGGTTGCGGCCACCCAGGCGGCAGCGACCGTGATGCTGCGTGAATTTCCCGCCGTGCGCCATGTCTATCTGGCCTCAGGCTCGTGCCTGCCGCTGCGCCCGGTAGCAGAGCTGGTGGCCTATCTCGACGCGCGCCCGCACACCGATTTCATCGAATCGGTCACGACCGAGGATGTCGGCTGGACCATCGGCGGATTGAACCTTGAGCGCTTCACCCTGCGGTTTCCGTTTTCCTGGCGCCAGCACCGGCGGCTGTTCGACGGTTACGTGGCGCTGCAACGCCGCTTTCACTTTCGCCGCCGGATTCCGCCCGCACTGGTGCCGCACCTCGGCAGCCAGTGGTGGTGCCTGACGCGGCAAACCCTGTCGGCCATGCTGGAAGACCCCGAGCGGGCCAACTATGACCGTTACTTCAAGCGGGTGTGGATTCCCGACGAATCCTATTTCCAGACCCTGGTGCGGCAGTATTCGGTGAATGTGGAAAGCCGGTCGCTGACCCTTTCCAAATTCGATTTCCAGGGCAAGCCGCACATCTTCTACGATGATCACCTGCAATTGCTGCGGCGCTCGGATTGTTTTGTGGCGCGCAAGATCTGGTCGCAGGCCGACAAGCTTTACCGCACGTTTCTGGCCCCCGATGCGGCCAGCCAGACCCTGGCCGAACCCAACCCCGGCAAGATTGACCGGCTGTTTTCCAAGGCGGTCGAGCGCCGCACCAAGGGCCGCGCCGGGCTTTACATGCAAAGCCGATTTCCCAACGAGAATTGGGAAAACGGGCTGACCGCTGCGCCCTATTCGGTGTTCGAGGGTTTTGCCGAGGTGTTTCAGGATTTCGACACCTGGCTTGGCAAGACCGTCGGCACCAGGGTGCATGGTCATCTTTTCGCGCCCGAGCGGGCCGAATTTGCTGGCGGCGAGACCATCTACAACGGTGCCCTGTCCGACAGCGCCAGGCTGCGCGACTATAACCCCCAGTCCTTTCTGCCCAGCCTGATCTGGAACACCCGCGGCGAGCGCCAGTGTTTCCAGTTCGGCCCGCGCGACAATCAGGCGCCGAGCTGGTTCATGGCGCGCGATCGGAATGCCCAGGTCTCGGTGATTTCCGGTGCCTGGGCGGTTGCGCTGTTCCATTCCAACCAGAATTTTTCGGAAATTCGCCGTGAAGCGGCGCGGTTGCAGAAGATCGAGGCGGAACATCTGTCGATCCTGCGCTCGCCCTGGACCAAGGCGCGGGTGCGGATATGGACGCTGGCGGAATTCGTCCAGAACCCGATGGAGCCGTTGCAGACCATTATTGATGAAATCAACCCGCGTGCCCTGCGCCGCGTGACCGAAGCACCGCGGTTGGCGGCTTTGGCGGGCTTCGGCCTGTTCTTGCAGAACCTGCGCAATCAGGGCATGCAACCGGTGCTGATGGGCGACTTTCCGGTGGGCGACGACACCACTTCGGCACCCGCCCGCAGCGGCCGCCCCTATCTGGTGAAGTAGCGTGAGCGCCGCGCGGTTCACCAGTTTCGTGATGTTCGCCGCGATGCGGACCGGCTCGAATTTCCTCGAGGCCAATCTGAATTGCCTGCCCGGCGTGACCTGCCACGGCGAGGTGTTCAATCCCCATTTCATCGGCAGGCAGAACCAGACCGCGCTGTTCGGGTTCGATCTGGCGGCGCGGGCCGCCGATCCCCTGTTGCTGCTGGCGCGCCTGCGCCAACGCACCGATGGCCTGGCCGGCTTTCGTTTCTTTCACGACCACGATCCGCGCGTGTTCGATGCGGTGATGGCCGATCCGGCTTGCGCCAAGATCATCCTGACCCGCAACCCGATCGAATGCTACGTCTCATGGAAGATCGCGCAGCAAACCGGACAGTGGAAGCTGACCAACGCCAGCAAGTTGAAAACCAGCCGGGTGCGGTTCGACGGGCGCGAGTTCGAGCAGCATCTGTCAATGTTGCAGGATTTCCAGATCAGGCTGATGCACGGGCTGCAAACCAGCGGGCAGACCGCCTTTTACATCGACTATGAAGATATTTCGGACTTGGCGGTGCTGAACGGACTGGCGCAGTTTCTTGGGGTCGAGGGGCGGCTTGAAGCGCTGGACGAGACCCTCAAGAAGCAAAATCCCGAGGAAATTTCCGAGAAGGTGCTTAACCCGGCCGAGATGACAACTGCGCTAGCGCGACTTGACCGCTTCAATCTGGCGCGCACCCCGAATTTCGAGCCCCGGCGCAGGGCCGCAATTCCGGGCTTTGTCGCGGCCAGCGGGGCGGGACTTTTGTATATGCCGCTGCGCGGCGGCCCCGAGGTGGCGGTCACCGAATGGCTGGCGGCGCTTGGCAGCGGCGGGCTGACCGGCGATTTCGTGCAAAAGTCGCTGCGCCAGTGGAAGCGATCCCACACCCCGCACCGCAGTTTCACCGTTCTGCGCCATCCGGTGGCGCGCGCCCACGCGGTATTTTGCCGCCAGATCCTTGGCGATGCGATGCCCGAGATGCGGGCAGCGCTGGCAAGAATCTATCAGATCGACCTGCCCGCCCCCGGCCAACGCCAGAGCGCGCGCGCCCACCGCGCCGCTTTTCTGGGCTTTCTGCGGTTCCTGAAGCTCAATCTCGCGGGCCAGACCGGACTGCGCGTCGATCCGCACTGGGCCAGCCAGACGGCCGTGTTGCAGGGCTTTGCCCAGTTTCAGGGCCCCGACGTGGTGCTGCGCGAAGAGCGGCTGGCGGAAGGGCTGGCATGGCTCGCCGCCGAGCTTGGGGTGCCCGCCGCGCCGCTGCTGGCAGCGCCGGAATCCGCCCCCCACCCGCTGACCGCGATTTATGACGCCGAGATCGAAGCGGCGGCGCGTGACGCCTATCAGCGCGACTACATGGGGTTTGGCTTCGGCACCTGGACTCCCAGCCTGAACTGACCATGCCCGACGTCACCACGGCCAGGCATTTCTTCTTTGCGCAAATACTCGCGGGGGGTGCGGGGGGCGGCAGCCCCCCGTTGACCCGGCCTCAGGCCGCCTGCGCGGCGCGCGCGGCGGTCAGGATGGCGTGCAGCTTGTCGGGGTCGGTGTTGGCGCGCAGTTTGGCACAAATCGCGGGATCGCGCATGGTGCGCGAGACCAGCGCCAGCGCCTTCAGGTGATCGACCCCGGAATCCTTGGGGGCAAACAGCCCGAACACCAGATCGACCGGCTGGCGATCGACCGAATCGTAGTCGAGCGGTTTTTCCAGCCGCAGAAATACCGCCACAATCTCGGTCAGTTCTTCAAGCCGGGCGTGGGGCAGGGCAATGCCATGGCCCACCCCGGTCGGGCCAAGGCTTTCGCGTTCCTGCAAGCCATCGGTCGCGACCGACGCATTCAGGCGATAGGCCTGCGCGGCGATCTCTCCCAGTTCCTGGAAGAGACGCTTCTTGCTGGTCAACTGGCCGACGACCCTGACGGCCCCCGGAGCAAGCAATTTGGAAAGTTCCATGAGCCGCCGTATGTCCTGCGCCCGGCTTCGGGTGCGTTATTTGCTGTTGCGCGGGTCGATCCAGCCGATATGCCCGTCGTCGCGACGGTATACGACGTTCACCCCGCCATGTCCTTCATTGCGAAACACCAACAATGGCTGCCCGGCCAGCTCCATCTGCATGACCGCCTCGCCAACGGTGATGGAGGGCACGCGGGCCTCCATTTCGGCGATGATCATGGGTTGAAGCGTATCGGGTTCGACATCCTCGGGTTCGGTCGTTGCGGCGAGGATATACGAGGAACCATCCTCGAATTCAACTGGCACCGTGCGGTCGGCGTAATGGCTGCGCAGGCGACGCTTGTAGCGCCGTAGCTGCTTGTCCATCTTTTCGCGGCAGGCTTCAAAAGCCGCATAGATTTCAGTGGCATGGCCGGTAGCCTGGGCGGTCAGCCCGGTCGAAAGATGCAGCACCGCCTCGCAATAATACTCAAAAGCGGTCTTGGAAAACACCACCACGGCCTCGGTCGGGCGTTGCGCGTATTTCTCGACAACCTCGCCGAGTTCGGCCTTGACATGGGTTTGCAGCGCTTCACCGATGTCGATCTGTTTGCCGCTGATCTGGTAACGCATGGCCTCTCCTTCACTTGGACGGCGTGGCAAATCCTGCGCCATGCAGGGTTACCAGCCGGTAAATTCGTGCGGAAATTGCGCGTGTCTGGCCTTGACCAAACCACTCCGGGAAGGGGCGCTGGGCGACCGCCTTGGCAATTCGGAACGGGGCGAGTTCGACACGCATCAACCATATTTGGCGACAGAAGGGACCAAGTTGTCAACCGCTTCGTGGTGCCATCTGCAAATCACTTCGGGGCAGGTCAGCTCATGCGGAAATTCTGGCCCAGATAGACCCGGCGCACGGTTTCATCGCGGATCACCTCGTCGGTGGTGCCGCTCATCAGGACCACGCCATCATGCAGGATATAGGCGCGATCGACGATTTCCAGCGTCTCGCGCACATTGTGATCGGTGATCAGCACGCCGATGCCCCGGATCTTCAGGTCATGCACCAGATGCCTGATCTCGCCCACGGCGATCGGATCGACCCCGGCAAAGGGTTCATCCAGCAACAGGTATTTCGGGTCGGCCGCCAGACAGCGGGCGATCTCGACCCGCCGACGCTCGCCCCCCGAAAGCGCCAGCGC
>CAYQPD010000036.1:16544-19258 GCA_964419305.1 uncultured Rhodobacter sp.
GGACAGGGCACGCAGGGAAATCAACATCACTTGCCTCGGCAATAAGCTATTTTGTCGGACTGTATATCAGCTTCACGCGATTTGTAAAAACAACAACGTAGGAGCCGGGCGTGGCCGCGATGGCGGTCACGGTCATCTGCCCGGCGGTGATCACGCCCTGCGGTCCGGTCACTGTTACCGCACCGGGGCTGATGATCTCGGAGCGGTCAAGGGCTGCGGTCATGGCTGCGCTGTTTGCGACATAGCCCGACGACGTGGTGATCACCACCGCCCCGGTCAGCCGCAGCAGCCCGGCGGCATTATCCAGTTCGCCTTGCCTCGCCACGATCGTGATCGTGGTCCCATCCGGGGTTTGCAGCACCGCGTGCGGCGCTTGCGCCGTGCCGCCGGTGCGCTCGTCGGCATTGGGGCGGGCGGCGTCGGCGGTGATCGCAAGGTCGGCCCCATCGCTGGTGCGGCCGGCATAGACCGGCGCGGTCATCCGCGGCTCGCGGATGCGGTCGGCGACATCGACCGTGGCATAGGGAATGGCATCGGCAGGGTCGATCCGGCGCGACACCAGGAACAGGGTGGACAGAATGGCCAGCGCCAGCAGCGGCAGCACCACCTTGAGCCAGACCACCAGCCGGGAATGCAGGTTGCCGGGCGCGTTCGCGGGCATCATGCCACTCCGGCACGCAGGCAGTCGTGAATGTGGATCAGGCCGACGGCGGCCCGGCTGCCGGCCGGATCGACCACGAACAGCGCGGTGATCTTGCGTTCGTTCATCACCGCCACCGCCTTTTGCGCCAGCGCGTCCGGCCCGATGGTGCGCGGCGATGGTGTCATCACTTGCGCGGCGGTCAGGGTCAGCAGCCCGTCCATGTGGCGGCGCAGGTCGCCGTCGGTCACCACCCCCGCCAGCGCGCCTGTGTCATCGGTCACGCCCACCACGCCAAAACCCTGACGGCTCATGGTCAGCAGGGCCTCGCGCATCGGGGTCGGGCCGGGCACCAGCGGCAGCTCGCTGTGCATCAGATCGCGCACCGTCAGCAGCCGCGCCCCGAGCTTGCCGCCGGGGTGAAAGACCCGGAACTGATCGGGGGTGAAATGGCGGTGCTCCATCAGCGCGATCGCCAGCGCGTCGCCCAGCGCCAGCGTCATGGTGGTCGAGGTGGTGGGCACGATACCCTGATCGCAGGCCTCGGCGGCGGGCGGCAGCAAGATCGCCACATCCGCCTGGCGCAGCAGGGTCGAGCCTTCGCGCCCCGCCACCCCGATCAGCGCAATGTCGAACCGCCTTGTGTGGGCGATCA
This sequence comes from uncultured Rhodobacter sp., assembly GCA_964419305.1. Taxonomy (GTDB): domain Bacteria; phylum Pseudomonadota; class Alphaproteobacteria; order Rhodobacterales; family Rhodobacteraceae; genus CAYQPD01. The sequence goes on from CAYQPD010000036.1 coordinate 17,840, forward strand.
GGTCGGCCAGCTCGGGGGTCTCGCCGGAATTCGACAACAGCAAGGCCACGTCGCCGCGCATCACCATGCCCAGATCGCCATGGCTGGCCTCGGCGGGGTGGACGAACTGCGCCGGCGTGCCGGTGCTGGCGAAGGTGGCGGCGATCTTGCGCGCGATATGGCCCGATTTGCCCATGCCCGACACGATCACCCGGCCCCTGGCCGCCAGGATCAGCTCGACCGCCGCGCCAAAGCCGGGCCCGAGGGCATCCGCCAGCAGGGTCAGGGCGGCGGCCTCGCGGGCGATCACCCGGCGGCCGGTGGCCAGAAAGTCAGTGGTGGAAGAGGTCATTCGGATCATTCCAGCCCATCAGATCAAGCTCTGCCCGCGTCGGCAGGAAATCGAAGCAGCGCTGCGCCAGTTCCAGCCGCCCTTCGCGGATCAGCCGCGCCTCGAGCGCCGCCTTCAGCCGGTGCAGGTATAGCACATCCGAGGCGGCGTAGTCTTTCTGCGCGGCGCTGATCGTCTCGGACCCCCAATCCGAGGTCTGCTGCTGTTTCGAGACATCAACCCCCACCAGATCGGCCAGCAGGTATTTCAGCCCGTGGCGGTCGGTAAAGGTGCGCACCAGCTTGGCCGCGATCTTGGTGCACCAGACCGGGGCCGTCACCACCCCGAAGGCCTGCTTCAGCGCGGCGATGTCGAAGCGGCCGAAATGAAACAGTTTCAGCACATCGGGGTCGGTCAGCAGGCGTTCCAGATTGGGTGCGCTGATTTGCCCCTTGGCGATCTGCACAAGGTGGGCATTGCCGTCGCCCGACGACATCTGCACCAGGCAAAGGCGGTCGCGGCGCGGGTCAAGCCCCATCGTCTCGGTGTCGATCGCGACCACCGGGCCAAGCGTCAGCCCGTCGGGCAAGTCGTTGTGATAAAAGTGGATTGTCACGGTTTCATCCTTCGAATTGGCACGAAGGATCGATGGTGCCCAGGAGAGGACTCGAACCTCCACGCCTTGCGGCACACGGACCTGAACCGTGCGCGTCTACCAATTCCGCCACCTGGGCCGGTGTCGTGAAGGGCGATGTAAAGGCGCGTAGCGAGACTGTCAACGGGGTCTGGGGAAAATTCGCGCCCACGAATGGCGCTTGTTTGCAACGCCCTGAAAAGTTATGGATGCGGGCGTAATCGCAGCTATCCCAAAGGGCATTGCAGATGAGCAAGCTGGTCACGATCTATGGTGGTTCGGGTTTCGTCGGGCGTCACATTGCGCAGCGCATGGCGCAGCAGGGCTGGCGGGTGCGGGTGGCGGTGCGCCGCCCCAACGAGGCGCTGTTCGTGCGCCCCTACGGGGTGGTTGGCCAGGTCGAGCCGGTGCTGTGCAACATCCGCAACGAGGCCAGCGTGCGCGCCGTGATGCAGGGGGCCGATGCGGTGGTCAA
>CAYQPD010000036.1:19358-20697 GCA_964419305.1 uncultured Rhodobacter sp.
AGCCTGACCGACCTGATGCAGCAGATGCTGGCGGTGGTGCAGCGCCACCAGTTGGTGATGGATATTCCGTTCTTCGTGGCGCGGATCATGGCGTTCGGCTTTGACATGGTCCAGAAGTTGTCGCTGCAACTGATTACCAACCAGGTGCTGACCCGCGATCAGGTCACGAACCTCGCGCATGACAATGTCGTGGCACCGGGTGCCAGGGGCTTTGCCGAGCTGGGTATCGTGCCTGCCTCGGTTGCCGCCGTGCTGCCGGAATACCTGTGGACCACGCGCCCGGCCGGGCAGTTTGCGGCGATCAAGAACTCGTCCAAGACCCTGCGGAAGGTCTGAGCCGTGGCTGATGCGACGATTGTCGCCGGGTTCCTTGGCCTGATCGAGGGGCTGACGGAATTCATTCCGGTGTCCTCGACCGGGCACCTGCTGCTGGCCGGGCATTTTCTGGGCTTTCACAGCGCGGGCAAGACCTTCGAGGTGGTGATCCAGCTTGGCTCGGTGCTGGCCTTGCTGGCGGTCTATGCCGCGAAGCTGTGGCAGGTGTTTTCCACCGCGCCGCACGACCCCAAGGCGCGGCGCTTCATTGCGGCGGTGCTGCTGGCGTTTCTGCCTGCCGTGGTGATCGGGGTGCTGGCGCATGATTTCATCAAGAACGTGCTGTTCGAGACCCCGATGCTGATTGCGGTGATGCTGATCCTCGGGGGCATCGTGCTGCTGGTGGTCGATCGGATGACGCTGACGCCGCGCTACAACGACGCGATGGATGTGCCATTGGGGGCGGCGCTGGTGATCGGCCTGGCGCAAACGCTGGCAATGATTCCGGGCGTTTCGCGCTCGGGGTCCACCATCGTTGGGGCCTTGTTGCTGGGCGTGGGCAAGCGGGCGGCGGCGGAATTTTCGTTCTTCCTGTCGATGCCGACCATGGCCGGGGCCTTTGCCTACGATCTTTACAAGAACCGCGATGTGCTGGACCTGAGTGCGGTCAGCGAGATCGCGGTGGGCTTTGCGGTCGCCTTCGTGGTGGCGGTTGTGGTGGTCAAATCGGTGCTGGGTTACATCACGCGCCATGGCTACGGCCTGTTCGGCTGGTGGCGAATCATCGTGGGCTCAGTGGCGCTGGGGGCGCTGCTGTGGGGGCTTTGAGGTGATAGGTAAAAGTTGCTGACCTTGTATGGCAAGAATCTGGCAGAAATCTTGACCTATCGCGAATAAATCCCGCAAATAGGTAACGCATACTGACTTTTATTTTCAAAAGACCCGCAGTATCAAGGCGCACCCGCTGAATTCGACCGAAAGGTGCTGTCATGGCCAGGCAACCGATGCTGAAATTCGTGACCGT